>NZ_JAVRCP020000010.1:0-182929 GCF_034530675.2 Nostoc sp. DedVER02
TCTTCTTCTTGACCGAATTTGTAACCGTAGTTTTGTGATTCGGTTTCAGTGGTTTCACGCACCAAAGAAGAGGTTACTAGAGAACCGTGCATTGCAGAGAACAAGGAACCGCCGAATACACCAGCCACACCTAACATGTGGAAGGGGTGCATCAAGATGTTATGTTCTGCTTGGAACACAATCATGAAGTTGAAGGTTCCAGAGATACCCAAAGGCATACCATCAGAGAAAGAACCTTGACCGATGGGGTAGATCAAGAATACTGCGGTAGCGGAAGCCAAAGGTGCGCTGTAAGCTACGCAAATCCAAGGACGCATACCTAAGCGGTAAGAAAGTTCCCACTGACGACCGAGGTAGCAAGCGCAACCGATCAAGAAGTGGAAAACTACCAATTGGTAAGGGCCACCGTTGTACAACCACTCATCTAAGGAAGCAGCTTCCCAAATTGGGTAGAAGTGCAAGCCAATAGCGTTGGAGGAAGGTACTACTGCACCAGAAATGATGTTATTTCCGTAGATTAAAGAACCTGCAACTGGTTCGCGGATGCCATCGATGTCTACTGGAGGAGCAGCGATGAATGCAATTACGAAACAGGTGGTAGCAGCTAGTAGGGTTGGGATCATTAGCACACCAAACCAACCGATGTAGATACGGTTGTCTGTGCTGGTAATCCACTCGCAAAAGCGATCCCATACGTTAGCGTCGGAGCGCCGTTGTAAGGTTGTGGTCATTGTTTTATAAGTGCTATTTTTTGTTAAAAATGCAACAAGCAGATTTTATTTTTGCCTGTTGAATTACAGTCTACATGAAATTACTTGGACGCGATCTTTGACTTAATATTCTGTAATAAAATTCTTTAACAAGCTCGTCGAAATGTAAAGTTTTCCTACTATGAATAATACTCATAAAAGTAAGGATTTAACGCTTTTTCAGCGATTTTAAGCTATAGCTTTCAATGACGCGATCGCCTATTTAATTCCCTTTACATTCCTTTACAAATAACCCTAACTAATTTGTAACGAAATAATAAGTTGTACGTTGTCTTATGTTGTTGTAATTGTTGGTAGAAACTTAAAAATCAAAGTATATATAGGGCAAACTGCCTTCAGGAGCTAATAACCAAACAGCGTAGAAACAGATGGGAACAAAGACAAGCTTAATGGGCCAGTTGAACTCTAACTTCAGCATTCGGTTGAAGGCATAAACTACAGCCATCATTGCCGCTAAAGTTAGAAGTACCCAAGTGAGTTGGTATTGGCTGATATTTAAGGCATCCACATAGACCTTTTGAGCAAACTGGACATCAGCCGGATAACCCCAAAGGTGTCGAATTACTAAAGAAGAGTCTTCGAGATTAGGTAGACGGAACCAAATCCAAGAGGTAAAAACCATCAGTTGGGTTAAGAACCAAGCTACGAAGATACCTAGAGGATTTTGCCAGAATTGCTCTAGTTTTTCATAGCGATCGCTCATAGCATCTGTAAGTCGATGAACCACCAACGCTAACCCGTGTAATATACCCCAAACGACATAACCCAAAGCAGCGCCGTGCCAGATACCAGCAATTAGCATCACAGTAAATAAATTCCAGCAGGTGCGGATTAAACCCCGACGCGAACCACCCAAAGGAAAGTAGACATAGTTACGTAGCCAATCTCCTAGAGTGATATGCCAACGCCGCCAAAATTCTCCAATACTGGCGCTAAAGTAGGGAAAGTCAAAATTTTCAGGTAAAACTAAGCCGAAAAGCAAAGCACTGCCACGGGCAATATCTACGTAACCGTTGAAATCTAGATATAACTGCAAGCCATAAGCGAATGTCGCTAACCAGAGATCGGTACTACCTGCTCGTTGTAAGTTACCAAAACATAAATCAACAAAAATTCCCAGGTGATCTGCAAAAATACCTTTTTTGACTGCGCCTCTGGCAATTAACCATAGCGCCTGTGCTACTTTATCGGCACTAGGAAAGTCTAGCGCATTGAATTGATTTGCTAAGTTGTGGTAGCGCGTAATCGGGCCAGAAATCAGTTTAGCGAAGAATAATTTGTAGGTAGCAAATTTGAGAAACTGATCGGCAGCAGGCGCACCGCGATAGACATCTATTAAATAAGCAATGCATTCAAAGGTGAAAAATGAAATCCCCAAGGGCGCAATCAATTTAAAAGAGTTATCTGGTGAGTTTGTTTGGATATTGAAAACAAACTTAAATAAAGGGGTTACATACTTAAAAGCTAATAAGAGTAAAACATTGAGAGTTATACCTACCCACAAAACTTTTAGACGACGACGATTCCAATCACCTTGAGCAAATTGCCACTCTTCATTAGAAATTTGCCAGTCAAGAGAATGTTTTCCTGGTGATGTATTTTTACCAATCTCTAGCCCCACACGGAAATTGATAAACGTCAATGCTAATAGCAATGGTATGTACTGGATATGCAAAGATGAATAGAAAACTAAACTAGCAATTAGCAGCGTCCATAATCGTAATTTTTCTCGTGCTAAAGACCAGTAAATCCCTAAAACACTTAGCAAGAATAGCCCATAGAAAATTGATATAAAGTTCATTTTTTAGTCATTTGTCATTTGTCATTTGTCATTGGGTATCGTAGATTATTCTCCCAATTCCCGATTCCCAATTCCCCATTCCCTTACTTCACTGGCCAAGGAATCATTGGATCGTTAGCCAACTTTTTGGAGACTTCGTATGCTCCAAAGCGGTTGAGGTGGCTGGGATCGGAAAAGTAATCATTGGCTTTTGGCCATTTTTGGCTCAAATCTCGATAGATAAAGTTGGGATTAGTTGCTTGACGCAACATATATTGCTGAAATTGTTGCTCATATCCTTTACGCACTGGATCTAAATAATCTGCCGTGAGAGGCATGTTGACAAACACTAAAGAAATTTTCTGAGACTGAGTAAACTGAAGCACTTCTTGGAAAGCAGTATCTTGCTTTCCTTCTACTTGGAAAGATTTATAGTCGTTGTCGTAATTTCCGGGAACTCTAGAATGTTTTTGATAGTATCTAGCAGGATTGAAGCGGATGGACAAAGCTAGAAAGCCATCAAAATCAACTGCTTGCTGGGAAGTACTCTCATCTGAAGTTCCGTCTGTTTGTTGTTTTTGTGATGCAACTGTTTGATTATTACCAAATATAAGTAGTTGTTTTTGCAATAAACTTTTTATTTGGTCGCGGTTTGCATAACTACCAGAAAGAGAGGCTAATACCTGATTTAATGAATCATTGACAGCTTGATATGGGCTAATTTCCTGTTTTTCTTCTTTTACCTTCTCTTCTTGCGAATTTTCCTGGTTTTCCGGTGAATTACTGCTATTTGCAGTTGTTGTTACTTTTTGGAATGCTTGCTTATAACCAGCTGATGCAGCAATAGATTTAAAGGTAATATCTTCGCGTCCACCGTTGAAAGCACGCGCCCCATCTGCCCAAACAATTATTTTAGGCAGTTCTGATGGTTCCAATACGTGGCGAAGTACAAAGTCTACAACCTGTGCAGTAGCACCGTTAATCCCAAAGTTAAAGACGTCAATATTTGGATAGCCTTGAGTCGCTAAAGCTTTAGAAAGTGCTGCCGGATCTATTCCTCTGAGGGCGCGGGAGGAACCAATAACCAATACATCAGGCGGTGTACCATTTATAGCCAAACGCTGTTTATACAGTGCTAATTGCTCATCTAACTGCCTGACATTGAAACTTGGCATCTGCGATCGCGCTGCTAAAAGAATAGCTGTTGCGGTTGCTTTTTCCTTCAGTGGTGCAGCTGCCAAATTATTTGTCTGAGTCTCATCACTTTGCGTAAACTCAGAAGCATTAAATACAGAACTCTGATTTGCAGGAGATTTTCTCTTGGAAGTGCTGCTAAAAAATGCCGTTTTCTCAGTCTGAGTTTTCCCAGATGTCAAAGATGCCTTTTGTCCAGATGGTGAAGGTAAAACACTGGCCGCTTTGGGCAAATTCGGTTTAGTCTGGGCAATAATTCGACCCAATACCCAATCGGTTTGGAGAGTCAGTAATAAGCCGAGTGTCCCCCAAACTAGAGCAATCTTAAGTCCTTGATCGTCAGGATTTTCTTCTGCTGATTGGTGGCTTTCAGTAAATAGCTGGCTTTTTAACAAGAATTTTTTCGCGGTTGCACTGGCCGTTGCTATCCAATCTCGCGCTACTTCTGTTACAAAACTTTGAACTTCTTCTGTGGTTAAATCGGGGCGCAAAATTGGCTCACTAGTCTCAGAGGTTACGAGATCGTCAATGTATTTAGAAGTAGCAGCGAATTCTGGGGTTGCTTCTGGTACTAAACGTTGGCGATGTTCGAGATCAACGCCATAGTGCCAAAAAGGTTCTTTATTCCCAGCCCGGCGACCGTATACACGTATTCCCATAATACCGGGAATTTTCAAATGGCGGATAAACTGCGTAATTTTACTTGTTACTTGTTGGCGTGGTGGACAAACAGGCGCATCACACATGATATGCAGCAAATCATTTCTGTTCAGCAACAGGACGCGAATTCCACCTGTCAATAAACGCCAATCCAAATCAGGATTAAGTAAACGCTCCAGTAAAAATACGATCGCTGGTTCATCACCAGTATTAGCCAAATCTAGGGGTGATGGGGCAAAGGCGGGATGGTTTGTGGCGGGTAAAGCTAGCCAATCAATCCAAGTGGGTTGTGTGTCGCCGGCTTTTTGTCCGTATATGGTGGCGGCGAGAATGCCTTGAGGCGCGATCGCTTCTAGCTGGGGTACAATCGCCTCTAAGCACACCGATTTGTCGGGGATTGGGGCAGTTCCTAAAGGGTCAAAGGCTGGTGTACAAAAAATATGTAGAGTTGATTCTTTTAGAGAAACTTGGACAGCAACTTTTAATCCTGACAATACCTCAGTTAATAATCGCGCGATCGCTTGGATATCTCCCCAACGCGCCCATTCTTTTAGCATTACCTCTGCTGGTGTCAAATCCACCCGCAGCAGCCAATCAGGGGCAGTTTCGCCCCTTACTTGGGAAACAATTACGGCATCTTGGTAGCCGGAAAGTTTGAGATAACGCAACTTTTGTGCTATAGGTTCAGCAAGCAAAGATGCATCAGGACTATAGCTCGATTGGCAAAATATCCACAGGCGATTTTCTTCCGCCTGAGAATTATTTGATTTATATGGCTTAATCTTTGCTATTACAGATACACCCAAACTACTCAAAGTTTCGCTGAGATATCTGGCGATCGCCTCTGGGTTACCTTGACGTGCCAAACTTTCGTTAGAGACAATTAGCGCCCCAGCCGATTGTTTTAATTTTTCCGAGTCTGCTAGCAAGGCTTGTTCTACCTGCTCCAGATGCTTATCTATTTGATTCAAGTAAACTCGATGACACCATTTGGGGCGCTGCTCCCCTTTTCTTCGGCCATAGACAAATACTTGATATATTGAGGTTTGTTCGCTGCTTGTGAGAGTATCTAAGTTTGTTTGCTGTAATGCTTGCAGCAAATCAGACAAAGTACGCCAACGCTGCGGACATTCAGTACCTTCACAAAGAATATGAAGGTCATTTCCCCGTAACCGGACTTTCACCCCGAAAGTGTTAATTCCTGTGGCTTGGCTTACCCATTGGACTAAAGATTGCTGGCGATCTGGTAATACTGTTTTCATGGAAAGTTAACTTTACAGTCAGCGATTGTTAGGGAATAGTGCCTGCACTTGTAAACTAGAACCATCTGTTTATCACACTCTGACGTTTTTTTTTAACAATTTTGTTACCTTCGTAGCTCACAAAATCGGCCAAGATAGTCTTGTACAGGTTGCAAGTCTGACTAATATTGAGTTTTGCGTTTATTTTACTAATAGGGAATCAAAAGTTAGGAGTTAGGAATTAAAAGTCAGGAGTCAGGAGTCAGAATAATTCTATATGACTGGCTGATGACTTGTCCTTTAAAACTGGACTTGCATCCTACGCTAACGCCCCTAATGGACGAAACAAGCAACAAGCTTATCTCATTTAAACTTCATCCCTTTATCGTTGGAGTCATCTTAACTCCTAACTCCTAACTCCTAACTCCTCACTCCTCACTCCTAACCTCAATCCCTTTTTACTCATAATTCCCATAAGCAAAAATTAGCAATGCCTCCTGCCAACCACGAACCCGCAACTAACCCGCCATCCCATCTCGATTTATTTACCATTCCTAAATCGTTCCTTTTACAAGTAAGTACAGCGTCTATATTACTGCTGCTCATTAGCGGAAAAACCACCGTAAGGGCACTAGAAAGCATAGGGGAAGCCAGTGAAGAATTGTTTCGAGGCGATCGCCTACCCATTCTCGACTTCCCAGAGGATGACGAAACCAATCAAACTTAGAAAATATACACCAAATAATTATTTGCTCAGGAATAACCCGATGAGCATTCACTAGAAAACCTAGAAGTGTAAACAGTTATTAGCTTTACAAGATAGAGAATATGGGTTCCCTTTTATACTCTTCGTCTCAAACTGCGGATATATACCCGGTGTCGGAATTATTTTTGCGTCATCGTCTCCAGGTAGTGGAAGAATTGTGGGAGTCAGTTCTGAGGCAAGAATGCGGTCAAAACATGGTAGACTTGCTGCGGCAACTGCGTGATTTGTGTTCGCCAGAAGGACAGGCAAGAAATGACCAAGCATCCTCAGCCGTCAAATTAATTGAACAACTAAATATCAATGAAGCAATCCGCGCGGCTCGTGCTTTCGCCCTCTATTTTCAGCTGATTAACATCATTGAGCAAGAATACGAACAACGGCAGCAACTAAGTCGCTATGAAGCAGATACAGAGGCTACAGAGCCAGAAACACCATCCAATGTTAACTATTCCTCCAATCAAAGAGAAGATGACGCGCCTGTTAGCAAGGGAATAGCAGCAGCCTTCCTGAAAAAAAGTTATCTAGAAAAAGCGCCAGTCAAACCAAAAGGTACTTTCGCTGCTTTGTTTCCCTATTTATTCAAACTGAATGTACCACCCCAGCAAATTCAACGTCTAATTGCTCATCTGGATGTCCGCTTAGTTTTTACAGCGCACCCAACGGAAATTGTTCGTCATACCATCCGCGATAAGCAGCGACAGGTGGTACAACTTTTGCAAAAACTGGATGCTTTGGAAAACCATTCCGGGACTACCCCAGGAGCATATCCTTGGGAAGCAGCAGATGTCCGCGAACAATTGCTCGAAGAAATTCGCTTGTGGTGGCGCACAGACGAACTTCACCAGTTCAAACCCACAGTGCTAGATGAAGTAGACTATGCTTTGCACTACTTCCAAGAAGTTTTATTTGATGGCATTCCCCAACTTTATAAACGTTTCAAACACACCTTATCTAATACCTTTCCTTGGCTAGAACCACCGAGTAAAAACTTTTGCTCTTTCGGTTCCTGGGTAGGCTCAGATAGAGATGGGAATCCATCAGTTACACCAGAAATTACCTGGCAAACAGCTTGCTATCAGCGCAAAATGGTGCTGGGGAGATATATTCAGTCAGTGAAAAATCTGATTGAATTGTTGAGTGTGTCGATGCACTGGAGTGATGTCTTACCAGATTTGCTGGAATCTCTAGAGTTAGATCAATCCCAGTTGAGTGAAGTGTACGACGCATTGGCGTTGCGTTATCGGCAAGAACCCTATCGGCTGAAACTTGCTTATGTACTGAAACGGCTAGAAAATACTCGCGATCGCAATCTAGCTTTGTACAATCGAGAAACGCCAAAAAATCCAGACAGCCCCCTGTATCGTTCGGGAGACGATTTTTTAGCAGAACTGCGGATGATTCAGCGCAACTTGACAGAAACAGGTTTAAGCTGTCGAGAATTAGAAAATCTCATCTGTCAGGTAGAAATTTTTGGCTTTAATTTGACACAGCTAGATATTCGTCAAGAATCATCCCGCCACGCTGATACGCTGAATGAGATACTACAATACCTGCAAATATTACCTCAACCTTACAACGAACTATCTGAGGAGCAAAAAGTCGCTTGGCTTACAGGAGAACTGCAAACTCGTCGGCCGTTAATTCCCGCAGAACTGCCATTTTCGGAAAAAACCAACGATGTCATTGAAACCTTTCGCGTCGTGCGATCGCTCCAACAAGAATTTGGCCTGAATATCTGCCAAACTTACATTATCAGCATGTGCCGCGACGTAAGCGACGTGCTAGAAGTATTACTCTTAGCCAAAGAAGCCAGACTTTTTGACCCCGCCATCGCCGTCGGAACCATTCAAGTCGTCCCTCTATTTGAGACAGTAGAAGACTTACAACGTTCCAGAAGCGTCATGCGGAACCTGTTTGAACTCCCCTTATATCGCGCTTTATTAGCTGGCGGCTACGAACAGACAAAAACAGAGGATACTGATGAAAACTCATCCCCCCCTGCTCCCCTGCTCCCCTGCTCCCCTGCCTCCCCCTCACCCCTCACCCCTAACTTACAAGAAGTAATGCTGGGGTATTCTGACAGCAACAAAGACTCAGGTTTTTTAAGCAGTAACTGGGAAATTCATAAAGCCCAAAAATCACTGCAAAAAATAGCAGAAAACTATGATGTAAGTTTGCGGATTTTCCACGGACGCGGTGGTTCTGTAGGGCGGGGTGGTGGCCCTGCTTACGAGGCGATTTTGGCTCAACCCGGTCATAGTATCAATGGGCGAATCAAGATTACCGAACAAGGAGAAGTTTTGGCTTCTAAATATTCCTTGTTGGACTTGGCATTGTACCACATGGAAACCATCACTACCGCCGTGATTCAAGCTAGCCTGCTGCGGACAGGGTTTGATGATATTGAACCCTGGAATGAGATTATGGAAGAATTAGCAGCGCGATCGCGTCAACATTATCGTGCTTTAATCTACGAACAACCTGATTTCGTTGACTTCTTTCACCAAGTAACGCCCATTGAAGAAATTAGCCAACTGCAAATTAGTTCCCGTCCAGCCCGTCGCCCATCTGGTAAGAAAGATTTAAGCAGTTTGAGAGCTATTCCTTGGGTATTTAGCTGGACACAAACCCGCTTTTTACTTCCTTCTTGGTATGGCGTGGGCACAGCGTTACAAGAGTTTTTGAACGCAGAACCAGAAGAACACTTGAAATTGCTGCGTTACTTTTACGTTAAGTGGCCCTTTTTCAAAATGGTGATTTCTAAAGCCGAGATGACTTTGGCAAAAGTAGATATGCAAATGGCACATCACTACGTTCAAGAATTGTCAAAACCAGAAGATCAACTTCGTTTTGCCAAGGTTTTTGACCAAATTGCCAGCGAATTCTATCTCACAAGGGATTTGGTGTTAAAAATCACCGATCACAATCAATTGTTAGATGGCGATCCTATGTTGCAACGATCTGTGCAGTTACGCAATGGCACAATTGTCCCCTTGGGATTTATCCAAGTTTCCCTGCTCAAGCGCCTACGCCAGTCTATGAATTCTAATGCTACTTCTGGAGTCATCCATTCTCGTTACAGCAAAGGCGAATTATTACGAGGTGCATTGTTAACTATTAATGGGATTGCAGCAGGGATGAGAAATACAGGGTGATGGGGAATGGGGAATGGGGAAGAAGCAGGGGGGCAGGGAGCAGGGGGGCAGGGGGACAAGGGAGAATTACTGAATAAGTCTCTCCCAAGTCTACCCCCTCTTCCTTGTCTACATTGTCTCTTCTTCATGCCCAATTCCTAATTCCCAATTCCCAATTCCTAGTTCCCAATTCCCAATGATTAAAAACAGAATTTTAATTTGCACTTTTCTGGCCCTATCATCCGGTTTTTTCGGTGGTTACACCAGTGGGCAAATTAGCATCATGCTGCATAGCCAAAAGTGTCAAAATCAACCTTGGGGTTTAAAGGAGATGTGCAACGCTTGGGTTACACCAGGAGCAGTATGGGAAGGTAGCACAACGGGGTTATGGACAGGTACTATCTTAGGGGCGTTTGTTGGTGGTTTGGTGACGCGACAAGCTCGGAATTAATCTTGGGACTTACGCATTGACATAAAACACTAAATATGGATGTTTTGAAAAACTATATCTTTCATAAGGGCACAGCAGTGCTGTGCCCTTACATTGCACGGATATTTAACATCAAACAATAATTAGTAAAAGCCTGAAACAACCTATTTTCGTAAATGCATAGCATGATTATTTTGTACAGTGCGTAAGTCCTAAATCTGTTGACTACCTAATCAAATGTGATTAACTGAATCGTGTTGCCCTACGATCAAGTATCAAAATATTATGAATTGGGAAATTATTCTCGCTAGTTTTGCTAGCTCTTTAATTGAATTAGTCGAGATTCTTGGTATAGTCATCGTTGTCGGCAGGTTGGCAGGTTGGCGTAATGCACTGGTTGGTTCAGGCGGTGGCATTGCCTTGACGTTACTGCTATCTCTGGTCTTAGGAAAAAGTTTGACGCTGATCCCTGTAGATATTCTCAGAATTGTGGCGGGAGTTTTACTGCTACTTTTTGGGCAAAAATGGATGCGTTCCATTGTTAGGTATTATGCCGGTCTTCCCAAAAAGCGTAAAGGTGGCGGGGAAGATAACCTGGAAGAGCAACTAGCAAAAGATGAGAATCAATCTGGCTGGAACTGGTTTGCTGTTGTCACCACCTTTAAGGGTGCGTTGTTGGATAGTGTAGAAGTAGCGATCGCAGTTGTAACTTTGGGTGCTGCCGAAAATGAATGGCTAGAAGCAATTAGTGGCGCTGGTTTCGCGGCAATTGGTTTAGTTGTGTTTGCTTTATTATTCAGGGCACCACTCCAGCAAGTACCAGTCAAACCAATGAAATTTGTGGCGGCAATGCTGCTGATGGGATTTGGTGTTTATTGGCTGGGTGCAGGATTGAATGTAGACTGGGCTGGTGGTCACTGGGCTATTATTTGGTTGCCTTTAGCTTGGGGTGTGGGCATGGCAATCGCCTCGGCAATTTGGCGCTGGCGAGTTGGTTTACAAAAAACAAAGGAAGCGATCGGTTAAGTGACAAAACGTTTGAGTTAATAACCCAAGCGGTTTGTTTTATAAATTTCCCACGCTAAGACAGAAAGAATTGCAATTAATCCTTGATTACAAAAAAGCTAGTAGCCAGGTTTGGTGTCAGCAAGACTGGTAAAATCTACCCATAGCGAAAAAGAGCGAACACCATGACTACTGAAACTAACCCAGGGAATCAAACTACCACGGGTGCTGATGCTATTGATGAAGCGATCGCACGGGGAATTGATTTTGATGGATCTCCTATTCCGCCTGCCAAACTAGAACTTTATGGTAAAGTCATGGCGCTAGAAGGCAATAGACAGCGCAGTGGCGTATCTAATACTATGCGATCGCGAATTGTGCGAATTGGTGCAAAACACATTCCCCAAGCAGAACTCGACCAATTACTTATAGATGCTGATTTTGCGCCCCTCAAAGAAAAAGAAATTGCCTTTTTTTATAGCGGCAAATAAATATAACAGCACAGCACAGTCAGGTTCTATATATTCGCGGCTACACAAACAACTAAAGTAGCCGTGAAATCCCTGTAAAAAAACGAAGGATTAACCCATCCATAACCTATCTGTCATCGGCAATCCGCTAATCTAATTTCCTCACTGAAATGGTTGGGCAAGGAGCTAATTCTCCAAAATGCGCTCGCGATCCCAAAGAATAATGAGGATATAGATGATGACAAATATTAGGTACTCAGTGTTTCAACACCTCACCACTGCGCGTTTGCTGCGTAAAGTATGTTTATTGGCGCTGACTGTGCCGTTCCTGGCAAGTTCCGCAATCAATGTGGCGACTGCCAGCGATAAGAAGTATGAGTACGAGTACGAAGGCGAAAACGAGACTTATGCCATCGGACTTTGGGGGGATCTCCCTTACTCGGATCTCCAGGCAACAACGGGAGTCCCGAACCTGATTGCTGATATGAACGCACAAGACCTGGCCTTTAGTGTCCACGACGGCGATCTAAAGGGGGGTAACTCTACACCAGGCTCGGTCACGCCGACCACATGCAGTAATGAACTCTATGCCCAGGCACTCGGCTTCTTTAACTCCTTGAAAGCACCAGCAGCCTTCACCCCAGGCGATAATGATTGGACTGATTGCGATCGCCCCTCTAACGGTGGGTTCAACTCACTCAATCGCCTCGACTACGAGCGCCAAGTATTCTTCAACACAAAATTTTCCCTTGGGCAGCGTCGGCTAGTGCAGGAGGTGCAGACAACACCACTGTGTCTTGGTGTAACAGGTGCAGTGCCCTGTCTTGAAAACCGCCGTTGGACGGTTGGTAAAGTTACTTATGCGACACTCAATATCCAGGGTTCGTGCAACAACCTATGTGATACTGCGCCCGATCCATCTGAATACGCAGCACGAAACACAGCTGATATTGCATGGATGAGAGAGACTTTTCAAGTGGCAAAAACACGCAATTCGGTAGCGGTCATGTTTATCTCCCAAGGCGATCCGGGTTGGGATCTGACCGACGGAACCAGAGCGCCTTTGCGCGATCCCAAGACCCTCGCGCAAACCGATGGCCAGCCTGACGGCTTTAAGGAGTTTTTATTAGCGTTCCGCGAAGAAGCGATCGCTTTCCGTAAACCAATTGCCTATGTATACGGGGACTCGCACTACTACCGCGTTGACAAGCCATTTCTGGATGCTCAAGGTAGACGTATCGAAAACTTCACTCGTGTTGAGACATTTGGCGACAATGCGGCGAATGGCACTAACGATGTGAATTGGGTGAAAGTGACCGTAAATCCCCGTAGCCGAGAAGTATTTTCTTATCAGCCACAGATTGTTCCCGGCAATCGAGTAGCGGTTCCGTCTCCTTAACGCTAGCCAGTTTCTAATTGTTGCAAACTGCAAACATAAAAGCCTAAAACTACAACTTTGAGTTGTCACGGGATAACTTAAATCTTGATTTTCCGGTAGTGGCAATTCATGAATTGCCACTACCGCGTGTAGTTTTACATTTTTAACTCGGAATTGGATTTGGGGAAAAGGTTAAAGGTTTTTCTTCCCCTTTTTTCCTTTAACCGACAAGTATTGAGTCCTATATATACCTCACACATCCTAAATTGCCATCGGTATTTTGGCTTCTTTAATATTTTCCCGATCGCTTCAAAAACTGTATCTTCAGCAAGATATTGTCAAGTTTGCCTTGCATTTTGAATTGGCACACGGCTATATGTACTTAAGTAATAGCTGAAAGACTTGGAGAACAGATGTCAGAAACTACGCCAAATTCAGAAATGTCATATCGAGTTCTCGGTAGTACAGGAGAAAGAGTTTCTGCAATTGGATTGGGTGGTTGGCACATCGCCTTAAAACACGTTGATGAAGAACTGGCTATCCGAATTGTTAGAACAGCGATCGATCGCGGCATCACCTTTATGGATAACAGTTGGGATTACAACGGTGGAGTCAGCGAGATTCGTATGGGAAAAGCCCTGCGCGATCGCTACCGTGACAAAGTTTTCTTGATGACGAAGATCGATGGTCGTTCTAAAAAGGAAGCAGCAAGACAGCTAGACGAATCGCTTAAACGTCTGCAAGTGGATTGCATCGATCTCGTTCAGCACCACGAAATCCTTCGACACGAAGATCCGCATCGAGTTTTTGACGAAGAAGGGGCGAATGTTGCTTTTCTTGAGGCGAAGCAAGCCGGCAAACTCCGATACATTGGTTTCACTGGGCATAAAGACCCTTATGTTCATCTGCACATGTTGGAAGTTGCAGCTACCAACGGGTTTAAATTTGATACAGTGCAGATGCCGCTCAATGTCATGGATGCCCACTATCGGAGTTTTGCCAAGCTAGTTGTGCCAGAACTGGTTAAACAAAACATTGGCGTTCTGGGAATGAAAAGCTTGGCAAACGGTATTCTTTTACGCTCAAAGACTGTAACGCCAATTGAATGTTTACACTATGCTTTGAATCTGCCCACATCGGTTGTGATTACCGGAATTGACAGCATGGAGATTCTAGACCAAGCCTTTGAAGCAATGCGGACTTTCCAGCCGATGAATGACGAGCAAGTGCGATCGCTTTTAGCAAAAACCGCACAAGCAGCATCACGCGGCGAGTTTGAGCCTTTCAAAACCTCATCAATCTTTGATAGCACTGCCCAAAATCTAGAATGGCTAGGAGAGGAACCACAGCGCATCCAACAATTGATGTCAGCGTGATGCTTTTTTAGTGTCGTCTCTGAAGAAGTTCATCCGATTGTAAAACACTAAAACATCTTGCCGTTTTGTAATTGTATTGTCACGCTATATTAATGCAACTCACTGCAATAGTATTGTTTTGACTGACAATGCCATTGTTTCGGCTAACAATACGATTGTTTTGGCTGACAATGCCATTGTTTCGGCTGACAATACGATTGTTTTGGCTGACAATGCCATTGTTTCGGTTGACAATATGATTGTTTTGACTTGCAAAAATTAACTCACCTTTTCTCTAACTTTGTTTTACAGCACAAGCCTTGGTGGTTAGGACATCAACAGATGATAAAACTTAGACACAAAAAGACTTTTCACCCAGTCCCTTGCCATATTTAAAAACCTTTTTATCTCCAGAGAAAATATTTGTGCGCCCTTACCGTTAGTTTTATTGTTTTAATGGGCACATTAATAACGTACTTTATCCCAGTATCCGTATATGCCCGCTCAGGATAAAACACGTCGCTTGCCTTCTCAATCAATTAGTCAAGATATAAACTCATTGCACGGTTTCCAAACCATTAGCACATACAATACAACCCGGGCTGATGCGTCTGTGGCACATTTACAGCAAGCTTATCAGACTATGTTGACACAGCAACAAGCTGAAATCGAGAAACTAGCTTTATATCGTGGTGCTGCTAATGCTGCGCGATTAGCAGAATGGGAATTCCATAATGCTGTATTAGCCATGAAAGAAGTTGTGCGCGGACAATATGGATCGGATAGCGATCAAGCCCAAGCGATTGGACTGAAAAAGAAATCAGAACGCAAGCGTCCCAATCGTAAAAAGTCAGTTGCGATGGCGTAACCACCCAATGAAAGCGATCGCTAGTTAATTAACTCAATGGCGATCGCCCATGTTTAAAATCTGTTCTTGATTACTAGCAAAAAATCTTTACTCAAAATTCAATCTATCAAAATAGTGAACTTGTTTCATAACTAATGATTCAATAAATTCTATCTAGGGATCGATATGGTGAATTAGCTAAATAAAGTAGAAATAGTATACTAAGTCACATGAGATTGCATTCTATGAAATTGAATTATTTGACAAAACAGCTTTCCACGGTAAAACGCTGGATGGCTACAACAATGCTTTGTATGTTAGCGATGGCTTTCGTTTGGCAAGGTGCATTTTTCTCGAACACCTCCGCAATGGCTGATCCTGCTGGAACCTTGATTGCATCAAAAGACGCAGGCGATCAAGCTCAAGAAAAAGCCAGTAGAGATGCTGGACGAACCAAAAATTTCATTGATGATGCGGCAGATAAAGTTAAGGATGCTGCCAAGAGTAATGCCAGTAAAGTTGACCGAGCTACAGATAATGGTAGTTTTATTGAGCGCAAAGCAAAGAAAGATGCCGCTACAATTCAGAAAAGAGCAAATGAAGATGCATCTCGCACTAAAGAAGCAGTAGACAACACAAAGAATGTTGTTGAACGTACTGTTGAGAACATCAAGGATGCTTTTGGTAAATAGTAATCCTATTTGATTTTTTTTCAATCTAAAGGCTTAGATCCCCGACTTCTTAAAGAAGTTGGGGATCTTGTTGTTTACGGAGATTATTATATTTATTTGTCGCATCTAGATGAACTGCGATCGCAGATAAAATTAGCTGCTATTAATGAACAACAGAAAAGATATTTGCTAGCAACGATCCTGAACATCTAGCCAGAAATGAGATATTTAATTCTTTATTTATGATTGCTTAAAAAGAGAAAACTGAGTGTTCCAGTTCAGGAATTTCCGCAATATACTTCTGAAAGCTTGATTTTATATACAAATAACGTACTTTATTTAAGTGTCATTACTTATTGACAAATATGCTGTGACTTTGTGTAATTGCAACCTCATTTTGAAAAATTGTTAATGGTTAGCAAATTTATCACCATTATTAATTACGAAGTTATACTTTCCACTACAACTTAGTAACAATGTAAGAGTGTGATTATCTGGACAACCCGACCGTGGGAAAATCAAAATACTGAAAACGTCGAATTACAGAGGAAAACACTATAATATGCATCTGAGCGAAATCACCCATCCTAATCAGTTGCACGGTTTATCTGTTCGCCAACTGCAACAGATTGCCCGTCAGATTCGAGATAAGCATCTCCAAACCGTAGCAGTTAATGGTGGACACTTGGGGCCAGGATTGGGTGTTGTGGAATTAACACTAGGGCTTTACCAGACGCTGGACTTAGATCGGGATAAAGTGATTTGGGATGTCGGACACCAAGCTTATCCGCACAAACTCCTTACAGGACGTTACGATCGCTTCCACACCCTCAGACAAAAGGATGGAGTTGCAGGTTATCTCAAACTCGGTGAAAACAAGTTCGATCACTTTGGGGCTGGACATGCTTCTACAAGTATTTCAGCAGCGTTAGGCATGGCTTTAGCGCGAGACTTGAAAGGCGAAAAATTTAAAGCCGTTGCTGTGATTGGCGATGGGGCGCTAACTGGGGGTATGGCTTTAGAAGCCATCAACCACGCGGGACACATGCCGAAAACTAACCTATTGGTTGTTCTTAACGACAACGACATGTCCATATCTCGCAACGTCGGCGCGATTCCCCGCTATCTCAACAAAATGCGCCTCAGCCAGCCGGTGCAATTTATAAAAGATAATCTTGAGGAACAATTTAAGCAAATTCCCTTTGTGGGTGAATCTTTGTCTCCTGAACTCGGACGCATTAAAGAAGGTATGAAACGTTTGGCTGTTCCCAAGGTAGGAGCAGTTTTTGAAGAACTAGGCTTTACTTACATTGGGCCAGTAGATGGGCATAATCTCGAAGAATTGATTGCCACCTTCCAACAAGCACATCAAATACAAGGCCCAGTTTTGGTACATGTAGCCACAACCAAAGGCAAAGGCTATGAAATTGCCGAACTAGATCAAGTTGGCTATCACGCCCAAAGTCCCTTTAACGTCGCAACTGGTAAAGCTATTCCTTCCAGTAAACCCAAACCCCCGGCTTATGCCAAAGTCTTTTCTCACACTCTAGTGAAACTTGCCGAACAAAACCCCAAAATCGTTGGGATTACTGCGGCTATGGCAACAGGGACAGGTTTAGATAAACTTCAAGCCAAACTGCCCAATCAATATATTGATGTCGGCATTGCTGAACAACACGCAATTACCCTAGCAGCAGGACTTGCAACTCAAGGGATGCGTCCCGTAGCTGCAATTTATTCTACTTTCCTGCAACGCGCTTATGACCAGATAATTCACGATGTCTGCATCCAAAACCTGCCAGTATTCTTTTGCTTAGATAGGGCGGGAATTGTTGGATCTGATGGCCCTACCCACCAAGGCATGTATGACATCGCTTATCTCCGTTGCATTCCCAACATTGTAATAATGGCTCCCAAAGACGAAGCAGAACTGCAACGCATGGTAGTAACTGGCATTAACCATACCAGTGGCCCGATCGCTATGCGCTACCCTCGTGGCAATGGCTACGGCGTTCCCCTAATGGAGGAAGGTTGGGAACCTTTGGAAATTGGTAAAAGCGAAATTCTCCGTACTGGCGATGACGTGTTAATCGTCGCTTATGGCACAATGGTCTATCCAGGGATGCAAGCTGCCGAAATTCTCAGCGAACACGGCATTGAAGCAACTGTAATTAATGCCCGTTTTGCTAAACCTTTGGATACCGAGTTGATTTTGCCTTTAGCTAAGAAAATCGGCCGCGTTATCACCTTAGAAGAAGGCTGTATCATGGGTGGCTTTGGTAGTGCGATCGCTGAAGCTTTGATGGATGCAGATATTCTCGTTCCTGTCAAGCGATTCGGTGTCCCAGATGTATTAGTAGATCATGCTGAACCCAATGAATCTAAAACAGAACTAGGTTTAACTAGTCATCAAATAGCAGAAAGAGTTTTGCAAGCTTTCTTTAAGCAGCAAGTATCTGCTGTTGTTTAGTTAATTTTTTGTAAAATGAATCGCCCATACTTGTGACTCAGGTGTGGGCGATCGCGTATAAAAACAGCAAAACTAATATTAGTAGATTAAAAAATTTAGCGATCGCCTACGTAAAGATTATCTCTATACTTAATCTATTTCATGGTCAGGATTTCTATAGGAATCATATTTGATTTATGAAAAATCTAAGTATTTGTAGGATGTGTTAGGCGTAAGCCGTAACGCACTATTCTTAAGACTTTAGTGCCGTACTCTTTGCGCTCACACCCTACGTATCTTTTCAAAAATCAAATAGTAGTCCTATATATTATCAATTTAGTCGCAGCATCAGTGCATTAGCACGCGATCGCTTCATAATTTTCATGGGTTAGACAACTGAAGTTTAACTTAAGATTTTGCCAATTCATTTTTTTAAAATCAAACTTGATTCTAATATTTAATAGACTTCTTAATTAATATTTAATATTAAGCTAATACAAATAATGTAATATCTATTACATCGTGTGTCAATTTACATTTTCACCATTTTAAACCCAAAAAAAGACGGTAAAACTATGGCTATTCAAGGAACAAACAATAACGATACTTTAGTTGGCACTTCTGGAAATGATACTATTCAAGGCTTAAACGGTAATGATAGCCTTTCTGGGCTAGGTGGAAACGACCGTTTAGAAGGTGGTAGAGGCGATGATACCTTGTATGGTGGGACAGGGAATGATGTATTTGACTTGGCATACTATCAAGAAAACGATGTCGTCATAGATTTTATCCGAGGACAGGATAAAATTGATGTCAGAAGCCTAAACATTAGTGATTGGACTACCCTGCAAAAGCTGATTACTAATGATGGTCAAAATAATGCTTTAATTACAACTTTCTCTGGTGGTTATCCTGCCCAACTAAAACTCAATGGCATCAATCCTAGCCTCCTGCAAGCCAGTGATTTCCTTTTGAATACTGATAACTTTGCTCAGACTATTGATGGTAATGACTATTACGCAGATCAGTTGTTTGGCGGTTTAAATAATGATACCCTCAGAGGATTTAGAGGTAATGATGTCCTGTTTGGTGAACAAGGAAATGACCGTTTAGAAGGTGGTGCGGGTGATGATACTTTGTATGGTGGTGCTGGAAATGATACCTATTATTTCTTAGCTAATAGTGCCTTGGGAACCGACACAATTATAGAAACCACAACAGATGGTATTGACACTATTGACTTTAGCGGTACTACAGTTGCTGTCAACCTAAATCTTAGTTTAACCACCTTGCAAACGGTTAATAGCAATCTCAAACTGATTCTCTCTGCCAACAACGTTATCGAAAATGCAACGGGTGGCACAAGTAATGACAGTCTCACTGGTAATACACTGAATAACACCCTGATTGGTGGTAACGGAAATGATACTCTGCAAGGGTTAACAGGAAATGATACCTATTCTTTTGTCGCTAATACAGCCTTGGGAACCGACACAATTGTAGAAACTACAACAGATGGTATTGACACTATTAACTTTAGCGGTACTACAGTTGCCGTCAATGTAAATCTAGGTGTAAGCACCTCGCAAACTGTTAATAGCAATCTCAAGCTGATTCTCTCTGCCAACAACGTTATCGAAAATGCAACGGGTGGCACAGGTAATGACAGTCTTACTGGTAATACACTGAATAACACTCTGATTGGTGGTGACGGAAATGATACTCTCCAGGGAGGTGATGGTGATGACCAACTTTTAGGAGGACTGGGCAATGATATTCTCACTGGTGGAACTGGGAAGGATAAATATCTGTTCCAAAGTAACGGGGTTTTTAGCACAAGCTTGGGTGTTGATAATATCACTCAGTTTGAAAAGGGACAAGACCAGATTGTGCTGAGTAAAACCACCTTTAATGCTGTTACTAATACTGTCGGTCAAACTTTAACTGACTTTGCAGTTGTTACTAACAATCAATCTGTCAATGCTAGTAATGCCCACATTGTATTTAGCCAAAGCACTGGCAGCCTATTTTATAATCAAGATGGCAATCTGCTGGGTACAGGAACAGTATTTGAGTTTGCCCGTTTAGGAAATCTTGGTATTACTCTGAGTAGCAGCGATTTTAATCTCATTGCCTAGAACACCAATTCAGCCCTCTCTTTGTAAAGGCTAAGGTGTACAGAAAAGTTAGAAATAGCTGATAAATCAGGGTTTTACCCCACCCTTAGCCTCTCGATGCATTGGGGAGGAAACTAGATTTTCTGGTTTCCCCCCTTTAATAAGGGCAGGGCTATTTGTTTCCCTCTCAAAGAGGATTTGTCAAAATGATTAGCGATAAAAATCATAAGTATGGGAAAATTCCAGAAAATTAAAATTAAAGATTTTTGTAGAACTCAATATAGTTCAGATAAGACCAAAACACTTGTAGAGACGGCGATTTACCGCGTCTCTAAAACCCAAAATTTTTTACCAGTAGTCCTTAAATCAACCGTATTGTTGTATAATTGCATTTTTAAAAAACATATCAAACTTGGGCATTTTTTCCTACATAATTTATTTTTATTGATAGTTATTTAAGTGTCTAAATTAAAATTGTGGATTTTTTTTAAAGTTAGTTTATATATGCTACTGCTTCAAGTGCGAAATGTGGGTTATATGCAGTTTGCCTAATCTCTCTGTTGGGGGAAGAATTTAATATTAACGGTAACTTAATCTTATTTAAAATACACAATTTAGAGGTTTTTTCCTGTGGCTAAAAATGTATTCGATTTGCCAGCACCCTCAGCTAATTCTATTGTTGGACATCTATTTGAACTTGGACAAGACCCATTAGAATTTCTTACCCGTTGCCGTGACTATGGTGATATTGTTCCCTTACAGTTAGGGTTAACATCTAGTTGTTTAATAACTAATCCTGAATATATAGAAGAAGTTCTCAAAAATCGCAATGATTTTATTAAAAGCCGAGGCTTACGCGCCTTAAAAAGCTTATTAGGAGAAGGATTATTAAGCGCAGAAGGAGAATCATGGTTTTGGCAACGTCGCCTTGCTCAACCAGTATTTCACCAAAAACGCATTAATGCATATAGTGAAATAATGGTAGAGTACACCAACCGAATGCTTCAAAGTTGGCACGATGGTGAAAGTCATGACATTCACGAAGATATGATGCACCTGACACTTTTAATAGTTATGAAGTGCATATTTAGCGCTGATGTGGATACAGGAGAAGCAAAAGTTGTTGCTAATGCCTTAGATGTAGCAATGCAGTGGTTTGAAAGTAAGCGGCGGCAAAATTTTTTGGTGTGGGAGTGGTTTCCAAGACCTGAAAATGTCCGTTATCGTGATGCTATTGCCCAAATGAATGAAGCTATTTATAAGTTGATTCAAGAACGTCGCAATAGTAAAGAAAAAAAGAATGATTTGTTGACAATGTTAATGGAAGCAAAAGACGAAGAAACTCTTCAGCAGATGGATGATAAACTGCTGCGGGATGAAGTTGCTACTTTAATGTTGGCAGGACATGAAACAACTGCAAATACTTTATCCTGGACGTGGATGCTCTTGGCACAAAATCCTGAAGTGCGTAAAAAATTAGAATCAGAGCTAAATCAAGTCTTGCAAGGAAAGTTACCAACTCTCGAAGACCTTGGGCAATTAGTTTATACACAGCAAATTATTAAAGAATCAATGCGGTTATATCCTCCAGTACCTCTGATGGGGCGAGAAGCAGCAGTAGATACCCATATTGGTGATTATGAAATTCCCCAAGGTATAGCAATCATGATTAGCCAATGGGTAATGCACCGTCATCCAAAATATTTTGAGAATCCTGAAGTTTTTCAACCAGAAAGATGGACACAGGAGTTTGAAAAACAACTGCCTAAAGGAGTATATATTCCCTTTGGAGATGGGCCAAGGATTTGTATTGGTAAAGGTTTTGCTCAGATGGAAGCGGCTTTGTTATTGGCAACGATCGCTCAACGCTTCCAAATAGATTTAGTCCCAGGATACCCAATCGTACCACAGCCTTCAATTACCTTACGTCCAGTAAATGGGCTGAAGGTACAAGTGAAGCAGATTGCGTCAAATGCTTCTAAAGATGAGAAATATCAACAAGCATAAAATTCTGATTAGCAGTAGCGAAAAAGGTAGAAATAGTTAATTTCATCTTGTTTTTTAAAAGGTAAAACCACACACTTTAGGGGCAATTCATGAATTGTCCATACCAGAAAATCTTTTCGGCGATTGTTTGTGTAAGTCCTGAGATGAAGTCATCAAGGTGGATTAAAGTAAAAAATATTGCTTATCCATTAACTACCTTTTTCTATGACACTTTCCACAAATCATGTTTATCCAGTTATTTGGCACAACGATTCGGTGTCACTAATTGACCAAACGCGCTTACCCAACGAATATACATTTGTAGAAATCCACCGCAGTGAAGATATGGCGCGGGCGATTAAAACGATGATTGTGCGAGGTGCGCCGGCAATTGGTGTGGCTGCTGCTTATGGAATGTATCTTGGTGCAAGGGAAATTGAAACTAGCGATCGCCACGAATTTCTGCAAAACTTAGATAAAGTAGCTCAGTTGTTGCGTTCTACTCGTCCGACGGCGGTAAATTTATTTTGGGCAATTAGCCGGATGATGAAAACCGCCTACGAAACGCTGGGAACTGTAGAAGACATCAAGCAAATTCTTTTCCAAACAGCCCAAGCAATCAACAGTGAAGATTTGCAAACCTGTCAAGCGATCGGCGACAATGGTTTGGCAGTTTTACCCAATACTCCAGAAAAGCTGACGCTACTTACTCACTGCAACGCTGGGGCATTAGCTACGGCTGGTTATGGCACTGCTTTGGGTGTTGTGCGTTCGGCTTGGAGAGAAGGACGTTTAGAACGTTTATTTGCTGATGAAACTCGTCCGCGCTTGCAAGGTGCAAAACTCACTGCTTGGGAATGTGTGCAAGAAGGTATTCCGGTAACATTAATTACTGATAATATGGCAGCCCATTGCATGAAACAGGGTTTGATTCATGCTGTAGTTGTGGGTGCTGACCGAATTGCTGCTAATGGCGACACTGCTAATAAAATTGGTACTTATAGTGTTGCGATCGCAGCTAAAGCACATAATATCCCTTTCTTTGTGGCTGCACCCCTTTCTACCGTTGATTTTGAATTAGCCGATGGTAGCAAAATTCCCATTGAAGAACGCGATCCAACAGAAATATATCAAGTGGGAGATACTATTCTCACGCCTGAAGGTGTAGATTTTTACAACCCAGCTTTTGATGTGACTCCGGCTGAGTTGATTACAGCCATCATTACAGAGAATGGAGCGATCGCACCTGATAAATTAGCGAAATCACAGGTAAAGCAATTAGTGTAATTGAGTACAAAGAGGATAGGAGTTTTAAATGTTCATCGACACCACTCGCCAAATCGCCGAAACTCTATATTTTTCGTTGAGTGGTGTCGATTGCTTACTGGGTAAGGATTTAAGGTATGCGTGTTGTTCATCACACAACATATATAATGTTTTTTAGAGTGGTGTCGATTTGGTGTCTGAAAGCCTTATGGGGCAAAGGCTCCTAGACGAACTCCCTACCGATTGGGTTAAATCGGAATTAATGGAAACTTGCTACCTGCGTATGCAAGTGCAGCACACATTGCTACGCCCCTACCGATTGGGTTAAATCGGAATTAACGGAAACTTTATAGGGGATTGCCCCAAAAAAATCCCCGCTTTTTAGAAAAGCCGGGGATTTTGTTTTTTGTAACTACTTATCGCGTTAAAATCTGACGGTTCAAAATACACATCATTTATCAGTAATTGTTTCAAAAATTTTATCTAAACTTCATATTTTGACTAAATTCAATAAGCAAAATCCGCAAATAGTTACTCAAAAGAAGCTTTGACTTACTCAAACCCCAGTTTGCTTTCTCATTTTGGTGTTTTCCGCAAGTAAAAGAAGCTTTTGCTTACTCAAACTCCAGTTTGCTTTCTAATTTTGGTGTTTTCCGCAAGTAAAAGAAGCTTTGACTTACTCAAACTCCAGTTTGCTTTCTAATTTTGGTGTTTTCCGCAAGTAAAAGAAGCTTTTGCTTTCTCAAAAAGAGATTTCACTTACTCAAACCCCAGTTTGCTTTCTCATTTTGGTATTTTTTGCAAATCAAATGCCATTTCGCTTTTTTGAAACGGTTAATTTATCGAAGAATGTCTGAGAAGTATTAAATATTTGTTGATCCCCCCGAACTCCCTTAAAAAAGCGTGTATACACAAGTCAAATTACCCCCCTTAATCCCCCCTTATAAAGGGGGGAAACAAGAAATCCAGTTCCCTCCCCAATACATACCGGGGAGGGTTAGGGTGGGGTAATTCGACTTAACCCTAATAGAATTAACCAAAATGCTGAATAATTGCGTCGGCAAATTCAGAACATTTTAAAGGTTCAACAGGCGGTTCTAGCAACCGGGCTAAATCGTAAGTCACTTGACTATTTGCGATCGCATCGCTTAAACCTTTCTTAATTAGGTCTGCGGCTTCTTGCCAACCCATAAATTCCAGCATCATCACACCAGACAAAATCACTGAACCTGGATTAATCCGATCCAATCCGGCGTGTTTGGGTGCAGTACCGTGGGTAGCTTCAAATATGGCACTAGAATCACCAATATTTGCTCCTGGCCCCATTCCCAATCCTCCAACAATGGCGGCGGCGGCATCAGATAAATAATCGCCGTTTAAGTTCATTGTCGCCAAAATCGAATACTCATCCGGTCTGGTTTGGATTTGTTGAAAAATACTGTCAGCAATCCGGTCATTCACCAAAACTTTCTCTTTCCATTTGCCATCGCCGTGAGTTGCCCAAATTGCGTTAAGAACAGTTTCAACTTCCTTGACAATTTGCGCCTTCTTCTCTTCAGTGAGACTATCAAACCCAGGATCGATCTCGCGGGCGTTTTCTTCCAAGGAAATATTCGGATTTTTTTCCTTGTTACTTAAAATCCAAGATTCCCTTTCGGTGACAGTTTCTTGGCGAAATTCACTAGTTGCTAGTTCATAACCCCAATCGCGGAAAGCGCCTTCGGTGTACTTCATGATGTTGCCCTTATGCACCAAAGTCACTTGTTGCTTATTTTTTGGCAATAGCAAAGCATGTTTGATGGCACGTCTAACTAGGCGTTGGGAACCAGTTTTGCTGATGGGTTTGATGCCAATCCCAGAATCCAGAGGAATACGTTTTTTCCCATGTTCTGGAGTGGCGGGGATTAGTTCTTCATTGAGAATTTTAATTAAGCGATCGCCAATTTCGCTACCTTGTCGCCACTCAATGCCTAAATAAATATCTTCCGTATTCTCCCGATAAACAATTACATCCAGCTTTTCGGGATTTTTGTGAGGTGAAGGCGTACCTGCATAGTAACGGCAAGGACGCACGCAGGCATACAGGTCAAAAATTTGTCGTAATGCCACATTTAAAGAACGAATTCCTCCCCCAACAGGAGTAGTTAAAGGCCCTTTAATAGCGACACCATATTCTTCAATTGCCGTGAGAGTATCTTGAGGCAAATACTGATAAGTTCCGTATAAATCGCAAGCTTCGTCACCAGCGTAAACCTTGAACCAACTAATTTGACGCTGACCTTTATATGCTTTGGCTACCGCAGCATCGAGAACTTTTTGGGTAGCAGGCCAGATGTCGATACCTGTACCGTCACCGCGAATAAAGGGGATAATTGGATTGTCCGGTACGATTGGTTCACCATTTTTGAAGGTGATTTTTGCTCCGGCTGCGGGGGGGGTAATCTTTTCGTACATTGTTCACACACTCCTAATCGATACGCTGCTAGTCAAAAAATCCTTATGTGGCAGGCTTGTATATTGGGTACTGGGGATTGGGTATTGGGGATTAGGAAGAGACAACGAAGTGATTTTTTCAATAATTCACCCTTGTCCTCCATGTCCCCTTAGTCGTAGTACCCAGTCCCTAGTCCCCAGTCCCCAGTCCCTAGTCTCTAGTCTCTAGATTCTCCCCCTATTCTCCTTGTACATTATTTGGGGATTAAGTGTGGGATTGAGTGAAGCGATCGCAAATTTTGCTTTTTTCGTGAATGGCTACGCTTGCTAAACCACATACTGCACCTAAAAGCGTTTTTCTACGCTGCGCCAACAAGACGCTACACGAACACATTCATCCCATACCGTCAATGACAGTTAAGCGTGTCCTGAATTCAGTACAGGCTTAACCTTATGGGCTTTCTGCTTTAATAGTTGTAAACTACTTTTCGCTATCAATGCTTCACCTTGGAGGAGCTAGATAGCTTATCGCCCTTTCACTGACCGCTAAAACTAGAATGGCATGACAAACCCAATGATTTTATCAGATCCTGCTAATGACATCGACTCCCTCCGACGAACGTTAATCGCTGGGTCTGAAAAAGTCCAACAGCAGATAATCCCACAGTTAGCTGAGTTGGGTAATGAGGGATTAGACGTGTTGATGGAATTTTTACTGAAACGACGTGAAAACCCAGCGACTTGGATTGATGGTAAAGCTTACCAAGTCCTTTACAACTCTGATGCACCTCAAGCCAAAGAGTTTTTGCGCTCCTGTTTTCCTGTAGGAATTGTACCTCTAAAATCAGAGTGCGAGATTAACTACAATTCTTTGCAACAGCTACTTGCTGCTCAAGACTTCCAAGCAGCCGATCGCGTCACCATCGAAAAAATGTGTGAACTATCAGGGCCAACGGCTGTACAACGAAAATGGTTGTACTTTACTGAGGTAGAAAATATCTCATCTGTTGACTTGCAAACTATTAACAACCTCTGGTTAGTTCACTCCGAAGGTAAATTTGGCTTTTCAGTGCAGCGAGAAATCTGGTTGAGTTTGGGTAAAAATTGGGAAAATTTCTGGCCGAAAATTGGCTGGAAAGAAGGTAATAACTGGACGCGATACCCTAACAGTTTTACCTGGAATTTGAGTGCGCCTAGAGGTCATTTACCCCTTTCTAATCAACTGCGAGGGGTACGAGTCTTTGCTTCTTTACTCTCTCACCCTGCTTGGACAAAGAACTCAGAAAAATAATGATTTTGAGCTTACGGACAAATAGATTATGATCAATTCTACCAAGCGAGAATTCTACGTCATCATTGAACGGGATGAAGATGGTTACTATGTCGGAGAAGTCCCTCAGCTACAAGCCTGTTACAGTCAAGGAGAAACAATTGATGAGTTGATGGCTAACATGAAACAAGTAATTGAACTTTGTTTAGAAACAACAAATGATGAAGAAATACCAGAATTTATAGGTATTCAAAAGGTAGTGATTTAATAATTCCATGAAGTTTGAGTGGGACGAAAACAAAGCGGCAATAAATCTTTTAAAACATCAGGTTTCCTTTGAAGAAGCCAAGACTGTTTTCGACGATCCGCTCTATGTTGACTTCTATGATCCAGACCACTCTAATGATGAGGAGCATTACCTTATTATTGGAGAGTCAAATCGGGGACGTTTACTAATTACGTCATATACAGAGAGAGGAAATTCGATTCGTCTCATTAGTGCAAGAGAAGTAACACGATCCGAGCGAGAAGCATACAAAGAAGGGTAAGCCAGAAATGGAAGACGATCTGCGATCGGAGTATGACTTAAAGAGTTTAAGGGTCAGAAAGTTCGGCCCGGAACGAAAAAGCTTTGGGAAGACAACAATTCGTTTAGAACCTGATGTTGCAGAGGTTTTTCCCAATGCCGATGCTGTGAATGAGGCTCTAAGATTTTTGATTAGAGTTGTACACGACAATCAAGTTTCTGCACTTGCAAAGCAGCCTCACAGTTCCTCGGAGGGAGCGGATAAAACCTCCTAGTATTGAGTTGGAAGTACCGCAGATCCCAAACTGAAAATATCAAATCAGATAATGGCAAATGTTCGTCTAGAAGATATTAAGCGTAGGTTTAACAATGTCACCGCAATCGAGGATATTACCTTTGAAATTCCCGATGGTGAGTTTTGGGTTTTAGTCGGGCCATCGGGTTGTGGTAAATCGACAATTTTGCGAACGATCGCAGGTTTAGAAACTGCCACATCAGGTAAACTCTTTATTGGCGATCGCTTGGTAAATAATATCCCAGCCAGACAGCGAGATGTGGCGATGGTGTTCCAAAACTACGCTCTCTATCCTCACATGAGTGTGGCAGAAAACATCGGTTTTGGCTTGCAAATGCGGAAGGTTGACCGGAAAATCATTCAAGAACGAGTGATGAATGTAGCGCGATCGCTTTCTTTGGATCATCTGCTGGATCGTAAACCCAAACAACTTTCCGGAGGACAGCAACAACGGGTAGCATTAGGAAGAGCGATCGCTCGTAAACCACAAGTGTTTTTACTTGATGAACCTTTATCTAATTTAGATGCCCAATTACGCGACGATACAAGGGCGGAATTGAAACAGTTACATCAAGAATTAGGAATTACAACTATTTACGTCACCCACGATCAAGTTGAAGCGATGACTTTGGCTGATAAAATTGTCGTGCTAAATCGAGGACGGATTCAACAAATTGGCGATCCCCAAACTATTTATGCAAGTCCTGCTAATCAGATGGTGGCAAGTTTTTTAGGCAGTCCGCCAATGAATATCTTGCCTGCAATCTATCAAAATAACGGTTTTGATGTGAGTGGGCAATTATTAACGGTTTCAGCAGATGTGAAAGATAAATTACAGTTGCGTCAAGGGCACAGTTATGATTTGGGGATTCGTCCAGAGCATATTTTTATTAACGAACCGCCAAAAGGAAATGAGAATCAGCTGATTGTAGAGGTTAAGGTGGTAGAACCTTTGGGAAGGGAAACTTTGATTCGTGCTGGCTTACCTGGTTCGGCGGTGGTGTTGAATATTCAAGTGGGTGGGGATGTGCGTTTGCGTCCAGGCGATAGGCTTTCTCTACAACTTGATTTGCATCACTTGTTTGTATTTGATCCTAAAACTGGGGACAGAATTTTATAAATAGTTTCTTAAACTCCCAAAAATAATCACAATTAACAATTTTTTGTAGCCAAAATCTAAGAAAATAAAAACGGCAATAGAGACTTAATGGATTAGCTGCAAAAACTTATATGTCTATTAATCGACGCAATTTCTTGTTTTTACTTACATCCGGTGCAGGTGCTTTTGTATTAGATGCTTGTGCATTGGCAGAGAAATCTCCTGATGGAAACGCTGCAACTCCTGAATCAACACCAAACACAAAAGGGAATATAACACAAAATAAAAAAGGTGCTATCCAACTACCGCCTTTACCTTACGCATACGAAGCACTAGAACCACACATCGATGCTAAAACAATGCAATTCCACCATGATAAACATCACGCAACTTATGTAAAAAACCTAAATGCAGCGTTAGATAAACATCCAGAACTCAAAGGCAAAACTATTGAGGAACTGTTACAGAAACTCGATAGTGTACCACAAGATATTCGCAGAACAGTACGCAATAATGGTGGCGGTCATGTGAACCACTCAATGTTCTGGGAAATTATGAAGCCAAAAGGTGGAGGAGAACCAACAGGAAATATAGCCTCCGCAATTAATCAAAGTTTTGGCAGTTTTGCAGCGTTCAAAAAACAGTTTAACGAAGCTGGTGCTGGCCGTTTTGGTAGTGGTTGGGTTTGGTTAGTGCGTAATAAAGGTGGCAAATTGGAAGTGACAACCACAGCTAACCAAGATAGTCCCTTAAGTGCAGGTAAATATCCTATTTTGGGTAATGACGTATGGGAACATGCATATTATTTAAATTACCAGAATCGCCGCGCCGATTACTTAGATGCTTGGTGGAACGTCGTTAATTGGGATGAGATTAACAAGCGGTTTGCAACAGCAAGTAAATTAGCTTAAATATTGACACGGAAGAGATAGAAAAATTTATTTTTCGCACTGTCAAAGTAATTCGTAATTACAATTAACAAAAGTTTGTACCCTTTCTAATTATGAATTACGAATTACGAATTAGTTAAAGGGGCTTTTGAGTTGGTACACCAATAGCACGAGGAAACTCAATCGGTGTGATAGCTACCTTACGCAAATAGACACAATGCCGGATGCTGTGACTCAAGGGTGTTGTAAATTGTTCGATTGATTCAATAACGCCACCCAACTGTTTCACAGCATTCTGCAAAGATGTTGTTTCTTCGTCTGTCCAATTACCGCGATAAATTATGGCTAAACCTCCCTGTTTAAGCAGTGGTAGAGTATATTCTGCACAAACAGAGGCTGCACCTACAGCGCGGATCAATGCAATATCATAAACTAATCGATGCTGAGGATGCTGACCGATTTCTTCAGCCCTAGCAACAAGGGTTTTGGCATTAGTAAGGGCAAGTTCAGATAATAGATTGTCGAGAAAAGTAATTTTTTTTTGAGTGGAATCCAGAAGAGTAATTGTGCAATTAGGTACTGTTATTGCCACTGGAACACCTGGAAAACCTGCACCTGTACCAATATCAATGATAGTAGGGGAAGCCGGAGGTAAATTTCCTGATAACAGGGGTAGAATTCCTCGTAGAGAATCCCAGAGATGTTTTTCCCAAAACTCTTGGGGGTCAGTAATGCGAGTTAAATTTAGTTGGCGATTACCTTCTAGGATTAATTCATAAAGCCTTTGGAATTGTTCTTGCTGTTCGACAGTTGGTTGCCAATTTAGACTTTGCTGCCAGATTTCTGCCATCTCAGGCAATAAGTTTGTCATTTGTCATTTGTCATTTGTCATTTGTCATTTGGGATGGGGCATTGGGTATTCTTTTTTCTCCAGTCCCCAGTCCCCAGTCCCCTTTCATGCCGATGGTAGAGGTTCTTTGACTTTGGATTCTAATGTTTTTGGATCTACTGATTGTAGTTCACCGTGGTTGAGTGTCCAACAACGATCTGCGATCGCTAACAGATCCCCAGCATCGTGTGTGACTACCAACAACGTCCAATCTTGTTTTAGTTTCGCTAATAAACTTACCAGTTGTCGGCGCATTGACCAATCTAACCCAGCAGTTGGTTCATCCAATAACAGTAAATTTGGCTGGCGAATCAATTGCACTGCTAAAGCTAAACGCCTCTGTTGACCACCACTCAAAGCATGGGGAGCAGCAGAAAGCGATAAATGCTCTAATCCCACCTCAGTTAGGGCTTCTCTAACTCGTTCTGACCCTAACTCAGGATGTCCTAAACGCAATTCTTCTAAAATTGAACCACCGCAAAAGTGCCGTTCTGGAAACTGAAATACTAACCCAGCTAATTGTTGTAGCTGTTCGGCTATAAGTTCTTGTTCCCGCCAGAAGAGTGCCCCAGTAGTGGGTTCAGCTAGTCCCGATAAAATTTCTAGTAAGGTACTTTTTCCCGAACCACTGGGGCCAATAATCAGACCTAACTGCTGGGGTGCTAATTCCAAGTCGATCGATTTAAGAATCGCTGTTGGACACGCTGTGGGATGATAATTTACATTTCGGAGATAGAGCATTTGTTAAGATTACCAAAAAGTCAGCAAATTACTAATTAGCTACACTGAGAGTACCTGGAAAATTCTGAAAAAATTTATCATGCATTACCTGGATTAACAGCTTAATCTAGCAGCAAGAATCATCCAATTTTTCTCCATTGTGGCAGACTCATCCTGAAAACTTTGGCTATGACGAGCCTATAAATATGGAAAAATTACTAAAGTCAACCTTTATACAAGAAAATTTGGGTTGAGCTAGAGGCAAGTTAAAATTAACCATTTTTTACATTTTAAGTAACAAATACAACTATTTTATCCGCAATTATTCTGAGGTTTAAAATGACTAAAAGGTTTTCTTCGCCTCAATTAGTAGTGTCTAGGAGACTCACTACTCTTGCTCAGACTACTTTTGGTGCTGCGATCGCCTTTGGCGTTGCCCCTTGGGTAATCGCACTTAATCTATGGATAAACCCTTCACTAGCTGGCGATCCCTTTCGCAATAGCCAACCTCATCAAATTGGCGACCAAACAGAAGCAGCTTTTAAAGCGATTTTCCAGCAGGGTAACTATCCAGCAGCAGAGCGTTATCTAGAACAAGCAATATCCAAAGAGCCAAATGAACCTCTAGCTTATGCGATGAAAGCATCTTTGGCATACGGAAATAAGGATTGGTCTAAACTAGACACCTACAGTAAAAAAACTCTAGAAGCTGGACAAAAACTGGTTGCTAGCGATCCATTGCGTGGTAATTTATACACTGCTGTTGGTCATTTTTTAGAAGGAGCAGTAACTCTCACTCGTAAGGGTACTGTCAACGGTGTACCGGAAGCTTTTAGTCGGCTGCGGCAAGTTTATGAATATTTAGATAAAGCTGAAGTAATTTCTGCTAACGATCCAGAACTGAATTTAATTAAGGGTTATATGGATTTACTGTTAGCGGTTAATTTGCCTTTCGCTAGCCCAGATCAGGCAATTGGACGCTTAGAAAAAAATGCTGCTCCTGGGTATCTCGTGGATCGGGGTATTGCTCTTGCTTACCGGGATTTAAAACGGTATCCGCAGGCACTAGAATATGTGAATCGGGCGCTCAAAACCACATCTGATAATCCAGAAATTTATTATCTCAAAGCCCAAATCCTGAAAAACCTGGGACAAAAAGAAAAAAGCCAGCAGATGATCCGAGAAGCGATCGCAAATTTTGACAAAGCATTGACTAAAAAATCCCAACTCCCAAGCGATTTAGTCAAACAAATTGAACGCGAACGCAAAAATGCTGCTAGCCTAAATGATGCTGGGTAATTGGAAATTGGGAATTGGGAATTGGGAATTGGAAATTGGGAATTGGGCATGAAGAAGAGACAAGTCAGAGGGGGGAGACTTGGGAGAGACTTATTCAGTAATTTCCCCTTGTCCCCCTGCTCCCTGCTCCCCTGCTTCTTACCCATTCCCCATTCCCTACTTTGATATGCTTATTTGCAGAAGAGTAATTGAGATATTAGACCAAAATGGAGATTCAGTTCCGCGAAATTAATCCTTTTGATATGTGGATTTGGCTAAAATTCAGCACAAATCCTTCTGCCCGTGAAAAGCAGTATGTAGAAGAAGTTTTCAATTCCTGGTTTTATCTGGGTAAATTGGGCGCATTTAATGCAGAGAATCTCCAGGTGCAAGACACTGGACTCGATATCAGCTACATGAATTATGATGAACAAGGATATGACAAAAGCCTGTTAGCACTGATGCACAACATCGGTGAATTTGAATATGAGGGACAGTGGGGGCGTTGTTGGTTTGACTTAGGAACCAGTGATGCGATCGCTCTGGATATTTTAATCAACGCTCTCACCCAGCTAAGTCAAGAATATGTGACCATTGAAGAATTGTACATCGGTGGCGAAAATCCTGATTGGCCTATTGAGGATAGCGAAAGTCGTCCTCAGTCTATTTACGATAATTAGTTACAAAAATGAGTAAAGCAGGAGAAATTAGGGTAATAGCCTTGGGGCTAATTCGGAATGGCGAACGCATATTTCTTTCTGAAGGCTACGATCCCGTAAAGCGCGAAACATTTTATCGGGCTTTAGGCGGTGGGGTTGAATTTGGCGAAACTAGCCGCGACGCACTACAAAGAGAGTTTCAAGAGGAAATTCAGGCAGAATTAACGAATATTAAATATCTAGGTTGTATAGAGAACCTGTTTACATTTAATGGTAGGCAAGGTCATGAAATTATTCAACTTTACCAATGTGACTTTGTTGATTCAAAATTTTATCAACTCGAAAGTTTAGTTTTTTCAGAATCACAAACTCATAAACATAGAGCATTATGGATGGATATCTCTCGCTTGAAATCTGGGAAATTCAAGTTAGTACCTGAAGTATTTTTCCAATATCTATAAATTATTTGAAAAACTTATAAGATTGCTTTGCTGTTAATTATGCTACCCTACTCAACAAAGACACAATATACTGGTTGAGACTAACACCTTCTTGTTCAGAAGTCTCAGCTAAACGACGATGTAAAGATTTCGGCATCCGTAGTAGTATTTTACCGCTATAGCTATGATTGCTAGTTGGTAAGGGGATATCATCGCCAAATTCATAAGCTGTTTCAATCCACAATTCCCGCGCCTCATTGAGATTTGCCACTGTCTCTTCAAGGGTTTCGCCTTGGGTAAGACATCCTGGTAAATCTTTAATTTGAGCTACATATCCCCCCTCTGGTTCGGGATAAAGAGTTACAGGATATTGAAGATTTAAATAATATTCTAAGGACTGCTTTTCAAGCTTCTGGTTCTTCTGGTTCAGTGTCTTCATCAATCCACTCTTCTAAATTTAATAATTCAATTATCTGCTGCACATAGATTCCTTTAACTTTTTGTCCTCCTATCTTGGGTACAGTAATCGTTTTACCTTGAGAGTTTCGGAAGCTATGATGGCTACCCTTAGACTTTTTTCTTCAAAGCCAAAAGCTTCCAATAGATAGTAAACTTCCTGAAACCGCACTTCTGGAGGTCGTTTCAAGAAACGCTCTACTAATTCTCTTAATTTGCTCATTGAGAGATGATACTATATATAGTATCAAATTTTTGAGATATAAAAAAGCGATCGCTTCTTCAAGTAGTTCAGTCATCGCTGTTAATCTTTACGAAAGTCATACTATAAACAGGAGTCAGGAGTCAGAATACAGGATTCAGAATACTCCACCCATGAAGGGATGGAGTTTTAAGGCGAGAATATTTTAATTCTTTTCGCGCCACTTGCGGGCGTTAGCGTGCAGTGGGGCGCGTTCGCGGTAGCGTCTCGTAGAAAAAAAAGACCGGTTTTAAACCAATATTCAGACGCGACGCTCGCAGACTCGCTACCGCTACGCTATCGTGAACTCGCACTCCGCAAGCTATCAACCACTCGTACAGAATTCATGCTGAATCCTGAATGCTGAATTCTGACTCCTGATTCCTGAATTCTTCTTATAAATTATCCCTGCTTGCAATCTGTTGCGGTTGTTAGGGTGCGATCGCAAACACCAGGGGGTTTTTAACCCTTGCTTTCTCTGCCCTCCTGCTTCTTATGCTCCGTCTTATGCCTTCATTGATAAAACTTTTAAAAAATATCTGCTGTATTTGGGTACAATTACTAAGTTCTGAACTCATTTATTTTAATAAAACGTTGGTATAAATACAAACAATTATCAAGCCGTGAGTAGGCTTTAGTTTTCGTCTCAATTCAATATAAAATTTAAAACTTAAAATCCTAAATCAACATGGCAGACTTAACTCCTAATTCTAGTTTTAGTTTGACGTTGCGCTTACAGATTCCCAATCGTGTAGGGATGTTAGCGTCAGTCACCCAGGCGATCGCAGCTACTGGTGGCAATCTCGGTCAAATTGATTTAATCGAGCAAAGCCGCAAAGAGTCCACCCGCGATATTACTGTTGATGCTGCTAGTACCGAACATGCTGAAACCATTGTGCAAGCAGTGAAAGCATTGCCAGACATCAAGTTACTCAGTGTCTACGATCGCACCTTTAATTTGCACCGTGGTGGCAAAATCAGTATTACGAGCAGAATTCCTCTAAAAAGTGTATCCGATCTCGCAATGGCTTACACTCCTGGAGTCGGACGAATTTGTACAGCGATCGCTCAAGATCCAGAAGAAGTTTACAAGTTAACCATCAAACAAAACACTGTTGCTATTGTTACCGATGGTAGTGCCGTTTTAGGATTAGGAAATCTTGGGCCAGATGCTGCTCTCCCAGTCATGGAAGGCAAAGCAATGCTATTTAAAGAATTTGCTGGGCTAGATGCTTTCCCCATTTGTCTCGCCACTCAAGATACAGAAGAGATTATCCAGACAGTTAAGAATATCGCGCCAGTTTTTGGGGGTGTGAATTTAGAGGATATCGCTGCACCTCGCTGCTTTGAAATTGAAAAGAGATTGCGCGAAGAGTTAGATATTCCCGTTTTTCATGACGATCAACACGGTACGGCCATTGTCACCTTGGCAGCATTGTTTAATTCTCTAAAGCTGGTACATAAAGCAATGGCAGAAATCCGCATCGTGATTAACGGTGCTGGGGCGGCAGGAGTAGCGATCGCGCGGTTACTCCGTAAAGCTGGGGCAGAAAAAATCTGGATGTGCGACTCTAAAGGGATTATCTCTAACAGTCGTACCGATTTGACAGAAGAAAAACTCGAATTTGCTGTGAAAGCTCAAGGTACGTTAGCGGGTGCAATGCAAGGTGCAGATGTATTTATTGGTGTCAGCGCACCGGGAGTTTTGACACCAGAAATGGTGCATTCGATGGCGAAAGATCCAATTGTGTTTGCAATGGCAAATCCGATTCCAGAAATTCAGCCAGAATTAATCAGTAAAGATGTTGCTGTTATCGCTACCGGCCGCAGTGATTACCCCAATCAAATCAATAACGTCCTAGCTTTTCCTGGGGTATTCCGTGGCGCTTTAGATTGTCGAGCAAAGACGATTACTACCACAATGTACTTAGAAGCCGCAAATGCGATCGCTTCTTTAGTCAAACCTTCAGACTTGGATCGGGAGCATATTATTCCTTCAGTCTTTGATGATCGAGTAGCCAAGGCTGTTGCATCTGCTGTGCAACAAGCAGCGCGTCAAGAAGGTATCGCTCACAATTAAGTAAATTCATTACTCTTGTGGGATTGGTGTATCGCCCGTCCCAAAGCACATTCTTCCATAAGGAAATTGCTAAAACTAGCAAACCATTTTGGGTAGTCTCGATCATTTTATGATTTCGGTTGTACAGTTGTCGGCTATCTGAATATAAGGCAAAAGACGCGATGAATCGCCGTCTCTACAAAAGACTGATTATTGTAGAGACGGCGATTTATCGCGTCTTTGTGATGATTGATTTATCGCGTCTTTACGAGCTAGAATTTCCATCAAAAAACATCAATTTAAGCGTATTGTGGGCTATGGCTATCTATTCAATACTCAATCCTAACGCCCATAGCTGAGGTATTATTTCTAACTTGCCTTGTTTGTGTCTTGTAGAGAAGGCATCGCTTATCATCGATATGTCAGATCGAGGACTGGCGAAAAACTCGTCCCCATTTGGTGATTGGATTATATAAATAAAGCAATACCATCTAAAATCCACCATTTTGTCAACTCTTTGCAATGAAGTATCAAGCTGGGGACGAGTTTTTACAACAACTGCCGCTAATTTTGGCGGGGCCAATCCTAAAACATACTGAACCAGAGTCAGTGACGGTATGGGTAGCTCTGAAACAGTCTTGTAAAGTAGAACTCAAGGTTTATGAAACTATAAATGATGGTGAAGTGCTTGGAAATTGTTTATTAGAGGGAGAACGCTCTAGCTTTGCTCTGGGTAAATATCTTCATGTAGTTGCAATAACGGCTCGATCTCCGGCTGGATGTCGCCTAACTAGCGATCGCCTCTATGCTTACGATCTCCAGCTTACTATTGCAGACCAAACCCAGCAAACGCTGCAACAAGCATTATGCTCAAACTCTTTACCTACAGTCAGCATCAGCTACTTCGATCATCAAAAACCAACCTTTGTTTTGCCGCCAAACCGTCTGCAAGATTTGCAAATTGTCCATTCTTCCTGCCGTAAACCTCATGGTCATGGGTTTGATGCACTGCCAATTCTTGACAGTTTAATTGAGGCTTCAGCCAATCAACCCCAACATCGTCCTCACCAGCTATTCATGACTGGAGATCAAATTTACGGAGATGATGTAGCAGATCCGTCATTATGGGTTGCAACTACCCTTGGTGATGCCCTCTTGGGTTGGGAAGAACAACTTCCAGTGAATGGAGTTTACTGTACTCCCCAGCAGCTACCCCCTGGAGATCGTGCTGATGTGGCGACAAATCAAGCTGGCTTGACCGCAGGATTACATAATAAATCGGAGAAAGTTAACAGTCATCTTTTCAGTCTGGGTGAATATTACGCTACTTATTTACTAGCTTGGTCGCCAGTGTGCTGGCCAACCGCATTTCCCAAAGGACACCAAGTAACGCGCGATCGCCATGCTATCAAAGACTGGAATAAAGCAGTCTGGCATTTACGCCAATTCATCTACACCCTTTGGAAAGTGCGTCGCGCCCTTGCCAATATTCCCATGTACACCATCTTTGATGACCATGATGTTAGCGATGACTGGAACTTAAACCAAGCTTGGTGTTTGCGGGTGTTAGGCCGTCCCTTGGGGCGAAGAATAGTCCAGAATGCTTTGTTAGCTTACACGGTGTTTCAAGGATGGGGCAATATACCGGGGCAATTTACCAAAGATCAATCCGGTGAAAAGCTGTTGGCGGCTGCACAAGCTTGGTCAGCATCCCAAGGGAAGGATAAAAAAGCGAATGAGGCGATCGCTCGTTATCTAGGTATGCCAGCCAACGATCCCGCTACAGGTTTACCAATTCTAGTTCGAGACGGTTCGGTATTCATTCTTGAGAGAGATCCTGAAGCACTGACTTGGCACTACACAGTCAGAAGCGATTGCCATGAAGTAATTGTCCTTGATACACGCACTTGGCGGGGTTATCCAGCCGATCAAAAACCAATTGCCCCACCAATGCTGTTGTGTCCAAAAGCCTTTGAGCAACAACTAGTTTTACCTTTACAAAAAGTAGTTGAAGAAACTCAGATTCAAACTACATTTGTGATTGCGCCCACCAATGTATTTGGAATGCAAGTCATTGATTGGATTCACCATTGGAACTTAAAACAAGAGAAAGTTTTTTCAACGGATGTTGGAGATGCTTGGAACATTAACATGGAAGCACTGGCGAAATTTCTAACTACCTTGTTTGAAGAACGTCAACAAATAGTGATTCTCTCTGGAGATATTCACTACAGTTCTGTTGCTCACTTGTCTTATGCACACACACATTCTAAATTGCAGTCTGTTTTAGTGCAGTTAACCGCTAGTGCATTAAAGAATGAAGAGATTTTGACGCGGTTGATTCATACACGATTGAAAGATTGGTTACTACCCGAAAAAGTGCGACATTGGATTGGGTGGAGTGAGCCACCCAATATGGTAGAAGTTTCTGCAAAACAATTACACCATAATCGCCAGATGCTAGCTAACTCTGATTGGCATTGTGTGCTGGAGTGGATACCTCGAAACAGCGTTCAGACTTCTCGCTTCAAAGCAGATATATCATCATTAATAGCTCCTTGGAAACGAGCCGAAGATGCTAAATGGAAATGGTTACAACCCCTGATGTTTTGGAAATCTCGTTGGTTTCAGGAGGGGCGAGAAGTCGTTGGATTGAATAATTTAGGTTTGGTTCACTTTGATTTTGCAGACGCGAGTAGCTCTGATAAAGTTATTCAAGATTTGTACTGGTTTTCTTCTTGGTATCCAACTCAAGTTGTTTACAGCCATTTTGAGAGCGAGTTAATACCCAATCAGTCTTTATTAGAATAACTAGTAGTACGCCAAGGGAACTTGGCGGGGTAAAGGGTAAAGGGGAAGGTGGGGCCCCCTCTGGGGATAAGGGGCGGGGGGAAAGGGTTTAAATCCCTTACCCTTTTCCCTTTCCCCTTTCCCCAGCCCTCACTTAGCATTTTTGGGTTGGCAGACTACTAGCTTTGTTCTATGAATGGGAATTTGTGTTGTATATGTGGGCACTCTAGATTTGAGAAACATACTGGAGAGTAATTCTTATGTCTACGACCCCAATTAGTGCAACGTTCGCACAAAGAGACAGAGATGCTGTGTTGCAAGCGATCGCCACCATTAAAGAGAAGCTACCTTTTTTGGTTGATTTGAGTTCCGACGATCGCAAGACTTTACCCAAAATGGGAGATAAGAGTCGGGCGTTTGTCAGCAGAGCATTAGAGGTGGCGACGCAGAACCCAGAGTTTTTACCGCGATCGTTCGACTTAGAAGAGATGCGGAAGGACGTGCAATTATTTGAAGCATTGTATCCGGTGTTGTTGTCGTTGACGCAGTTACAAGAGTTGGTAGATGATACATCTCTTGCAGTGGGTAGTGAAGCTTATGCAGCCGCGTTACAGGTGTATAACTACGCAAAAGCCAGTGGACAAGGCGCGGGTTTAGATGCAGTGGTTGTGGAAATGGGACAACGATTTGCTCGTAAACCTGGAAAATCCAAGTCTCAAAAAGCAGTGTTGTAGAAAATAGCTCAGTACTTGCACTTAAAAGATGCAACGTTGAGGCTCAGAATTTGAATGTTGGAGTTAAAAGCACGACATTCCGAGTTCTGAGCTTCATTTTTTGAGTTCAGAGGCTCAACGTTCGAGTTCAAAGGCTCAACGTTCGAGCAAAAAGGTGCAACTTCCGAGTTCAAAGGCTCAACGTTTGAGTAAAAAGGTGCAACTTCCGAGTTCAGAGGCTCAACGTTCGAGTAAAAAGGCTCAACTTCCGAGTTCTGAGGCTCAACGTTCGAGTAAAAAGGTGCAACTTCCGAGTTCAAAGGCTCAACGTTCGAGTAAAAAGGTGCAACTTCCGAGTTTTGAGGCTCAAGCATCCCCTTTAGAACTCGAACATTTGGCTTCAGAGGTTAAACAGTTGAGTTAGAAGTTTAGAATTTGAGTTACAAGAGATATAGCTTACTGGCATAAGGGTTAGGCAATGAGTGAAACTCAGACCCCGTTACCGACAGATACATGGATTTGTGCTTCTTGGCAGGAGTATGAGGAAGCGATCGCTAATTTGCTCAACGAGAAGGTAAAGAGTTACTACTATAAGGGGCACATGAGGCTAGAAATGCCACCAGTTAGTTTTGATCGTGGTAAAGACCATGTTGTAATTATTTTTGCAGTGACTCTATTTGCAGCACTTAAAGGAATACTAGCGACAGGTTTAGATACAACCACTTTTCGTAAAACTGGTTTTCAGGATTGTAAACCCGATGTAGCATATTACCTCAGAGAAAACGCCCAAGCTATCCCAGCAGGTACAGGAATTGTCAACCTCGATCGCTATCCTGCACCGGATTTGGTAATTGAAATTGCTAAAACATCTCTATTGGATGACTTGGGTACAAAGCGATCGCTCTATGAAGAGTTAGGTGTTGCTGAATATTGGGTAGTAGATGTTCAAAATGCCCAAATCATTGTCTATGCGATCGCAGATCAAGGCAGTAAACGTATTCAAGAGTCACAGGTATTGCCTAGATTGGCAATGTCTATTTTAGAAGAAGCCTTACGTCAAAGTCGTGAAATCAATCAATCTGAAGTTGGAGCTTGGTTATTAAGCCAGTTCCAGTAAAAAGTTTGGAGCATTAACACAATTAGATCATCTTAAAACTAATAGGACTTACGCATGAGTTACGGAATAACGAACCGCAGAGGCGCAGAGGACACGGAGAAATCAGAGTTTAAGAGATATTTTGCGTAAGTCCTAACTAATTCGCAAGCAACACCTACAAAAATTTGTCAGCAGCCGATAAACGCAAATGCAGCTAGCTCCCCTGTTTCCAATTGTCTATCGTATTCTCCAACCGAGTTTTCCCAATTGCCTTTGGCGTGGAAATCCTCAGACTAAAGCGATCGCACTCACCTTTGATGATGGGCCACATCCTCAATACACACCCGAAGTTTTGGCAGTGTTAGACCGTTATCAGATTACAGCCAGTTTTTTTTGGTTGGGTGTTTGCGTCAACCGTTCACCAGCGATCGCCAAAGCTGTTAGCGATCGCGGCCACTGGATCGGATTACATGGTTACGATCACCGCTCTTTTCCCCTACTTTCCCCAAATGACTTAAAGAACAGTTTAGAAAAAACCCAAACTGCCATCTACAATGCTTGTAATCTGCAACCTGAACAAGTGCGAGATGTCCGTCCCCCAAATGGTTTTTTTACACCTGCTACTTTAAAATTGTTTTTGCAGTGGAATTACCGTCCCGTTATGTGGAGCGTTGTACCAGAAGATTGGGTGCAACCAGGTGTCAACACTGTGGTAGAGCGAGTTATGCAACAGGTAAAAAATGGCTCGCTGATTGTCTTGCATGATGGTGTTTGCGGTGGACAAGATGTTGCTGCCATAATTCAAATTCTCATTCCACAACTGCTACAACAAGGCTATGAGTTCGTGACTGTTGATACTCTATGGCATCAAGCTAAGACTAATTAACCTGAGTTCGGGATAAGGAAAAGAAGAAAATCATGTCAGCACTTCAGTTTCTCTTACTCGAAGCTAATCTACCCGATGCAGAAGTCGTGCAAGCCACGCTGAGAGAGGGCGGGATTGACTGTGAACTACTACGGGTAGAGACTCGCGCTGATTTTATTAGAACACTGGAAATCGGTGAAATAGACCTGATTTTGGCAGACTACGCCTTGTCTAATTTTGATGAGATTGCGGCATTAACGATCGCCCGTCGCCTACGTCCTGAGATACCGTTTATTTTCATCTCTGGCAGTTTGGGCGAAGAATTGGCGATTGAAGCGATCAAGCAAGGCGCGACAGATTATGTTCTCAAGCAACGCTTAGGGCGGTTAGTGCCATCGGTACAACGAGCATTGCAGGAAGCCCAAGAACTTGACAAAGATATTACCAAGCGCAAACAAGCTTTATCAGCCAACGAGTCAGACCTGAAAGATACGCAACTGCTGCACGAACTGAGCGCGAGGCTTATAACCGAAGGCGACATTCAGACGCTCTACCAGGAGATTATAGCTGCCGCGATCGCCCTCACACGGGCAGATGCCGGAACAATACAAATTATCGACGAAGCGACACAAGAATTGGTGCTGCTTGCCACGCAGGGCTTTGAGCGGAATATGACCGAGTATTTCTACCGCGTGAATGCGAGTTCCAACACGCCCTGCGGCATCGCACTTAAGACCAATACTCGTATGTTTGTTGATTTTGACGTACCTGAGAGCGAAGACCCCGACGGTTCAATGCAAATACACGTTGATGCCGGATATCTCTCGGCGCAGTCAACCCCGCTGATCGCTCGATCGGGCAAATTGATCGGTATCGTTTCGACCCATTGGCGCAAACACCATCGACCGAGCGATCGCGAACTGCGCTTTCTCGATTTACTCGCCCGCCAAGCGGCTGATTTAATTGAGCAGCGACAAGCTTTATCAGCCTTACGCGAATCGGAAGAAAAATACCGATCGCTGTTCGATTCGATTGACGAAGGCTTCTGCATTTTCGAGATAATTTATGACGAAACCCCAAAGGCGGTTGATTACCGTTTTTTGGAAGTGAATCAAGTCTTCGAGCAGCAGACGGGACTCGAAAACGTGGTGGGCAAGCTGGGAAGCGAGATTGCCCCGAACACTGAAAGCTACTGGCTTGAAGTCTATGACGATGTGGTAAAGACAGGAAAACCCCAGCGTATTGAAAATTACAACCAATCTACCGGGCGTTGGTATCAGGCTTACGCTTCGCGCGTCGGCAAAGCGGGCAGTCGCCAAATCTGCACTGTCTTTAATGACATCACCGAACGCAAACGGCACGATGCAAATCTCACCTTTTTAGCCGAAGTCAGCCAAGACCTTGCACGTCTGACGGACATTGACGAGACAATGAATGCGCTGGGCGAAAAAATCGGCAGACATTTCGGCCTGTCAGCCTGCGCCTTTGCCGAACTTTATGGGTCGGCTGGAATTGCAGTCATCGACTACAACTGGCATCGCAGCGACGTGCCGAGCCTGCGTGGTACGTATCGCATGCAAGAGTTTTTAACACCCGAAGTTATGCAACTTTGTCTGGCAGGAGTTGATATCGTCATCCGCGATGTGTTCGACGACCCCCTGACCGATGGCGAGCAGTTTGCAACTCTGAATATCGGCTCTTTCCTCAGCATACCGCTCATACGCAATGGCGAGTGGCAATTCCTGCTCGTTATCTATCGTAGCGAACCCCATGACTGGCGCGACGACGAAATTGAACTAACCCGCGAACTCGCCAACCGCATCTGGACGCGGCTGGAACGCGCCCGCGCCGAAGTAGGGTTGCGCGAATCGGAAGCAAAATATCGATCGCTATTCACGACGATGGCTCAAGGCTTCTGCATCATCGAGAAGATCGAGACGGGGGCAGGGCAACCGAGCGACTTCCGATACCTCACAACAAACCCAGCCTTTGAGCATCATACTGGAATGCACGATGTCGTTGGTAAGACGATCCGCGAATTCTTGCCCGATGCTGAACAACCAATCATCGACATCTACGACGAAGTGGTGCGAACCGGACAGCCTCAGCAGTTCGAGGACTATATTTCGGCACTCGACCGATGGATGGAAGCAGAGGTCTTCCCCGCTCAGATACCAGGACAGATTGCTGTCTTATTCAGTAATATCTCAGAGCGCAAACAGGCAGAAGCACAATTGCGCCGTGCTGCCGAGATGGACGCATTTCGGGTGAAGCTGTCCGATGCATTGCGATCGCTCACCGACCCCGTTGAAATTCAGGCAGAAGCGTGCCGTCTGCTGGGCGAACATTTAGGTGTTGACCGCGCCTACTACGTCGAAACCAATGAAGCAGAGGGTTACACGCGCGTCAATCAAAATTATTTGCGCGGTGACTCGCCCTCGCTCGTTGGTGTTTATCGGGTAGCGGATTACGACTGGACTCTGCCGTTGCTTCGCAGAGGCGAACCTGTCATCGTCGCGGATGCCCAAACCTCGGACATCATTCCCGAAGCCGACCGTGAGATCATGGCGGCTGTCAGGATTGCCGCGCATATCACCTCACCGCTGATCAAAGCAGGCACGTTGGTAGGCTCACTCTGCGTCACCGAATCTTTACCGCGCCAGTGGTCGGCGACGGAAGTTGAACTGGTGCGCGAAACCGCCGAACGCATCTGGGCGACGATTATCCGCGCCCGTGCCGAAACAGAATTGCGCGAATCAGAAATTGGGCGGATTCGAGAACAATCCGCCCGCGAAGAAGAACGCCAACGCGCCGAAGCTTTAGCAGAACTCGATCGCGCCAAAACCCTCTTCTTTAGCAACGTTTCCCACGAATTCCGCACTCCGCTAACGTTGATACTCGCTCCCCTGCAAGATGCCCTGAGCAATTCGCTAGATCTCCTAACTTCTTCACAACGGGAACGGCTAAAACTAGCACATCGCAACAGCTTGCGTTTGCTGAAACTGGTCAATACGCTGCTCGACTTCTCTCGCATCGAAGCCGATCGCCTGAAGGCAAACTACGAACCCACCGACTTATCCACCTACACGGCGGAACTGGCAAGTGTTTTCCGCTCGGCGATCGAGAATGCCAATTTACAGTTAGTTATCGATTGTCCTCCCTTACCCGATCCCATTTACGTCGATCGCGAAATGTGGGAAAAGATTGTCTTGAATCTGCTCTCCAATGCCTTAAAGTTTACCTTCGAGGGTATGATTTCTGTCTCGCTCAAACCCGTTAAAGAGGCAAGGGAGCAGGGAGCAGGGGAGCAGGGAGCAAGGGAGAAGAATTTTCCCCTCTGCCCCCCGCACCCTGCCCCTCTGCCTCTTCTCGATGCCCCCTGCCTCTTCGTTGAATTGATAGTCAGCGACACGGGCGTAGGTATTCCCCCTTCCGAACTGCCTCACCTGTTTGAGAGGTTCTATCAAGTCAAAGGCGCGAAGGGGCGCAGCTATGAAGGCTCAGGCATTGGTTTGTCTCTGGTGCAGGAACTCGTCAAGCGGCACGGCGGTGCGATCGCGGTTACGAGTACAGTAGAACAAGGCACAACCTTCACCGTCACTATCCCCACCGGAACCGCCCATCTACCCGCCGACCAAATTTGGGTTGCCTCTACACTGGCATCGACGGCTGTAACGGCGAATGCTTTTGTTGAAGAAGCCTTACGTTGGCTACCTGAAGAAGAGGAAGGGGGCACTTTGCTGGGGGCAGGGGGAACTGCCCTTGACGAAAGTACAGAATTTCAACTTCAAAGTTCGGAGGTTGAGCTTCAGAACTCGGAGGTTGAGCTTCTGAACTCGGAAGTTGAGCTTCAGAACTCGGAAGTTGAGCTTCAGAACTCGGACGTTGAGCTTCTGAACTCGGAAGTTCATGCTCAGAACTCGGAAGTTCAAGTTCAGAACTCGGAGGTTGAGCTTCAGAACTCCAAGAGGGCGCGTATTCTCCTAGTGGATGATAACGCCGACATGCGCGGCTATCTCAGGCGGTTGTTAAACCAGTACTACGAGGTGGAAGCTGTAAATGATGGGTTAGCCGCACTGACTGCGATCCGGCGTGGTGGAAATATCATCTATGACTTGGTGTTAGCAGATGTGATGATGCCCAGAATGGATGGATTTGAGTTACTGCGATCGCTACGGGCTTCACCAAATACTCAGACAATCCCGATTATTTTGCTCTCTGCCCGTGCTGGCGAAGAATCACGGGTGGAGGGGTTAGAAACTGGCGCAGATGACTACTTAATTAAACCCTTCTCGGCACGAGAACTATTAGCGCGAGTCAATGCCAACCTCCAATTAGCACAACTGCGACGCGAAGCAGTCTACCGCGAACAGGTAATGCAAGCAGTACAAACACTCAACGACCGCTTGGAGCAACAGGTGAAAGCGCGGACTGCTCAACTAGAAGCCATCAACCAAGAACTGGAGGCGTTCTCTTCCTCAATATCCCACGACTTGCGAACGCCGCTACGCTACATCAGTAGCTTTGCCGAACGGTTGCAAGGTAAGCTCAATGCAACCCTCGTCGATGCATCCAGTTTGCAAACTCTTAACATTATCACGAAATCTGCTCTTGAGGCAGAAAAAATGGTAGACGATCTGCTGGAGTTTTCCCGCCTGGGGAAGACAGAAATTCATTTGACTACTGTTAATATCAGTCAATTGGTACAAGAAGTACGAGAACAATTGCAGCCAGAACTGGTTGAGCGATCGCTCCACTGGGAAATCGAGCCATTGGCAACGGTAGAGGCTGACCCAGTACTGCTGCGGTTAGTACTGCAAAATTTGCTGTCGAATGCCATCAAGTACACGCGCAATAACACTGAAGCCGCCATCAAAATTGGTAGGATTGAACAGGAGCAAGAAGTGATATTCTTTGTCAAAGATAATGGTGCAGGGTTCGACATGAAATACTGCGATCGCCTATTCAGCATATTTCAACGGCTGCATCCCCAGGAAGAGTTTCCTGGCACGGGAGTCGGCCTTGCCACTGTCCGGCGGATCATTCATCGACATGGCGGACGTATCTGGGCAGAAGGTGCAATCAACCAGGGTGCAACGTTTTACTTTTCGCTCCCGAAACATGAGGTGTAGTTATGACAGGGCTGCGCTTTCTTTTGCTGGAAGACAATCCCCTTGATGCAGAGGTGATAGATGTCACCCTCACCGATGGCGGCGCTAATTTTGAACTGCTCCGGGTGGAAACTGGCGCTGAGTTTGTGAAGGCATTAGAAAGCAATGCGTTTGATTTGATTTTGGCAGACTATACTTTGCCCGGTTTTGATGGCATTTCTGCCTTGAAAATTGCCCAAAACCTCTGTCCTGACACGCCCTTTATTTTCGTCTCTGGCAGTATGGGCGAAGAATTGGCGATTGAAGCGCTGAAACTGGGAGCCACCGACTATGTGCTAAAGCGCAACTTAGGGCGGTTGGTTCCTTCTGTCCAACGGGCGCTGCGAGAAGCCCAAGAAAAGCGCGATCGCCAACTTGCCGAAGCCCGCTTGCGTCAAGTCGCGGCCAAACTGCCTCATGGCGCTGTATTCATTGTGGATCGAGATTTGCGCTACCAACTGGCAGAAGGCGAAGCGCTGGAGTGGGTCGGTATGACTACGGAAAACTTTGTCGGCAAAACACTCTGGGAAGCCCTCGAACCCGCCCTAGCAGCCAGCTACGAACCCTACTTTCGTCAAGCTCTCAATGGCGAATCGTTTACCTTAGAACACAACAGCCACGATCGCTACTATATCTCTCATGGCACACCCTTACGCAACGATCGCGGTGAAGTTGATGCGGTGCTGGCAATGTCCTACGACATTAGCGATCGCAAACAAATCGAAATTGCCCTCAAACAAAGTGAAGCTCGCTTTCGGTTAATGGTGTCAAGTGCAAAAGAATATGCGATTTTTACCGTCGATCCCAACGCTGCGATCACAAGTTGGAGTGCTGGTGCTGAAGAATTGTTCAAGTATTCAGAAGCAGAGATGATTGGCCGTGACAGTCGCAGCCTTTATGCCTTTGAAGAAAACCAACAAGACCGCGTTGGCTGGGAATTCCAGACCGCCCAAACTCAAGGACAGGCAGAAAATGAGTGCTGGCATATCCGAAAAGACGGTAGCCGCTTTTGGGGTAGTGGCTTTGTGATGCCCTTACGCAATGAAGCCGAGGACGTGCAAGGATTTATTAAAATCATGCGCGATGTAACCTCAAAGAGGCAAGCTGATGAACGTTTTCGGTTGCTCTATGACATCACCAGCGCTCTCCTGGCGGTTGAGCAACCGATGACGCTGATGCACAATTTATTCAGCAAACTTGCACCTGCGCTAGGGTTGGACTTTTACTACAACTACATCGTCGAGTCAAAAGACAACCGCCCCATCCTGCATTTGAAAAACTATGAGGGTATTACTCAAGAGTTGGCTGAGGCGATGGAGTGGATTGAGTTTGGTGAATACGTCTGTGGCTGGGCAGCGCAAGAACGACAGCAGATGGTTCTCAACCACATCCAAATTGCCACCGATCCTCTTGCCGAAATCGTCCGCAACCAGGGTGTTACTGCTTATGTCAGTCAACCGTTAATTGTGGAGGAGAGGTTATTGGGAACCATCTCGTTTGCTAGCCGCACCCGCACTGGCTTTACCCCAGAAGAAATCAATTTGCTGCAATTGATGTCTGAGCAAATAGCGATCGCCCTCGACCGAGCCAACCTAATTGTTTCGATTCAGCAACAGGCAGAACAGTTGCAACGAGCCAACCAGATTAAAGACGAGTTTTTAGCAGTGCTGTCTCATGAGTTGCGATCGCCCCTCAACCCGATCTTGGGCTGGTCACAACTGCTGCAAAAAGGCAAGCTCAACGCCACCCGTCAACGCGAAGCACTACTAACGATTGAGCGCAACGCCAAACTGCAATCACAATTAATTGAAGACTTACTCGACATCTCGCGGATTATGCGGGGTAAGCTGTCCTTAACAGTGGCTCCCCTTAATTTAATCCCTGTTATTTCTGCCGCCCTGGAAACGGTGCGTTTAGCAGCAGAAGCAAAGAATATTAACTTACACATCGATCTCGAACCGACTGCACCCATCTCTGGTGACGCTGCCCGCTTGCAACAAGTGGTGTGGAACTTGCTTACCAATGCCGTCAAATTTACATCAGATGACGGACAAGTAATCATTGAATTAAGGCAAATTGCAGGGCAGGCTCAAATCCGGGTGATCGATACAGGCATTGGCATTCAACCGGAATTTCTACCATACGTGTTTGATTATTTCCAGCAAGAGGATAGCTCAACGACACGTAAATTTGGTGGCTTGGGTTTGGGGCTAGCGATCGTCCGCCAAATTGTAGAACTGCACGGTGGCACAGTCACAGCAGAAAGCTTGGGTGAGAATCAGGGCGCAACCTTTACAGTTCAAATACCGATCTTGAACCAATCAGCACAAATTGTCCTTGACTCAGACGATGCTGAAACATCAAGCACCCAGACTCCCTTAAGCAACCTGGAAATTTTGGTAGTGGATGATAATAGTGATACTCGTGAGTTTCAAGCATTTTTGCTAGAAGAAAATGGCGCAAAAGTGACAGCCGTAGCGTCTGGGCTAGAAGCATTGCAAGTACTTGATAGTTTCATTCCCGATGTAATTGTGAGTGATGTCGGTATGGCTGATATGGATGGCTATATGCTGATAGAGCAAATTCGTTCGCGCCCATCCAATCAAGGAGGAACGATTTTGGCGATCGCGCTTACCGCTTATGCCGCAGATATTGACCAGCAAAAAGCCTTAACTGCTGGGTTTCAAGCTCACATTACCAAGCCATTAGAACCAGAGGAGTTAGTGAGGAAGATTGTCAACCTGTTAGAACACGGGATGTTTAACCCGAACTCAGGTTAATTAAAATGTTGAGATTTGTAGGCTCTTAGTCTCAGCGAACAGTTTCAATCACATCGGCATCCAACGAGATTGGTTACATTGCCATATTGGATTTAACTGCAATTGTCCAATGCTGGAATGTTTCACTTCCAATGCGATCGCTATCTTCACGGTAGATTTGCCGTAAACATTCATAAAATGCTTGGGCTTCATTCTCCAATCCAAATGTCATTAAGCACTTTAAGATTCGGGTGATGCGAAGATAATTGTGGTTAAATATATGTACCCATTCACGTTTCCGATTCGGATAGTCTTTTGACTGGCTGATAACTATTTTTCCGTCATTACTCTCGTGACGTTCCAACCCATAAAACTTAAGTATAACTGTCAAGGAGCGCAGCAAATTTTCACGGAGGCGTGGGTTCTTTTTAAATGCTTGAATTACTTCTTTATTAACAATAGGTGCATTAGAATTAAATGCACTTCGCTCAGGTAAAGGAAACAACCACTGAATATAATTGTGAGTACACTCTAATTCTTCAAAATCCCAAGTCCATATTTCTTGAATTGTGCGATCTTCTGAATCTCTTTGCTCCCCTAAGTAGAAAGGAACAAGCATTGCACTAAGTTGTTTTTCATGATTCATAAAGCAACATAAGTATAGGAATCCGGTTTGATTTATGAAAATATCAGTAGGATGTGAGCGCAAAGAGTACGGCATCAAACCCTTTATAATAGTGCATTACGAACTTCGTTCTAACGCACTCTACAATACCTAATTTCGTTCAAAAATCAAATAGTAATCCTACAGCTAATTTTGTACTTTTATTAAGCAATAAGTTAAAGGTTTAAAACCTTGCCCTTCATAGACGAAAAAATTTTGTATTACAGGGTAGCTTGAAACCTCGCTCCTTGTGGGCGACCTAGTTTTGCCTGTTCTTTTTAATATGAATTTTCTTAAATAGTTTACACTTTTGACTTAACTGCTGGCTGTGATGTCTGTAAAGGCTGAGGTAAACTCCAGTCAGGACGCAAGCTAGCGGCGTTGCGTAAATAGATATGATGAATTGAGGCGGAGGCTGGCAGATAAGCGTGGATTAAGAACCGAATGCAGCGCTGTAAGCTACCTTCAACGTGCATTTGCTGCACATCTAACATAGCCACATTATCCCAACCTGGTCGCACTCTGGCGATCGCAGCTGGAAAAATCGCATCCAAATCGCGTGTCACCGAGAAAGTCACACTAATCATGTCTTTCGGCTGGAATTCATTCCGATTTTCTAGTTCATCCAGTAGTTCTGTCACTACCTCTGTAATTGCCTCAACAGTATTTTCAGAAACGGTTGTTGCTCCGCGAATAGCCTTCATTTGCCACTCCACGCCAAATTCCTCCTTAATTAATTATTAGTCATTAGTCATTAGTCATTAGTCATTAGTCATTGGTCATTTGACTTTGAACAAAGGACAAAAGACAAATAACCAATGACAAACAACCATTTATGGTCGATATAACCACAACGGTAAACCACTAGTAGACATTTCAAATTCGAGCCAATCAATACCAGATCGAATTCCTGATGAAAACTGACGACTCCCTGGTAAAAGGCGACTCACTAAGGGTTTACGTTCTTCTAGGGTATAGCAGAGAGTTTTTTCTGGATCGAGTCCAACCAATTCTGCTGTCCAGCGACGGGCATCTTCTTCTGTGCCCAGGCGGTCTACAACACCCAACTCTAGGGCTTGCTGTCCAGTAAAAATCCGACCATCAGCGAAACTTTTCACAGCTTCTACTGTTAGAGAACGTCCATCAGCTACCGTTTGGACAAACTGCTGATAACTTGTGTCAATCAACTCTTGCAGGATGTTTTCTTCTGGTTGAGTCAGTTGCCGATCAAAAGCTAAAATGTCTTTATAAGGGCCAGACTTAATTACCTGGAAAGAAACACCAACTTTTTCTAGCAAGCGCTCCAAGTTATTTCCGCGCAAAATGACACCAATACTACCCGTAATTGTACCTGGGTTAGCAACGATGTGTTCGGCTCCCATGCCGATGTAAACACCTCCAGAAGCCGAAATATTGCCAAAGCTTGCGACGATTTTAATTTTTTCGCGCAAACGCTTCAAGGCGCTGTAGATTTCTTGAGAATCTCCGACTGTACCGCCAGGGCTATCGATACGCAGCAATAATGCCGGAAATTTTTTTTCTTCTACAGTTTTCAGTGCTTCTAGGACGCGCTTGCGAGTAGCACTGGCGATCGCACCAGTAATTTCAATCCGCGCAATTTGTTTTTTAAACTTGGGCTTAAACGGCCAAACCATAAGCTGTAAACATACCTCGTAATAAACTCAATATAAGATCCCCAGAGGTCAGACGACCTCCTTTGCTCTGTTAAGAAACATGAGCAGGCATTGTGTTTATCAGGATTTTAAGGAAGTTTTTATATTTTCCAGTGAGTTTTATCTGATATTCTCAATGAATGCTAATAAATTCCTTAAAGATTGCAGCCAACACAAAACGCCAAATTCTAGTCTAGCGTCCAACGCCGTGATTTAGCACAGACTATTTTAGCTGTTTTGCATAATTCTAAGTTTTAAAGCCCTTACTCTTATCGAACAGAATTCAGGAGTCAGGAGTCAGAATTCAGAATAAATTTTGTACGACTGGCGGATGAATAACCGGGTTTAAGACCCCCACTAAATTAAAAATTTAGTGGTCTTCAATCAGTCGCGGGTATGAATCCCTCACTGATAGCGTTCGCGCTAGCGTCTCGTAGAGAGCGTCTTGATTCTGACTTCTGACTTCTGAATTCTGAATTCTCCTTCAAGGCTTTTGGGCTATTTTTAAATTGTTTTACTATGGTCGCACGACTGCACTAATTATCAGTAATTGATAACTAATAACTAATAAGTATTTAATCAATAATTTCGGTAATCAATTTAATTAATAATAAAAATTCATTCAGCTACCCTAATCCCTATTTAAGTAGGTCAGCGTGAATATTTATCATCAGGATAAGGCAGGATAGCGTAGCGGTAGCGAGTCCGTAAACCTCAGCAGAAGGCAGGAGGAAAGAGGGTTTTAGTCTACTTTAATTTTATTGACATAGTTTGGTTTTTCCTAACCGTTCTATTTAGGTTAATACCAGTAGTACTTTAACTTTGGGAAATATCAATTTTTCCTCTGTTGTACAACTCATGAACCCCTAAAAAAGCTCTTGAACATTATTTTATGAATTTATCCGTAAAATTTGATACCGATAACAAACATACGTATCAAATAGCGCCCCGACAAAACTACAGGTCAAGCTAATGACAAATAATCCATGCAGGGGAGTTCCACTGCCAAAGATGGCAAGAAAATGCATAATCTGAGTAGCGATCGCTTCAGTTAAGTCTTGTAAGCCGGGAAAAAAGCCGATGAGGGATAAAAGAAGCAGTCCACCGCCTACTAAGAAAATGGGAGCAACAAAACTAAAAATGATTGTCAACAGTAAAGAGCGGAGAAAGTTAATGAAAATAGTCATTTAGGACAAACTCCGTGAGTAGAGATGACGCTAGCGAGATAGCGGTTTGTCATTTTCTACAATACGTGCGATCGCTCCTAAGCAAACAATCTGTCAAAAATCTTAAGTTTTCATTAAAAGAAACGGCTACTAGTTACAGCACATGCTGGGGCTTTGAAAAATTATTTAATTCAATCAAACCCTTGTAGAATCAAGCTTGTACTCAAGGTTAGCAGCTAATCATTGGTTTGCAACACATTTAATCATAGCTTTTCTTTCTGAGAGCATCTTTAATCTAAGTTAATATTCAGTCCCCCTATGAGCCAGGGGCATCAAGGAAACGAGGTAAAAATAACCATTCCCCATTCCCAATTCCCAATGCCCAATTCCCAATTCCAATGACTTCCGCTATTCTTAAGGCAGTTACCGAGTTAGCTACAGAACATTGAACCAGACTACATCCAAATCCAGTTTAGGAGAATGGAGTCAGCGATTGCTGGCAGCGATTTTTCTGGGTGGGCAAGTCCTAGTTCACCTATTGAGGGGCAAAATCCATCGGCGCAACACCTTAGAACAAATGGCAGCAGTTGGGCCCGATTCCCTATTTATTGCCCTTTTGACGGCTATTTTCGTTGGTGCAGTGTTTACGATTCAAGTGGCGCGGGAATTTATCAACTTTGGCGCAGGAAACATTATCGGTGGAGTGCTTTCTATAGCTTTGACACGAGAACTTTCTCCCGTGTTAACAGCAGTGGTTTTGGCAGGGAGAGTAGGTTCGGCCTTTGCAGCCGAAATTGGTACGATGCGAGTCACAGAACAAATCGATGCCATGTTGATGTTAAAAACAGATCCAATCGATTACCTAGTTATTCCCCGCGTTCTTGCTTGCTGTTTAATGTTACCGATTTTAACCCTTCTATCTTTGGTAACAGGGATGTTTGGAGGATTCCTAGTTGCGATAAGTATCTACAATCTGTCTGATACAGTATTTTTAGACTCAGCCCGTAACTTTCTTGGTACCTGGGATATTTTTAGCGCCATGATTAAGGCATGCTGCTTTGGTATTTTAATCGCCGTAATTGGTTGCAGTTGGGGGTTAACAACAACAGGAGGAGCCAAAGGTGTAGGACAGTCAACCACAACTGCTGTTGTGACTGCCTTACTGATTATATTTGTGAGCAACTTCTTTCTTTCTTGGTTGATGTTTCAGGGGCTTGGCAGTGCATTCTTGAAAGGCTGATAAAAATTAGGACTGAATAGTTAGGAGTTAGGAGTTAAAAGTTAAAACTCCTCACTCATAACTCATAACTCCTAACTTCTGACTCCTAAAATAGGAGATATGCCTACTAATAAATAAAGCAGGATTTAAGACTGTGGCCAGTTCATTTGCTCCTAACTCCACATCAACTGTGGAACTCAAGCCTAGTTACAATATACCTATAGTGTTGGTGATTGCCGCGATTCCGCTACTGTTAGTACAACCGTGGATAGGCTCTGTTTTCACACTGTTTGGTTTGTTTCTCATGTTTCAGGCGTTAACGCTGCGGTTGCAATTTACCGTCACCGACTTAGATATTTACAGAGGCGAAAAATTGATTCGGCGCTTTCCCTACCAGGAATGGCAAAACTGGCGAATCTTCTGGAATGGAGTCCCCATCCTGTTTTACTTTAAAGAAATTAAAAGTATTCACTTTTTGCCGATTTTATTCGATCCCAACGTCTTGAAAACTTGCTTAGAACAACGTTGTCCGCGTATTTAATGCTGATACCAATTACAGAACTTGGGGATCTTACCCCAAGTCGCAATACTACTCGGGTTTTGGATTTTGAACTCAGAATTGGGTTTGGGAAAAGGTTAAAGGGGAAGGGTTAAAGGTTTTTTCTTTCCCTTTTCCCCCGCCTCTTATCCCCAGAGGGGGCCCCACCTTCCCCTTTTCCCCAAAACCCGACAAGTATTGCCCCAAATCCTACCAAGCTTAATTTTATGCAGCTTCATAAATATTGGTATGAGTGCCATCTGTGCTGAGTCGTTTTGATCTAAACTCATAACTCAGCACTCATTACTCACGACTTTTATGGCAGGTCAATTGTAATATTTCTGAAAGCTATTTATTCGCGTCATAGGAATTACACTATTGTTTATGAACCCAGAGGCATCTCAAACCCCAGAACCAATTGATGAGCGGTTGGCAGAAAAACAAGAAGAGAACAATGTGGTTGAACATCCTGTCAATCCATCTGTTGAGTCAGTGGGAGAAACAGGAGGCGTTAGCTCATCAGAAGACTACGCAACTTTTGAGCCACTTGTTTCCAATGCAGAAGTGGTAGATACTACAGTAGAGCTAACAGAAAATTCAAATGGCGAGTTTGTAGCGCAACCCGAATCGGAAAATACCGTACTGGGGTCAGAAATTGGAGCGTCATTATATACAGAAGCAGAGCAGCGAGTGGCAGAATTGCAAAGCACTGAAGCGGCTCTCAAGGAAGAAATAGCCAACCTGCAAGCTTCTTACAAAAACCTTCAAGCACAAGTTAGCGAAACTCAAACTTCACTGGGACGACTTGTGCAAGAGTCATTGGTGCAGTTAGAACAACGCAAACAAACTCTGCAAATCTCTGTAGAACAACTAGAACGCCGCCAAGAACGTATTCGCAACGAAATGCGAACCACTTTTGCTGGTACATCCCAAGATTTAGCAATTCGGGTGCAGGGTTTTAAAGACTATCTCACGGGTAGCTTACAGGATTTGGCTGTTGCAGCTGAACAATTGCAACTAACACCAACTGTAGTAGCACGCGAGAAACCATCTGTGAAAGAGGTTAAACCTGCTGAACCCCAATCAGGAATTCCACAATTTGCCCAGCAGCAATTTCAAGACACTACAAAGCAAATTCGTCGCCTAATTGACCAATATCGCAATAAACCAGATTACTATGGCCCAGCGTGGCAATTACGCCGTACCTTTGAACCAATCCATGCAGAACGAGTCTCAGACTGGTTTTTTACCCAAGGAGGACGGGGTGGTTTGCGGACAATGGGTAGCCGCTTACAGAATATTTTAATTGCCTCGGCTGCAATTTCGATATTACACAAGCTGTATGGCGATCGCGTCCGTACTCTAGTTTTAGCTAATACACCGGAGCGATTAGGTGAATGGCGGCGCGGCTTGCAAGACTGTTTGGGAATCGGTCGCCCAGATTTCGGCCCAGACCGAGGCGTGGTATTATTCGAGGCATCTGATGCTTTGGCTCAAAAAGCAGACCGATTAACCAAAGCCAATCAACTGCCTTTAATTATCATTGACGATTCAGAGGAACAAATCAGTTTGTCATTGCTGCAATTTCCTCTGTGGTTAGCCTTTGCTCCTGACCCCAAAACCGTGAGAAACTATGATGATGATTTTTAAATGAGTGATTGGGAATTGGGAATTGGGAATTGGTCAAGAGGTATTACTCTTGACTTTTTTGAATTTTGAATGAGTAAATTTTAAATTTTATTATGGCTATTTGGTTAACGGGATGTGCAGCAATTGTAGTCATAGCTTACCTGCTGGGTTCTTTTCCCACTGGCTACATTGCTGTGAAGCAGTTAAAGGGTATTGATATTCGGGAAGTTGGTTCAGGTTCTACTGGCGCAACTAATGTGCTAAGAACCTTGGGGAAAGGGCCAGGAGCTTTCGTTTTAGTACTTGATGCCTTAAAAGGAGTATTAGCGATCGCTCTAGTTTACTGGTTATTCGATTTCGCTTCTAGTCAAAATTTTATCCCCCCAACAGTAGATGCACAATTGTGGCAACCGTGGATAGTAACTTTAACTGGGTTAGCTGCCATCCTGGGACATAGTAAATCGATTTTTTTGGGCTTTACCGGTGGTAAATCCGTTGCTATCAGCTTGGGGATTTTATTGGCTATGAGTTGGCAAATAGGTTTAGCAACAGCTGGTGTGTTTGCTGTTGTTGTGGCGATATCGCGGATTGTTTCTTTGAGTTCAATTGCAGGTGCGATCGCAGTTTCCATTTTCATGGTACTTTTGCATAAACCGTTACCCTATATTCTGTTTGGGATTGCCGGTGGACTATATGTGATTTTGCGACATCGCACTAATATTGAACGACTGCTTGCTGGTACTGAGCCAAAAATTGGGCAAAATGTAGCGAATGAACCAGAACAAACTGTATAATTGAACAACTGCAAATATATTTTTTGACTCCGTACTTCAGTCGGGTTTAAGATTACGAATTAACGTTCCCTTTCATTAAACGGTGGAAAAGGCGGCAAGGCCAGAAAAAAGCTCCACAAATACTAACTGAAGCGATGGCAGCCAATACTCGCCAACTTGAATTAGTTTCAGTGGCAGATTCTGAAGATTGAGCTTGTGTACTTTTAGCTAGTTCTGGCACTGAACGAGATAGCTGACTGGCTGTAGTCACCCCTTCAATCGCTGCTCCAATGAGATAAGCTACTAGGGCAATTACTAGCCAGTGATTCATAATATTCAACTGTTTGGACTCTGAGCGTATACTTGGCAGTGAGCAACCGATTTCTCGTGCTTAATGATTGCCGCTTTGTCCGAAGGATAAACGGCCTTCAGCCGTATCACGAATGAGAGGCAGTTTAGCTTTGATATAAGTATTGAGACTGCTATCTGCCTGTGCATCAATCACCTGCTTCGCTTTTACCTGCTGGAGAAGCAATTGTACTAAAGCTGCATCGTCAAAATGTAGCAGGGTGTTGACCTGGGTAGACTCGATTACAGCCCAAAGCTGTTGCATCATTTTTGCTGTCACCATGAGTCTGTAACCTCTTAAGCTTTTCTTTATATTTACACAGATTTGGAATTCGTGGTTAGTTTTTATCTGAAGATTTATAAAGTTAGCGGCTAAAAAAGTCTTAGTAAGGCAATAACGTTACTTTATGGCGTTTTACAAGGGCTGGAGGGAAACTTCCGTTGTCTTCGCTTTCTGGTGCTTTTGCTAGAGGTTTATTGTCAACGTTGTATTATGCAGGGGGCTTCTTTACCAGGAGGATCGGGAAAAATAGCTAAAGTATGATAATTAGGGCTACCTGTTCCATACATCACTCGAAAAGTATACAACTTATTTTTACCTTGCCCTTCGGTAACAACTGTTAAAAGTGTATTGCTAGTGTTAGGAAGTCCAGGAATATTCAGTTTTTTGATTCGTCTAAGTTGAATAACATTCGCAGCTGAATTTTTGCAATCTCCTGTATTAGTATTAGGTGTTGCACCAAACTGCATACATACTGGGCCATCAAAATCCATAGTTACCTGTGATGGATCGTTTAACCAAACTTTTTTAACTACTTCTCCAGCCTGGATAAAGCTTAAGTTTGTTCCTTGTTGATACGAAACATCAATAGTAGGTATTACTCCCCCTAAACCTTGCGCTTGGCAGGAAAACATGGAACGTAGAACGGCATTTTGAGCCATAGCGCGACCTGCCACTAATAACATAGCTGCCGAGAAAATTAAGGAAGCTATAGATAGAAAATCAGAATTTTTCAGCGTCTTTTCTAACAATTTAGTATTCTTTTTCATGGTTGAAATGGTGGGATTGGTAGAGAAAACAAGGAGATATGAAAAAAATGGAAAGAAAACTAATTACCAATTACCATTACCCAATCAAAAATCTAAAATTGGGATCAGTTTTACCTCCTAAAACTGCATTAGTTGATTAACATATATTTCAATATTTGTACCTGCTGGCAAAAACCAAACATTGGTTTGTTGCGACATTTGAGCGATCGCCTGTTGATTACGATTTGAAATTTGAGGTACTACAGAGTTCAGACCACCTTCCACAACACCAGCTGCAAGGTTGCGTCGGTTCTTCGTGACGGTAGTATATTGGGTAATGTTGCCGTTGCTGGTGCCATCGCTGTTGATTCCATAAATGGGTCTGAATTCAGTATCGCTACGATTTACTAACTCTGCTGCTTTACTAATACCTCCCAAAACAAATAACCCTACATCCATTGATGCTATGGATGAACTTTTACTGGGAAATTTATTTGCTATTAAAGGTTTCCCTTGGGTACCACGAATAATAATTGCATTGCTGGGTAAGCTTTGTTCTGTAAGGTTGCCATTATTTTGCGAGATAAGTTTGACGACGTTCATCTGCAAAAGACCTTGTTCGGAAAGGGAACGAACTTCAGTTAAGAATTCGGTGTTGGCAGGTACAGCGATTTTACCATCCGTAGATTTTAGCGGTTCTTTCAACCGGATCACAAATACGTTTTTTGCTTCATCTGTTTCACTATTTTTGGCTCTAGTAGTTTCCCCGAATACGGCTGTTGCCAACACAGCTTTGGCGCTAGTCCCGACTGCTACAGATTTCTGCCCCTGCTGTTGCACTTGACTAACCATAGGAGCAGAAGTTACTGGTTGTGGGTTTGGCTGCTGCTGCACCTGGGTATCCTTTGGAGGTGCATAAGTAGCAGCTGCCACATTATTATTAGGTTGATTATTAGGTTGCTCGGTGACATTTACTTGACCATAGCTACCTAATTTCGCTAACTTTGCCCATTCTTCAAGTGGGTTTGGTGGAGATGGTGGAGTTATATTAACCACCGGTTGAATGTCTGGCTTCACAACAGGTAGCTGGGCTACTGGTAAAGGTTGAGAAACAGGTACTTTAACGATGCGCTCAACTGTGACTGTCCGAGGCACATAAGCTGCTGGTGGGGGTGTTGGTATCACTCTTGTACCTCTAGAAGAAACTAATGGTTGTGCTTGTACGGCTACTGTAGGCGTTGATTTTGCCGTTCTGAGCTTTTGTTGGGCGGCTTTGACTAAATCTGCTTGTTCAGTCAAGGCCAACTTCGTTTTGAGAGTATCTACTTCGCTTGCTAACTGTTGAGAGATAGATTCATCAGTTGGCTGTTCACGCACTGGTGGGGAAACAATAGTTCTCGGTTTTTGACTGCTAGGACTCATCAACTGCGACAAAAATACTCCAGCCATCAAAACTACAGCTAAGGTAGCACCCCCCACCAGAGTTAATTTTGCAAAGGGATTAGATGATAGGGGTTCTTTAGTCTGAACTTCTTGTGGTTCAGATTGTGGTTCAGAAAGCGACGGTTGTGGTGTTGCAGAGTCTTCTGATGGTTGGGTATCGACAGAAGAAGATTCTTCAAAGCCCACCAACCTTGCCATCCGTGATTCCCAATCAAAAGATTCTACAGATTCTAGTTGGCGCTCGTCGGTAGTTAGAGTAAATAGATTTTGTGGAGGAGTTTCTGCGGGAATTGAATATCTAGTCATGGTAGAGCTTTGTTTGGATTACCAGAACAATTTTTATCTTGGATTTCACATACATTATAAATTTCTAATCTGGCTTCACCGAGGCGGTAAGCTGCGAAATACGATGGTAGTGCTGCATTTGGCAGTGAAGTTGCTGGTTCATCTATAGCTCTAACTAGAATTTGTTTATTAAAGGTAACTGATTTTCCCAACTTATCATAACCGCTAAAAATTAATTGATTGGCAAGTATCTCTACTTTCCACTTTCCATCGCCTATTTTGGTGGGTTGAGAAACTTTTTGTATTACTAATACATTCTCAGTTCCTCTAGTAACATTTTCAAATTGGCTATCTGGATTTAAATTAGTAATTTCTGATTTAAGTTTTTGTTTAAAATCATCAGCTACCAGTTGAGAGCTAACTTCCCAGACTTCTGTTGGTGGCTGCTGCTGTGACCAAGTAAGCATTAGGCTCATAGCTTCACCTACAAAGCGCCGAATAGTCTCTGGTTGTCGCTCTAAATTTTGTTGGGGGTCTACTGTTATAGCGCGACCATCAACAAGTTGTACTAAACTTCGAGGTGTAAGTTTCTGACCTAACTGTTGTAACATTGACCCATTAAATATTAATACTAGCAAAGTAAACAGATGTAAACCGAATGTTCCTACTGCTAAGATTGGTAATGGATTATTCTTCTTATTCTCTGGTTTAAGTAACTGCATTAATAATTTATTTATTATATATTATTTAACTATCATAAATAAAAATAGAAATATCTTATCTTATAAAGCCACCGCCACCTCTACTTCCGCATTCTTTGAAGCTCTCTTCATTCAGATTATTGTAGTTATCTAGCAAACATAAACTACGAATTTCATAAATCTCTAATTTATCAGCCCTGGTACTATAAATTGCTTTTTGTAAAATAGTACTATTGTTGACTTGGGGGTTAGCAAAATAATCTGTGGCACGGACAAGTAAATCTTTATTAAAAGGAGTTATGAGTTTTGTATCACCAATTCGTTTTCTTTGAATTAAGTCAGCTACCATACCGACTCGCCACTTGCCTGGGGCAATTTGTTTTGGTGGATAAATCCGCTTAATAACTAATTGTGATGTCATAACAAGGGTTGGATTTTCAGAAAAAACTTCTGGCGGTGTCATTTCTGCAACTGTGCTTAAAAAACCTTTGCGAAAGTCTTCTGATAAGGCAAAACTAGCTATCCAACTGCTGGTAGTAATTTTTTGGCTACCACCTTGGGATGTTCTAATCGGAATCCCTAAATCTGTTTTTGGATTAGCAACTTCTTCGATAGTTTGTGCTGGCAGGGTTCCAGACCAGCTAAACATTGATATCATCGTTTTGCTGATGAATCGGCGGATTGCTTCTGGTTGTCTTTCTAAATCATCAATATTAGCTACTGTTTTACCATCTATTAGTTGCACAAAGTTGGGAGGTTTTCTCAGGCTGAGTTGGCGAATATTTATGCCTTGCAATATGAAGAAAAGTAAAACTAATATATGTAAACTAAAGGTAGCGATCGCAAAAACTGTCAATACACTTCCCGTTCTTTGTCTTTTTTCTAGTAAACGCACCATTTACTCATCTCCTCCTCCAAAAAATTTCAGCTATTATATATGATGATTTGCGTTATCTTATATCCTTTCCTTGACTAAAGAAGCCGTATTGTTGATAGCACTAAAAACTGCAAAACCGCCAGCAGCAGCCACAAGTATCGATAAAACTGGTGCTAAAATTCCTAGAAAAATTATGAACCACATTAAGTCTGGATCAACATTAGCATCTTGCCCTGGGCCATTTACAATAACTGCGGCAGTTAGCACAGCAATAATATTGAATGAAATCTTGGCGATTCCAATAGATAAAAATCCAGTCAGCCATGCAAATATGGGTTTACCAGCTACAGGTAGTAAAGAACCACCTACAGCTATTGGCCCTAAAGCTGCTATTAGCAACATAGTAGCTTCTATCAAATTCTGAAAGGCATATTGTAAGGAAACTAAAAAGTTTTTGATGCTCGTCTGGACTGTAGAACCTAACAAGGAATTAAAAGAGGCTTCTGATACACTACCAGTACCATATCTAATATTATCTACCTTATTTTGCAGTCTAACTATCCAGCTTTTATTTCCATAATTATCTCTATATTTCTGCCAGAGATTATCAACCTTTTCAGCAGCTTTGACAAAGCATTGACTTTGTTGTTGGCCAGTTAGTGATTCACAAGGACGCAGCAAAGAACCAGCTATGTCTTCCGCAATACTCATATTCAGTGCTTGCTGATACACTTTGTCTGCATCTGCGGATACCACTACTTGCTGATTCACTGTATTTAAAAAATTCCGTACTCCCAGAGTCAGATTAGAAAGTATACTTCCAGTACCTGAATTACTTAATAGGATCACCACTATAAAAGGCCAAATCAAAGCTGATATTGGACGGCTATATTCGTAGGATATTAAATCTCTCAGGAATTGTAACATAAAAAATAACAACGTTCCGACTGCAAAAAAAATACCCAGGTTTGTTATAGCCCCATACAAGTTATTACTGGTATTGTTTTGTAATAAATCTAGCCATTGTGTATCCCAACCTTGAGCAATGCTTTGGGAAGTTGCGACACCATTATCGAGAACGTCATCAATGCCTACTTGGGCAAAAATTAGTTGAATAGCAAGTTGCATTTTGATTTATTTAAGATGTTTTTGCATTCGCAGTGTGACAACATTATTGATAGAAGGTTTTTCTTAAACGAATTAGATCCGTTCGCTTATAACTGCCGATTTAAATGTATGTTACATCCCAACAAAACCAGAGTTTTTTTAATCCTAAAATTTTACTTATTAACTTCTCTTCCAAACAAATCTATTTGAGAAGTAGCTCGTAAAAGTCGCGCTGCCTCTGTAGATGTTTCTACTCTCCGAGCGCGATTTGCTTCTTCTGTTTGTTGAGAAATAGTTGCCAAATTTAAGTTAGAATATTGCAAAGCCTGATTATTTTGTAATGTCTGAGCAAATGTTTCGGCTACAATTTTTACTTGTTCCTGTTGAATTTTAAGGGTTTGTTCTTGATTAGCCCCTAGCAATTGTGCTAAAACCGCAGTAGCTGGATCAAGCTTAGTGGGATCGAAACCATTGGGAATTGGAATTTGATCTATCAAGATTTTGCTCTTTCGCTCGGCTTCTTGAGCGAATTCTGTAATATTTTGTAGACTTTTCTCTGTATTTTCTAACTTCGTTTTTGTCCTAATTTGTCCATTTTCACCGAGAACGCCTTCTGCTGCTCCACGGGTAACTACACGATTCAATTCATTACCAACTAAATTTCCACGCACTACGGCATTATTTTCAAACTTATCCGATCTTGAGTAGAGAGTCGAATCATCACGAACTTGTTTTCCCGCAGCTACAGGGTTAGGTATATTCAATTCTCCTCTGGAATTAATCAGATTATTTTGATTCTGTGATTCTACAGTGTCGCTGAGATTATATTGCAGATAGTTTTGCAAATCTGTGGAATATGATTGAAAATCATTCCAAACCTGGCCTAATCCACTCGTTTGAACTTGTGCGATCGCTGGTATGATTGCCAGAGATAGCAATGTAAGAGTGAAAATGGTAGTTTTTCGCATATATCTATGTTTAAAAAGGTAGATGAGATTAAGTAGTGAATCAGAGATTTGGCTTGAAATCTTATTTATAACTTTTTAGATTAACTACTACGTAAAGTAGCCACTAACTGACGTGCAAACGCAGAAATTGCTTCATACTTATCAGGATGAAATTGCATCATTTTACTACGTGCAGTTTGTTCAGATGGGTTATTCGCAACTGCTGCCAATTGTTCGTAACCTGGATAATAACGACAGAATGTATAAATCCCGTTATCATCTAACAACCATTGGCTATAAACGCCTTCTTTGCGCGGAAAAAAGCTTTCTGAGGCATTACGAGAAATAATGTTGCGGGGATATTTTAAGATGTCTGCAAAACTATCTACTGCAACTGGCTGAATGCGTCCAATCAATCGTGTTGTCAAGTTTTGCAAAATTTTAGATGCAGCTTTAGATTTGGCAATGGTATCAGGATCTTGCCCTGATAAGATGACTCTGATACCAGCTTTAGCACCGTTGGCACAAATTCTACCAACTAAGTCAGAGATTTGCTCGAATTCAAATAAGATTGGTGCTTCGTCAATGAAGAATATTGAAGCTGGACTACCTAATGCGCGTCTTAATGCTGCTGAATAGGCACTCAAAGATAATACAGCTGCATCTTCACTATCTGATAAGTTTCTGAGAGCAAATACTAAAAGTTGTGCATCCGTAGGAAAACTAGATGGTGAAGAAATAGCTTGTCCCACGCGACTAGATAGCCAAAACCGTAAGCGCAACTGAATTTGACTCAGAGCATCTTCTACTCTGCCAGTTAAAGAACTTAGCTGCAAGTGTTCTGGCGAACAGAAATAGAGAAAATCTTTTAAGGTAGGGGTTTTTTGCCAAGCCAGAGTACCAAATCCTCCCGCCATCGCCTGCCGATATCGCTCTTTGATGCCTTCATCTCTAAAGAAGGCTTCTAAAGCTAGGTTGAGCAGCGATCGCACCGTTTGCGATAAAATTTGACTTTCAGTAGACGATCCTAAAACCATTGTCATTAACGCTGATTCTAGGAAGGCGGTATAATCGTTGAAGCGATCGCGCTGTTGTTCTGGTTCTAGCGATCGTAAATCTGGCTGTTCAAATAAATTATTCGATTGTTTGGAAATATCAAAATAGGCTCCATTCCCCTCCATAAACTCTGTATAGTCTGTGAAAGTCGATGTCCCATCAGGTTTAGGGAAATCTAACGCCACTACAGGAATGCCGTGTGCCAAAGCCTGAGTTAAAATCCCCGATACTAGCACCGATTTCCCAGCACGAGTTGTAGCAAATAAAGCTAAATTTTTATGTTGATTAAACAAATCTAAATGTACGGGTGTTCCACCTTCTTCGGCAATCAACTCAAAGCCTTGTTTATCACCGCGTTTAGTTAAAACTAGAGGCATTAATCCGGGAACTTCACTGGTTAAATATAACTGGCGACGGTTAAAGGGTGTTGCTAATAAACCTTCCCAAACTATTGGTAGAGTTTGCAGCCAAATTTTCCAAGCATACTCAACTTCCCTAATTACCCTAGCTGGACGTTGAAAACAGTTTTCAATATATCTTGTTGCCTCATCTAACTTTTCGACAGTTGGACGATGTACCAAAATAGCAATACTCGTATAAATCGGGACTGCACCTTCAAATAATTGTTCTTGTGCTGCTACTGATTTTTTTAACTTTAATTGAGCATTGACATCAATGGTTTTACTTTTTTCTTGAGCCATGATTGTCGTCATGTTTGACTGTTTCAGCACTCGTTGTAGAGTAGTTTTTACTAATGCTGGATTTGCGGCAGTCAATTCACAAAAAATCTCTGTATCTACTACTGTTTCTCTCGCTAATAGTTCCCATAAGTAGCGCAGTTGAGTAGATTTATTTGGCCAGCCTCCGGGTTTTTCTAGAAATGACAGTACGCCAATATAACGATTGTTAACATTAACCCAACGGCGATCGGCACAAGGTACGCTAGATTCCATCAGCAAAGTTGTGCCGTGGATATTGTCTATCAACAATTTACTACTAGCTAAATCTGAATTAACTTCCTCGTGCAGTCCTTGTTCATCTAAAGTCATTAACTGGGGAATCTCTATTGGCTGCGTATCATTAAACCTTTTCCAGATGCCTTCCCAGAGTTCCACAGCTGTCAAAGGTTTTACATCCAACCCCATTTGGTTAGATAAAATTTGTTCCCAGCGTAGAAAACCCTGCTTGTAAGCATTGCCGATTAGGGTTTCGATGCGTTGATTTTCTACTTCTGAGAGTTCATTTTTGAATTTCAACCACCATGATTCAGCTTTGACTAAAAGCTTCTCTATCCAATCATCTGCATGTTGCGAGTTAGATTCAACGGTGTAAGTAACATAAATCCGCAAGAATTTTGGTTTGCGAACACCAGAAATAGTCAGTTCTTTGACTCTGGCTCTTTCTGCCATCAACAAATATTTGATATCTCGTGATGACGCATTTTTGATTAGGGATGCTAATTCTTTTTGGCGCTCTTTATCAGAACTAAAAGATCCCAAATGCAGCGTCATTCTTTCACCGCTAGGGATATCTTTTAATCCAGCTTCAATGTTATTAAAAAGTGTATCGATTTGTTCGGGTCTTAAAGTGGTATGAATTCCCTTACAGTCAAAACCAAAAACAAAGCAAAACCGATCTTTTTGAGTGCCTTTTGTCAAAAGATACCCGCCAATATCGCGTCCATTTATGGCGACACGTAACATTGTCGCCAAGTGTAAGGCATCTTCAAATGGTGTTAATCTACTTTCGTTTCCGGCGATGCCGACGCTTTGTTTTCCGATTTTTTGCTTCATGGTTAACTTCCAATAAGCTTTGATAACGAGCAAAGCCTCTTGTCCAAGCGGGAACGCCAATAAATTTGCTTAAAAAACTCCAACTCCTACCACCAGTTAAAATCCACCAAGTTCCGATTCCCCAACCAGTCATTAATATCGTCCACAACCATTTTTGAAACTCTTCTTGGAAAATCCCACCAAAAATTCCATTGATGATAAAGTAGGAGGCTAAGGCAATTACCGTCCAAGGAAGAATTTGATCGGCAGGGATTGGCCCTAGAGAAGGTTGGCTTCCTAGAACCTGATTTACTGGACGAAATTCTTGTTCCCGCTCTTGAGACATTTGAAATATCTGAATTATTTACTGCTGCTGTGGGCCAATTACAAAGCGTGTGAGTACATCAGCAATGGTAACAGCAACAACTACTAATAAGGGAGTTCTGGCAATGCTTTGCCAATCTTCATCTTTACGCACTGCGTTAATCACACCAACCAGGGAGATTGCAATATAAAGTAGGTAAATCGCCCGCAACACATTAAATATCAAACTTATTGCTGTCTCGCTACCACCACCAGTTGTTGCTGCACCACCTAAGTTCCTTTTAAAAAACCTTTCAGCTTCTCCAAAAAACTGTGCTTGTGCGGGGGCTGCAAAACAGTCTAACCAATACAAACTCAGAATTACGGCTGCTGCTAAAATTTGTAATATTATTAGCGATCGCTTAGGTAGATGCAACTGTTGCCCAATTTGCTGAGTAATGACTGCAATTAAACTACCAACTAGTAAACAAAAAAGCAGGATAGGACTTTTTAGGCTGATAACACTTACAAGTACAGCACAAGCAATCAAAAAAGGTACAGATTCAACTAAGACAAGTAAGCTGGATTTAAGCCCTAGTCTTAACTTATGAGATTCTTTGACAGCGCTACCAGTTAAAGCTTTGAAAAAGTTTCTCTTGTGAGAACTTTGTCTAGACATTTGCTAATTTTCCTATGGTTACTTGGGTGTTGGTTGTCTAAAATCCTACAATAATCAAATCAATTTAACATGATTTAACATTTATTTTTAATCAAATTTCTGATTTTAACTTAGAGTTAAAGTCCTACATTATATACAACTATGATTTAGTTAACAAAATATTAATTTTTCTTTAAAAATCAGTATAAGTACTTCGATCGACCATTTCCTGAGCCTCAAAGTAGAACTCTTACAGCCCTCAGACAGATTTCGTCTCAATTAGAGCTTGGAATTTAATGGAAATAGCAAATAATTCTTGAAACTGATATTTCGGTTATGTTTTCACTTTCCAAAGACTATACTATATAAGTAAATGTGGTTGAAAATAGTATTATTTAAGACATGGTTTTCCTTTAGATCTCTATAATCTAATACTGCCATATTTGAAGTTGTATGAACACTACTAGTTTATAAGTATTTTTTCTCTCCTATTAACTGATTATAGTAAAAATTAGAACTAGTAAACCAAGTATTGAGTTATCTAAAAGTGACAATTTAATATAGCCTTAGTATTGCTGCTGGTCTAATATCTATCGGTCAGAATAGTTAAAGAAAGTTCGAGCGTCAACTATGTTATAATTGAGCAGTTGAGAAATATTTTCGGTCATGTAACTGACTAGATAGACACCTTTCCGAATCTAAATCTCTACAAACTTTGATTTTGGAAGTGTTTTGTGTCGGTTTATATTGCAAATCTATCCTTGAGTTTTCTTAACATAGTTAGATTTTTCCCAGTCGTTATACTTACTTTGTGTAAAACTGATACTTCTGATTAGCAAAAAATGTGCTAGAAATAACGGACAAGTTTAGTGTGTCACAACCCAGACAACATACGGATAGTAGTTTAATTTATGCCAACGGATATAATTACCCGTCCTGAGTCGCTCACAGAAGATTGTTTCTTTACTTACGCCCTTGGGACTGATTTGCATGATACTAATTCCACAGCCAAGTATTTACGCAGAATCAGAAAAGAAGATAAACCCTATATTGATATAGCTGTTTCTCCAAGGCCAGGCTATCGGTTTGAGGTTTGCCTTATCCCTGTTGAAGGGTTCGCTCAAGAAACAATTTTGACAAAAGACGGATTCGCCAAAGCTTTAGCGATTATTTGTGTTGTGGCTAACAAAGCTAGAAAGCGATTCCCTTCAGGAAATGGACAAGAGATTGTCCGGTGTCAGTTTAGCAACTTAGCTGATGCTGTCGCTGTAGCGAACAGATTGTCTGCATTACCTTCTGATATGTATGAAACGATCGCCAAGCTACCAACTGCTTTGTGAGATTGCGTCTGCTTGAAGATTTATGATTAAAACGGACACAAAGACATTTTAATGGTAAGTAAGTAGACGGACAAGAGAATAAAAAACTCAATAGTTGATATTTCATCTGTTCGGAAAAGTCTTGGATAACAAGCCTTTTCACCTTAAATGTACAATCTTTTGTTTTTGTACAGTGCCCTATAATTCACAGTGAGTTTTTTTTATGCCTACAAGTCCTTTACGTGAAGAACCTCGTAACCAACGAGCGCCTGTAATTCGTACAAGTAATGAGTTTATTCTTTTGGAATGGCTAAAGTCAACTGGTCGTCTAATCGAGCGTGAACATCAAGAATCTGAGTATCTAACTGAAGTAGAAGAAATTTCAGAAATGATCGACCTTGATGATATTCCTTACGATCATGATGATGATGATGGTGATATGGATATAGAAGCTTAATTCGTAATTCGTAATTCGTAATTCGTAGTTTCTGTACGGCAGGCGTTTTGCTGGAAGGCTAAGATTCCCGATTTTTTTAGAGAAGTCGGGAATCTTGATATTAAAATTGTGACGGGGTATAAATCCCAGTTGCATTATTTAATTACGAATTACGAATTATTTTAATTGTTGGATTTGAGTAATAAATAAAATAATTGTCCATTGCTGACTGTGATACCAGCGCGATCGCCTGCTAATTTCCCAGTCCCTAAAAAATAATCTACCCTACCTGCACCTTTGATTGCACCTCCGGTATCTTGATCGAGAACATAGCGGCTAACGATGCGCTCCTCCATTCCGGTAGGATTAGCAAAGGGAATAGAAGCACGAATCAATGCTAAAGCACCAGGAGGCATGAGAGATTTATCTGTAGCGATAGAACGTTCTGCTGTTAGGGGTACATTGATCGAACCTTGGGCTGGTTCGCCGTGGTTTTCTTGAAAAAAAACAAAACTGCGATCGCGCGGAATATAAATATTTAATTCTTGGGGATGCTTTTGAAAATAGTCGAGAATAATTGGCATAGTCATCCCTTGTAGTGGTAATTTGCCATCATTCGCTAATTCTCGCCCAATACTTTTGTAGTTATAAGCGTTATTACCCGCATAGCCGATTGCTGTCTGAGTCCCATCGGGAAGCTGAAGCCGCGCAGAACCTTCAATTTGAGCTAGATATGGTTCGAGGCGTGAGCGCAACCAAAACAATTCTAATCCTCGTAATTTTCCTTTTGCACCTTGTAAACCATCTGCTCCTTCTAATTCTTCGCGGGTAGGGTGCGGTTTAGGCCAAGAGTTTAAGTCAGGAGGTAATCGATAAACAGGATAACGATATTCTGGTGTAGGGACGCGACTGGCTGCGTAAAGCGGTTCATAATAGGCGGTGAATAAAACGGAACCCTTGGTGTTGTTACCTACTGACTGATAAAGAACAAATTCCCGCTCAATGGCTTGATGTAATTCTGTCGCAGAATTAGTTGTTAGTAGAAGTTCGCGGAATCTTGTCAAGCTTTTGAAGACGCGATCGCGCGTAATCCCCGCTACCGGATAGTTTTGATAAGCAGCCGCAGCATTAGCTGTTTGCAGATATTGGAGACTGTGAGCGATCGCACTCAAGAGCGCCTTTTTATCTGATATTTCTCCATAAATAAGTTCATCAAAACAAGAGGTATCACCTTGACAACAAGTAACTGGTAGCCTCTGGATTAATGGTACTTTTTGCTTTTGTGGAAGTGCATTTTGATTTTCACCAGTCAACGAAACTGGTATATCCCACTTTTTAACACGACATTCTGGTGGACTGAGTTCTTTATGAGTCAAAGATTGCATCCGCACCAAGAAAATTGACAAAACCACAGGTAAGCTGATAGCGAGAAATTTGCTAAACTTTCCTAACTCAGCAAGTGTATTTTTCATCAAAATTCAAAATTTTTGATATTATCCCACTTCGCTCAAATTCAAAAATCAAAAATAATCTACAATCTCCAATTCCCAATTCCCAATGCCCAATCTATTCATTCATATTCCGATAAGTGGCAACAGCCGAAGGCGATATCCGGTTCAAATATCGGAATATCCAATATTTAAAAATGGTATCTAAAATCACTGGGAATGTAGCAATAAATAAGAAGATAAAATCTCGATTTGCTGGTAATCCCCAATGACGCGACACACCTTCTAGAAGTACTTCCCAACCATGCGGAGAGTGGAATCCTACAAATATATCAGTAAACAAAATGATGATAAATGCCTTAGCACTATCACTAAGCCCATAAACAATATGATCAAAGAAATCTTTTAGTACAGCAATAGAAGACTTACTGATAACCAAAAGCCAGATAAAAGCAACTACTGAAAATACATCTGCAAAAACATTTTTGATAGCATTAGAGCTTTCTTTACGAAATTCTTCAGCAATCTCCACAGCCTTATTTTTCATTTCAATTTCTATCTGTTCAGGTGATAGCGCTGGGGCATTTCTAATAAGATTTTGAAATTTGAGCTTTTCTTCATATCTTTGCAAATCTACAAGGGCTTCCTCTTCCATTTCTGAGTTGAGGAATATCTCTATTTCCTCATTACTTCTAAAGCGTTCAACAGATGGGCCAACTACAAAAGCTTTTGCTATTTGATGTGTCAAAAGTGGTACGATAATTAATAGTAAAATAAACCTGATAGATATTATTGTTCTTCTTTGAGTTTGACGAAAATTCTGAATTACTTCTTTTTCAGAATTAGGGTCTAATTCAACTTGCAGACGGCTAATAGTACTTAAAATAGAGCGAGGTAAAACCCCTGTTGTATCCGCTTTTAGCTTAGATTTTGGTTTTATATACGAGTCTTGAGTTGGTATCTTGGGTGGTAATGTTGGAGTATTGACAACCAGCGAATTGTCATCAGATATCACAGAGTTAACTGGTATTTGAGGTTTGACAACTAAAGCTTGAGAAGTTATTTGATCGGGACTTGTTATGTATTTGGATATAACTTGATCGATAAAGTTTAGCTTTTCTAAAACTAAAGCAGGACTGAGATGCTCTATACCTGTTTTCTCGGCAGCTTCTTGATCCTCTTCATTTAAAAACCAACGGCTTGCTCTAAACTCTGTCAACCGCATTTTGGCAGTTTTTAATAGCTTATTTAGGTCTGACTCAAAATAATCCATGACGCTGTTACTGTACATGGCTAATTCAACATCTATTTTATTACCATTGAAATGCTTATTTTCTATTTCCTTAATCTTTAATGCTGCATCGTAAGCTTGATTTAAAGAACGTTCAGGAGTCTGTAAGTACCATCGATAAGTATCAAGTAAAAAAGAATAGATTTTTTGGACAAAAATAGAGTTTTTCATTGGAAACAATCATCCAGCATTATTTGGTTATTCTTAACCTTAAGTTAACGCATGAGGTATACTAGCGAATCTACAAGGAGAAAGTTTGTGGTTTCTCATTCAGTTTGGATTGTTGGCACTAGTCGCAGTGGTAAGACGGCTCGTTTGGTAGAGCAATTTTGTAGTTGGGTACAACCTGACAAGCAGTATACTGAATCATTTTATACTAAAAAACAGGGACGTAAAAAAGGCGAACGCATACCCGAGTTTTTATATCTTAAACAAACCGAGCCAGGAGTTTTAGTCTTAGCTGCCAACGATGATAACCGTCGAGAATTGGGCGATATAATTGTTACATCAACATTAGGGAAATATCCGGTGCGTGCCAAGACACCGCTAGGTTTTTTCCAGGATGAAGTTATTTTATTTTGGCCGTTGTTAATTAACTCGTTGAACCTGAAGGCACAGTTTCCGGTAAGATTGCGACCAGAAACGGAACAAGAATTAGCAACCAAACTCTGGCGTTCCCAATTAGACGAAGAAATTTTACGGATTGCGGGAGTAAATGAGTCTCGCTTGGTGCGTCGCATTTTAGACTTGTTGCAATTAGCTGCTTACAGTGGTGTACATTGCGAAAATATTGCCCAGATTTTGGCAAAGGGTCTGGGGGAAAATACTACGACTTTAGAGCCGGAATTTTTGGCATCTTTGCTCATCGATTGGCGTAACTGGTGTTTAGAAAGAGGGTTACTAACTTATGGCATTATTACCGAACTCTATAGTCAATATTTATTAAGCGATCGCAACTACCAGCAGCACCTAACTAAACGCTATCAAGCAGTATTGGCGGATGATGTTGACGATTATCCTAGCGTAGCGCGTCTTTTGTTTGAATTGCTATTAGATCGAGGTGCAATTGGCGCGTTTAGCTACAATCCTGACGGTGCAGTGCGATTGGGATTGGGAGCAGATCCTAATTATTTAGAAGGGTTAGCAAAGCGTTGTCGGGTAGAATTTTTGACCGGGCCGCCAAGAGAATCGCTGGGTGAGCAAGCTAAACAGATGGTGGAATTAGTCACAGAACCGATGGTATTGGTAAGCTTACCTGAGATAGTGTATTCCATTCAAACCACCTCTCGCGCTCAATTATTGCGCCAAACAGCCGAGGTAATTGCTAATGCCATCCAATCGCAAGAAGTTGCAGCAGAAGAAGTGGCGATTATTGCGCCAGGTTTAGATGCGATCGCTCGTTATACTCTAGTAGAAATCCTTGTTAAGCAAAACATCCCAGTAGAATCGCTCAATGACCAACGTCCCTTAATTAGTTCACCCGTCATTCGCGCATTACTCACCATGCTGGCGCTAGTTTATTCCGGCTTGGGTCGTCTCGTAGACCGGGATGCCGTCGCAGAAATGCTAGTTGTCTTAAGCCGAAAGCAACAAATACCAGAAAACTCTAGTACAGACGCGATTAATCGGGTATCTACAACAGACGCGATGAATCGCGTCTCTACAAATATTGATCCGGTACGCGCGGGATTGATAGCAGATTACTGCTTTGTACCCCATCCCGATCGCCCAAATTTGTTACCAGTATCCGCCTTCGAGCGCTGGGATAGAATCGGCTATGCGGCGACTACAGCCTATAATGAAATATTGGAGTGGTTAGAAAAACAGCGATCGCAACAAGAATTGCGGTTAATTCCCAGTCCCATTTCCCTATTAGATAGAGCAATCCAGCGTTTTTTGTGGAATGGGAGCAATCTCCCTTACGAACAACTGGCAGCATTACGCGAATTATTAGAAACCGCCCAACACTACTGGGAAATTGACACCAGATTACGACAAATTGCCCCAGTTGAGACAACGCCTCATACAACTATTATCGAGTTTATTCAATTACTGCGGCGTGGTACGATTACCGCCAACGCTTACCCGGTGCGTCCCATTGGTGGAGCGAGAAAGGCTGTCACCTTAGCAACTATATTTCAATATCGGTCTAGCAGGCGATCGCACCGTTGGCATTTTTGGCTGGATGCTGGTTCACCTCTTTGGGCTAAAGGTGGTGCGGCGACGTTATTCGGTGCGCCGTTTTTCTTGCAAGATCGGTTAGGCGAACCTTGGACAGCAGAGGATGAGAAATTAGCAGAAGAACAACGATTGCAAAGAATATTGACAGATTTACTATCTCGTGTATCTGAAAGAGTTTATTTGTGTCACAGCGATTTAGCAGTGAATGGACAAGAACAATTAGGGCCGCTGTTACCTTTGGTAAATGCTTGTGTAACAGTTATTTCTGAGGCTACTGCCAAGTGAGGCTTAAATCTCCGACTTCTTAAAGAAATCGGGGATCTATATAGATTCGAGACTAAGGATACAAGCCTCTAAATTTATGAATGGGGATAATTAATTTTGACTTTTGAATTTTGAATTTTGAATTCGGAGCAAAGCGACGTGACTGTGGTTGAATTGGAGAAGGAGAGCGAAGAAATACTTTATCGCGCCTTAAAAGCAAAGGAATACTGAGAAGTCCCAAAATAATTACGACTCCGGTCATTATCCAAACCATTAACCTATTTGGTCTATAATCTGCTCGTTCAATTTGCCAGAAAACTTTGTTGTATCGCCACGCAGCTAAGGCAACAGTCAAAATTCCAAAAATTACCAAAGCAAGACCTAAATTTTCCGAGTTGGATAATGGATTAACCGGAGGTTCTTGTTGAGTAATCGCAAGATTCAACTGGCGCAGAAATATACCAAATCGCGCGATCGCAAAACCAAAGCTAATCAAAGCAATAGAAGTGCGTAGCCAAGCTAGAAAAGTACGTTCGTTCGCTTGATGCTCCCTTTGACGATCGATTTTTGGTATTTTATCCATGAATACTTTTGACGAGGATTTACTCTTGAATTGATGAATAGCATGAACTAGCGCCACAAGGTCAAGATAGTGCAGCCAAGAATCTGAGAAAGCCCCAAGCGATCGCTAGAATCTTTACAATAGTAAATAAGGTAAAGATATATATCAGAGTCAAAATCAATGGCACTATTCGGATTTGGCAAAAAGTCAGTTATGCCCACACCTGAAGAAGCTTTGTCAGGAAGGGCGCAATCTATGTCAGTACCTACTGCTCATTATGTCAACAAAAATCCTTTAAAAGCTCCTTTTCCCGATGGATTAGAAAAAGCAGTGTTTGGCTTGGGCTGTTTTTGGGGTGCAGAACGGAAATTCTGGCAACTTAAAGGAGTTTACACCACCGCAGTGGGTTATGCTGCTGGATTCACACCCAACCCTACTTATGAAGAGGTATGTAGTGGGCGAACCGGTCACAATGAAGTGGTATTGGTTGTATTTGATCCCAAAGTGATTAGTTATTCCGAACTGCTCAAAGTCTTTTGGGAAAGCCATAATCCTACCCAAGGTATGCGCCAAGGTAATGATACTGGCACTCAATACCGTTCGGGAATTTATGTATATTCCGAAAGTCAAAAACAGCTAGCAGAAGCATCGCGGGAAGCTTATCAGCAAGCCCTCAACGGTGCAGGTTATGGCAAGATTACAACAGAAATCTTGGATGCACCAGAATTTTACTATGCAGAAGCCTACCATCAGCAATACCTGGCGAAAAATCCTAATGGGTATTGTGGTTTAGGTGGGACAAACGTTTCTTGTCCGGTAGGTGTAATTGAATCGCAAGTTAGTAGTTAGAAATGGAATTGGTAGGGTAGTCAACTTAAGGTGAGTTAGACAAACCTCTCCCTGCCTTGAACTAAATTTCAAGTCTGTTTCTCTCCGACTCGGAGAGGAACAGGATTTGCGTAATTAAGAATATTTGTAAGTTGGGTTTCGCAAAGTCTCAACCCAACAAACCCCGTAAAAAATTGGGTTTTCTTCCTCAAATGCCACTTGTTGTAAACAAGATTACGAATTACGAATTAAATGAGCTATGCGTTTTAAAACTTTGACAACAGTATGTAAGTCATCTCCACGATTCAGTGACAGTGTATAAGATAATGAATATTTCGGTGTACCCTGTTTCGTCAACTTAACAAATTGAAATTCTCGACCATTGATGATAAAACCATACTTAGGTTTATCATTACAAGCATTAGCCAACATATAAGCTAATGCTTGAGGAATTGCTACCTCCAAAGAATATTCTGCTCGTTTTGCCTCAATAACCAAAACCCAAAATGGAGGATGCAAAACCAAGATGTCAATACGTCCTCTGATAATTGTGCCTTCGTCTTCAGAAGAGATTTTTACTTCTTGTTCTGAGGCAATGTAGAAAGGCGGTTGATAAAAACCTGCTAGACGGAATAGTGGAGATAGCACTACCATTTTGACTAGAGGTTCCAAAACAGGATATTTCGATAGATGCAAATATTCTGCCTTGACTTCGTTGAGAGATTGCTTTTCTAAATCACTCAACTCAGGTAAATCATGCCGCCATTCTGAAAAAAAATCTTCGTCGTCTGCAAGTTGTAGTCCAAATTCATCAATCAGTTGGGCTAGGGTGATATCTTTTCCTTGAAGAATTTGAACCATTTGTTGAACCCTTATACTTATCTGGCTAATTATCTGGCTAAAAAATTTTTGCTTGATATTTACCCAAAAGACTGCCTTACAGTGCTGCTTTCAGCAAAGCGATCGCAGTAACCCACAAAACAATACTAATAGGCCCTCCAATTAGAATACCCGCGATCGCCCAGCCTCTCTGATGGGCTTTGAATTGCTCAATACTGTTCCACCGTCTACTTTTCCAAGCCCATTCATTGCCTTTAGCACCAAGTGCGATCGACATTAACCCCGAAATTTGAGGTACAAAACAGAATATTCCACACCACACTTGATTCGGCCACATCCACAACCAAGGCATCAGAAATGCGCCCCAGTTCCAACCGAGAATTTCCTCTGGGACTGTTTCATTCTGATTATTTATTCCGCATCCAGAATTATTAATTATTTCTCTTTGCGGTAAAAGCTGACTCCTATTTGTAGATTTGATAGCCAGACCAGATTTGAGAGCATTTAGCGCTTGGCGAGCATCAGTAAATCGTTGTTCTGGAGCAGGTTCTACCAACTTTTGTAGCCAACTGACAAAACTAGGACTGAGATTAACTCGGTCTGTAAATTGCAGTCGCAAATCCTGCTGGGGTAAATCACAGGGAGAAATCCCAGTGAGCAAATGAATCAGAGTCGCACCCAATGCATAGAGGTCTGAAGCTGGAACTGCTCGACCACCAAATTGTTCCATTGGGGCATAACCATAAGTACCTACAACGGTGAAAGTAACGCCCTCTCTTGCCGCTTTATCCTGAACTGCGCCAAAATCAACCAAATAAATCCGATTATCTTCGCCCCAGATTAAATTACTCGGTTTAATATCTCTATGTAACACCCCTGGATTTAACTCATGTAGATACATGAGGATATTTAAAATCTCACCAGCGATTTTTCTCGTTCGCTTTTCACTAAACCTTTTGCCAAGAGCAAGTTTTTCCTTAAGCGATTCCCCAGGAATATATTGTTGTATTAAGCCAAACCAAAGAGTGCGATCGTCGATACAAAAATAATCTATATATCGAGGAATGCGGGGATGACTTAGTTGTTTAAGAATTTGTGCTTCTCTCTCAAAAAGTTTCAAGTCATCCCACTGTACAGTACCGCCAAAGGCTAAAAGCTTGACTACAACGGTCGAATTTTCGCCATCAGAGGCTTGTAAATCCTTAGCTAGCCAAGTTTGACGAATCCCATTGTTACCAAGTTGGCGTTGGATTTGATAACGATCTTGTAATATCTGTTCTGGTTGCAGCATCTTACACCTGCTGGCAGTTTACGCCGATCTGATTCCCTTATATTCAAGGATAGTCATTATCTGGAGAAATTGTGGGAGCCAGATAATTTTAGAATTTACGCAAAACCACAAGTTGTAAGGGCAATTCGTGAATTGCCCCTACCAGAAAATTTTTCTTTTCAAATATTGTTTGCGTAAATCCTGAATTTATATTGAAAAAGGAGTACTTTAGCCCAATTCTAGATCGTTCTACAGATAATTTTTGCGATAGTAAGCTTGATATTCCGCAGATAGCAGAGGTTCCCACCAATCACGATGATTGAGATACCATTCAACTGTTAAACGTAAACCCTCAGCAATTGTTACTGAAGGTGTCCAACCAAGTTGAGTTTTAATCTTGTTCGCATTAATTGCATATCTCCGATCGTGTCCCTGTCTATCCTTGACAAAAGTAATCAACTCTTTTGCTGGACGTATTGGTAAATCAGGTGCTAATTCATCCATCATCTGACATAAAAGTTGCACCAGGTTGAGATTTTCTACCTCATTGTTGCCACCAATATTGTACATTTCCCCTGGTTGACCATGATTAATTACTACATCCAAAGCACGACAATGATCGCCCACATAAAGCCAATCTCGCACATTTTTACCATCACCATAAACAGGTAATGGTTTACCTATTAAGGTATTGATACACATTAGAGGAATTAGCTTTTCAGGAAATTGATAAGGGCCATAATTATTAGAGCAATTTGTGATAATAGTTGGAAGTTTATAAGTATGATAATAAGCACGCACTAAGTGGTCACTGCCCGCTTTCGAGGCTGAATAGGGACTATTAGGAGCGTAAGGTGTGGTTTCAGAAAAAGCAGCATCATTTGCACCCAAACTACCGTAGACTTCATCAGTCGAAACGTGTAAAAAACGATAATCAGATGGTTGTGCTTTAGCTTCCCAATATTGGCGAAAAGCTTCTAGTAGCGTGAAAGTTCCTACTACATTGGTTTGTACGAAAGCAGCCGGCCCAAGAATCGAACGATCAACATGAGATTCCGCAGCAAAATGGGCGATGGTATCTATATTTTCTGTTGATAATAATTGATCTACGATGGTGCGATCGCAAATATCCCCTTTCACAAACCGAAAATTCTCTTTTCCCTCAACCATCGCCAAATTCAAACGATTCCCCGCGTAGGTAAGCGCATCCAACACCACCACCCGCCCGTTTGGATAAAGCTGACACCAATGATGGACAAAATTTGCCCCAATAAACCCCGCACCCCCAGTAACCAATAACCGCCGACTCATTCAATTTCCTCTCTTATTTCTCTCTGTGTTGCGCCAGTTGCTACAAGTCGGGGAACCCGCCCAACGCACTGGCTTGGCTTCTCTGCGCCTCTGCGGTGCATTTCTATTACTTAAAATATTTCTTCCTCAGCTTCCCGTATATCTTCTGAGCAAGTAATTTTGCCATACGTACTCTCGTCAAACTCTTAATATTGGATGGCTGCTGGATTCTATGGTCAAAAAACTCATTTAACTCATCCAAAATTACTTGGAAACGCTTAATAATATTTTCAGTTCGATATTCAGCAAAAAAATCTTCAGACAAACTAAAACTTCCTGAAGAATCAATCACCTTGAGAATCCGTTGTACATCATATTCTTGAGAATATCCAGCAATTTTATAGCAATTAAATCCAGGATCTAAGTAATCAGCCAATCCCCCGTTGACACTAGAAAATACTTGACAACCACAAGCAAGAGCTTCCATTGGTTGCAAACCAAATCCTTCACTAACACCCTGTTGTGCCCAGTACTCAGCCGAATCATAGAGGTAAACCTTCGCTCGGTTAAATAGTCCAGGTAAATCCTCTATATAAGAATCAACAACCAATACTTTACAACGTTTTTGTAACGCTGGAATCAATTCTTTAATTAAATACTCAGAAGATTTACGAGCTTGAACTAAAACATCAATATCCCGTTCCAGACCTAAATTTTGAAACTCATCAGAAATTTGATTTGGCAAATAATAAATCAGAGAATTGGGTGATTTTTCTCCCCAGTATCCCATTGTATAGCGGCTAACAGTGATAATCGGAATACTTGCAGGTAGTGTGAATGGATAACCTGGACTATGTGCATGGTAAACAACATTATATTGCTTAAGTTTAGCCACGAGTTCAGCTATATGAAATCCCCAACTGATGATAAAAATTACATCATTTAAATTTTTCTCTTTGAGCAAATCATCAAGAAAAAGCTGATCTTTTTCTCGTTGACGGTAAGTTACAAGATCAGCATTAGAGAAATTATGAGCCAGTTTAAGCGCTTTTAACTCAGCCCAAAGACCACCACAGGCAAATTTGCCATTTGTACCGGGAAGTAAGAAGTAAAGTTTTCTCATAATTTTATTTATTTGGGAATTGGGAATGGGGAATGGGGAATTGGGAATTGAAAAGAGCCAGACGGTAAAACTAATCTCCCTGCCCCCTGCCCCCTGCCCCCCTGCTCCCCTGCTCCCCTACCCCCTCATTCTTGCCAACCCACTTTAACAAAATGTGCCTCACGTCCCCAAACGTCGCGTGTACGGGTAATATTTTCAATTGCTAGGTTAAAAGGAATAGCTGTTGTTAGGTAACGCTGTGCTAGGGAACCTAAATCAGGTGCGATTTCGGCTGCTGTCGTTGCTGCTAACCCTAAACCGATAATTTGCTCGATTGGTCGAAATGGTAGTAACAGATGCACACCAACAGCTAGTCCAGCCGTTAGGAGCATTGCTACTGATAAATTTGTGCCACAACGGGGATGTATAGCTAAATCCCATTCTCCATTGGTGAGGCGATGTTGAGCAAGTGCGATCGCACGCCGCAAATCACTAATATTTACCTCACCATAAAGGTAAAATCCATGCTCAGTAGACAAACCGCTTAATAGTTCGTTATCTCGTTGAACGTTAGCAGGTTGGCCGCTTTGTGATTCGCTAAGAACCCAAACTGTAGCGTGTTCTAAGGCATGAACCTGCCGGATCGTTAGAATTTCTTTCAACCCTGGAATAAATGAAAGCTGCTTGAGTAAGTCGGCATCTTGTGTGGGTTGCGGAAAGTCTAAGGGGCGGTATTCTGGTGCTGGAACTTTCTCTGATACAAGTGTCGTAAAATCAAAGTTAAAAAATTCAAAGGCAGACGAGCCACCCTGAAAAGAAGCAGAAGTATTCATTGGAACACCGCTCTCCAAGCCGATGGAGCAATATAGATTTCTCTCAAATGTAACGCTTGCACTACTGAATTGTTGCTAATTTTTGTTTATTGTGATTTGTCATTTGTCATTAGTTCTTCTGTTTCACTCATCTCCCTTTGTCCCCACTCAGCACTAGACACTGAGTGTCCAACCTGGTTCTGCTGAATTTGGAAAGGAATTCTGATATGAATTATAGTTTCCGAGTCCGAAGGTCAGCTGGCTCCACTAACATAAACTCCAGCTGAGGGAAGGACTCGGCACTTTTGGTAGAATGTTCGCACTGAAAACTTAGGCGTGAAGAGGGAAATCAGTAAACCTCAAAATTGGCTTGTCACCATACCAGACCAGAGCAATTACGTTACTACTAGTAGATTGTTTATTCGATCTGGTTAGGCAGAAGACAGCAATTAACATCATTCAAGCAGACTTTGCCCCACTGTAAAGCCCAGCGCACAAGAGCTACTCGATTTTCTGTCTCGGTCTTGGTCAGAATATTGCTGATATGGTTATCAACTGTACGTTTGCTAATCTCCAGCTTTCCTGCAATCTCTTGGTTAGTTAAGCCAGCGGCCACTAGGTCGATAATTTGCAGTTCTCTGTCTGACAGACTAACGGGGGTCTCAGACTTGCCACCAGCCATGACTATTTCTATGCTCCTTTGGTATATGTACTTAACCGCTCTTTCTAATTCTAGAAGATTCTTTTGTTGGTAGGGGTTTCAAGTGTTAACAGTAATACTATTGTCAATATTTTCTTTGGATTTAAAGTTGGCAAGAATATAAATCACAATAATATACAAGTATTATACAACACTTGCTTTAAGATAAAAATTAGTAAAAATATTTAGATGTTTTAGGCAATCATTTAGAAGCAGATAGATGTTATGGAGTAGCAAAAATTGCTATTGAATTCTATGAAGAACTGGCGACAGATTAGCAAAAATTGTTGTAGATTTTATACTGTAAATTCTTAATTCAAAATCGAAATCTAAAATCTAAAATGAAATGAGCAATTCGCGTGTTTTGTGCTTTGGCGAAATTTTGTTTGATTGTTTAGCCGATCAATTAGGGTTAAAGCTAGAAGAAGTTAAATCTTGGACTCCCTACCCAGGAGGGGCACCGGCTAACGTAGCCTGTGCTTTAGTGAAGCTAGGGACGACAGCAGGATTTATTGGAGCCGTTGGTGAAGATGAACCAGGAAATGCACTGGTTAAGTTATTACAAGATGTGGGTGTAGATACAACAGGAGTACAACGTCATCCCACAGCACCAACGCGGCAAGTTTATGTTACACGGGATCTGGCTGGCGATCGCACCTTTGCCGGATTTGGTGAGTATGACACCGCAGAATTTGCCGATACTCGTCTGCAAGCCAAACAATTGCCAGATTCGCTGTTTCAAGAGGCAGATTTTCTGGTTTTGGGTACTTTGGAATTAGCCTATCCTGAAAGTGAAAAAGCAATTTACCGCGCTTTAGAGTTAGCAGAAAATTACGATCTGAAGATTGTGTTAGATGTCAACTGGCGGCCTGTATTTTGGGATGAGCCAAACATCGCTCATCAAAAAATTCCAGAATTATTTAAGCGAGTCGATTTTCTCAAACTCTCCAAAGAAGAGGCGGAATGGCTATTTGAAACCGCAGATCCCGGAGCCATCACTTACCGCTTGGCTTCGATTGAAGGAGTATTAGTAACAGATGGAGAAAATGGTTGCGCCTACTGTTTGGGTGAGAATGAAGGCAAATTACCTTCCTTTTCCATCCCCGTAGTTGATACCACTGGTGCAGGAGATAGCTTTTTGGCAGGATTTATCCATCAACTGAGTCAGAATGGCATCCACAGCTTGCGGGATGCCGAAACAGCAAAACGCATTGTTACCTACGCCAGTGCTGTTGGGGCACTGACTACCATTAAACCAGGTGCGATCGCTTCCCAGCCAACAAATGCGGAAGTCGAAGCGTTTTTAAGCACACACAAACTTTAAAAACTAGTAAAACCAACAAGAATATCAGTCTTTAATGGCTGATATTCAAAGAAGAACTGCTGACTGTCTAATCCAAAATTATTTATCAAACAGAATTCAGGAGTCAGGAGCCAGAATGGGCTAAACGCCCCGCTATCGCTAACAGAATGAATTTTGAACGAAAGAGCGGATGAATAAACAGGTTTAAAATCACCATCAAATTGAAAATTTCGTGTCTTCAATCAGTGGCGGATCTGAATCCTCCACTGATTATATTCTGACTACTGAATTCTGAATTCTGACTTCCGACTTCTGACTTCTTTTTCAATCTTTTTGGTGATGTAACCGAATTCCTAAAAAGATGTCATAAACAAACTCAAAAAAGTCCTTTTTCTGTAACAATCCTGAACTTTGATAACATCCTTTTTCATCTAAAAGTGGCTTCATCACATAGTATGCAGGTTGGTAATTATACCAAGGAATCGAAGGCCACAAATGATGAATTAAGTGATAGTTCTGTCCCATAATTAGAATATTGAGAACTGGATTTGGGTAGACACGAGCATTTTTCCAGCGATCGCGTTCTGCAAAAGGACGATGGGGCAAATAGTCAAAAAATAATCCCAGTGCTATCCCCACTACAAAAGCGGGTATAAACCAAAAGTTCAGAATGTAACCCAAAAAATGGTATTGCACTGATATATAAACAATTACACCAATAATCAAGCGGCTGATGAACCATTCTAATAGCTCATATTTGCGCCATAGTCGCCGTTGAAAGAAAAACACCTCATGGTACAAAAACCGCACTGCAATCAACCATAGCGGCCCACCCGTAGAGACATAATGATCTGGATCGTCTTTGGGATGGTTGACATGGCCGTGATGCTGTAAATGCACTCGCGTAAATACTGGAAAAGCAAAAGCTAGCATCAATGCACTACCATGCCCTAACATCGCATTCATCACCCGGTTGCGATGGGCTGATTGGTGACAAGCATCGTGAATAACCGTCCCAGCACAATGCAAAGCAATAGTGTTAACGCTAAAGCATAGCCAGTGCGGCCATTCCCACAGCCAGTAACCAAAGTTAGATAACACCAGCATTGCTACAGCTACCAAAAACAGCAGTAGCGTGGGATTAAAATCACCAGGAGGCGCTAAAAATTCCTTTGGCGGGATTGTCATTGGCTTTTGTGCCTCCGATGCGATCATTTCTAACATTGACTCCTTCTTAATCAAACATTACGAATATACGACAAATATTAGGGAAGAATAAAGTTTTGTAACCTTTTGTATAGCAATATTTATCCACGGCTTTGTATATCAGTAGATGAATAGCGCTATCATTCCAAACAAGAACTAATCTTGACTGATAAATGGGGTATGGCAATTGGCAAAAAGTTGATGGGATAAACTCTTTCGTTGGGAGGATAGATACAAGATTGATGTACTATATCTAGTCTATCCCACAGCCCTTACTCTCCGATAAAACCTCTCTAACTGCTTACATTTATTGGTACAGCAGTGACTGAAAAGGAGATCCAACTTAAGTTACGATGACTTCCCAGATAGCTCCCTCACTTCAGCCCCTATGCAATTAAGAGATTCTCTGCGCCGGACAAAAATTGTTGCTACTATTGGCCCCGCTACTAGCAGTCCTGAAATGCTCAAGGCGATTATTGAAGCGGGAGCCACGACGCTGCGGCTAAACTTTTCCCACGGAACTCATGCCGATCATCAGCGTAGTATTCGCTTAATTCGGCAAACCGCCTTTGAACTAAATCAACCAGTGGCTATTCTCCAAGACTTGCAGGGGCCAAAAATTCGCTTAGGGAAATTTGACAACGGATCGATCGTTTTGGCAAAAGGCGATCGCTTTACCTTGACAAATCGCCCAGTAATAGGGACACAGGAAATTAGCTGCGTCACCTACGATTATTTAGCCGAAGAAGTCCCTGTTGGCGCAAAAATTCTCCTCGACGATGGACGAGTAGAAATGCTGGTGGAAGAGATTAACCGCGACAAAGGTGATTTGCATTGTCGCGTCACCGTCCCTGGTAAACTTTCTAACAACAAAGGCGTAAACTTTCCCGGCGTTTACCTGTCAATTAAGGCAATGACCGACAAAGACCGAGAGGATCTGATGTTTGGTCTAGATCAAGGTGTAGATTGGGTGGCACTTTCCTTTGTCCGCAATCCGCAAGACATGATCGAAATTAAAGAACTAATTTCCAGTACAGGCAAACAAGTGCCGGTGGTTGCCAAAATTGAAAAACATGAAGCCATTGAACAAATGGAGGCAGTTCTGGCTTTATGTGATGGTGTGATGGTTGCCAGAGGCGACTTAGGCGTGGAACTGCCAGCAGAAGATGTTCCCGTACTTCAAAAGCGGCTAATTGCTACAGCAAATCGCTTGGGGATTCCGATCATTACCGCCACCCAGATGTTAGACAGCATGGTGAGCAATCCTCGCCCCACCCGCGCCGAAGTGTCGGATGTGGCAAATGCGATTTTGGATGGCACGGATGCGGTGATGCTCTCCAATGAAACTGCCGTGGGTAGCTTCCCTGTAGAAGCAGTGGCGACAATGGCGCGGATTGCCGAGCGGATGGAGCAGGAGGAAGCTCAACATTTAAACTTGCGTTCTTTAAAAGATTCCCGGCGCTCCATTCCCAATGCTATTAGTCAAGCTGTTGGTCAAATTGCCGAACAACTAGGTGCATCTGCAATCATGACCCTAACGCAAACTGGGGCAACTGCTCGCAATGTCTCTAAATTCCGTCCCCAAACACCGATTTTGGCCGTGACTCCCCATGTGAATGTAGCACGGCAGCTACAGATGGTGTGGGGAGTAAAACCATTATTGGTGCTAGGATTACCTTCCACTGGTCAGACATTTCAAGCTGCAATCAACGTGGCTCAGGAGTTGAAATTACTGTCTGAAGGAGATTTAGTAGTGATGACTGCTGGTACACTCCAGGGAATTTCCGGCTCTACAGATTTGATTAAAGTAGAGGTGGTGACGGCGGTACTAGGTCATGGAATCGGACTCGGACAAGGTTTAGTGAGTGGTCGCGCACGGGTGGCTAATACTGGCATGGATGCTAGTAACTTTAATCCGGGAGATATATTAGTTGCACCGCGCACTAGTGCTGATTTTGTCGAAGCTATTCGTAAATCTGCCGGAATTATTACGGAAGAGGAAAGTCTTACAAGTCACGCGGCCGTCATTGGTTTACGTCTCGGCGTGCCAGTGATTGTTGGCGTGAAGCAGGCAACACAGGCGATTAGAGATGGAGCGATTATAACCCTCGATCTGCAACGCGGTTTAATTTACTCTGGGGCAGTGAGAACGCCTTAAGGCAGGGGGCAGGGGGCAGGGAGCAGGGGGCAGGGGGAAGAAGAACTATTGATTATTATCCAATTCCCAATTCCCAATGCCCAATTCCCAATTCCCTAAATTAAACAGTCCCGATCGCAACTCCAAGCCATCCAGCAAAGTTTTTCTGCTGTGTGGAGTTAGGATAATCAACAGGTTTTACTTGGTATCGAGTGGGATGTGGTGACGCGAGTTTAATGGAATAAGTACGCAGTTCGTCTTGGTGGAAAACTGTAACTTGGATGGTATCGTTTGGTTGGTAATCTTTCAGGCGATCGCTTAAACTATTTGCTGTCACCTTAATCCCATCAATTGCTAACAACTCATCACTTGCATCAATTCCCCCTACTTGTGCAGGTGAACCAGTTTCCACAAACTTAATCATCTCCCGCCCATTCTCTGTATTTATTCTCACACCCAAGTAAGGTTCTTCTTGCTGTTCAGCTACCAATTGCAAGCCAAAGGGTTCCAAATACTGATTAAAAGGCAAATCTTCAGTACTATCAATGTAGCGTTTAAAGAAATCAGTCAAATCGATTCCGGCGACAGATTCGATAACTTCCTGCAACTGTTCTGGGGTATAGCCAATTTCATCTTTACCAAATTGCTGCCACATTTTCACCATCACGTCATCAAGAGAACGCTCGTTGTTGTGAGTAGAGCGAATCAGTAAATCCAGCAACAACGATACCATTTCTCCCTTTAAATAGTAGGAAATTTGGGAGTTACCGCTATTGGCATCGGGGCGATAGAGTTTAATCCAAGCATCGAAACTCGACTCGGAAACGGGTTGTACCTTGCGCCCTGGAGTCGTTTCATATCTGGTAATTTCTTTACTCAAATTATTTAAAAACGACTTAATATCATAAATTCCTGCCCGCAAAGGAATTAACACATCGTAGTAACTGGTAGTACCTTCACAAAACCATAATGATGGTGTGTAGTTTTCTTGGTCGTAATCAAAAACCTCTAATGCTTTTGGGCGAATTCGTTTGACGTTCCACAAGTGAAAAAACTCGTGCGCTACTAATTGCATAAAGCGATCGTATTTTTCCTGAGCGCGAAACCCAAAACGTTGATAAATTAACGAGCAAGAGTTTTTATGCTCCAAACCGCCAAAAGCTTGACTAAATAAATGTAGCAGAAACACATATCGTTCATAAGGCAAACCGCCGAACATCTGCGCTTCTACCTGAATAATTTTTTGGATATCAGCAATCAACTGCTGAATTTGGTAATTACCTTTCCCCCAAATTGCCAGTTCATGGGGTTTTCCTAAGACTTCAAATTTATACAATTGGTGGCTACCAATCTCAAAGGGAGTATCCACCAAAGTATCAAAATCGCTAGCCAAGAAAGTATTTGTTTCTTCAGCAACGGGAGTTAGAGCAGTAGTTACTTGCCATTCCGGGTGTGGTGGTACAATGGTGACGCGAATCGGTTGCTTATCCCAGCCTGGGATTCTGAAAAATAGTGCCGCCCCATTAAAATAACCGTGAGTAGCATCCAAGTGATTTGTCCGTACCGATAGCTCATTGGCAAAAATGCGGTAACGTACAGTTAATTCTGAAACACCAGTTTTGTCTACTTGCCAGTGATTTTTACTGATTTTTCGCCAAGGTAAAGGCTTCTCTTCTGCAAAAGCTCCAAAATCCTGTAAATTCTTGGCATATTCCCGAACTAAGTAAGAACCAGGTGTCCACACCGGCAATTTTAAATCGAGAATCGGTGAGGGATAATTGACAAGGTGCAAAGTTACTTCAAACAGATGGGTTTCTGGTTGAGACATTGCCACCAAGTAATGAATCGTTGGCCCGGTTTGGTGGATGTAGGCGTTGGGACGAGTTGCTGTTGCTTCAGTCATCTTGGGTGCTGAGGTAATTGTTGATGGGGTATTCCCCTTTGCGATCGCGGAGCGTCTTGTAGAGAAAATAGTAATTAGTAGTTAAGACCCCACGGATAAATCCGCTTGCTCTCAAATAAAGATTACAGTTTATTTCTTTTGCGTAACTCATATAGTATTTATGCATTGTACATAATTCTTACAGGTCATTTGGGTATTTCAACCATATTTAGCAGCCTGCAATGTCTACGATGAGCTAGACCAACGCACCAAAATCTGCACTGGCGGAAGGTTCTCAGATGTTTGATTTCCCATTTCCTAGACGCGATTAATCGCGTCTCTACTTACTCTTTATTTCCTTGCTCATCTGTAGAGTAAAATTGTTGGGCATAAAAACGGGCATAGCGTCCTTCCTGTGACAAGAGGGAAGTGTGAGTACCAGTTTCAACCAACTCTCCTTGTTCTAGTACGAGAATGCAGTCAGCCCTACGAACACTGCTCAAACGATGGGCGATAATAAACACGGTACGGTTTTGCATCACTCGCTCGATCGCTTCTTGAACTAATGCTTCTGATTCCGAATCTAAGGCAGAAGTGGCTTCATCCAGGATCAGAATTCGAGGATCGTTGACGATCGCTCTGGCGATCGCTAATCTTTGGCGTTGTCCACCAGATAAATTGACTCCCCGTTCCCCTACCCAGCTATGATAACCTTGGGAAAATTGGGTGATGAAGGAGTGAGCATTAGCAATCTTTGCTGCTTCCTCAATTGCTGGCAAATCTAATTCTTCCTGACCGTAACCGATATTTTCGGCGATCGTTCCTGAAAACAGGGTAATGTCTTGGGGAACAATGCCAATTTGACGGCGGAGGCTGGTAAGTGTGACATCGCGGATATTTATATCATCAATGAGAATTTCGCCCTCAAGAGGGTCATAGAAGCGAAGTAAAAGATTAATTAAAGTCGATTTGCCCGCCCCAGAAGAACCAACCAAGGCAATCACATTGCCAGGAGAAGTATGCAAACTGAGATCCTTGAGGACTGGTTGGCTGGGATTGTAGGCGAAATTGACATGACGATACTCTACCTTGCCAGCAACTCGTGGTAGTTCCTTAGCATTGGATTGTTCGCTTAAGCTAGGCTGCTTCGCCATCAATTCAAAGATGCGTTCGACAGAAGCCTCGGTCTGTTTGTACTCGTTGTAATTACTAATCAACAGGTCGATTGGCTGAATCAGTATAGCCACAGCAGCTAAGAAACTGATAAAGCCTTGGGCTGTCAACTGATTTTGAGAAATCTGCCATCCTCCCAAGAGAAACAGCAGCATAATGCTAACTGCTTCTAAAAAACCAACAACGGGAAACTGAATAGATTTGAGTTGTAAAGCACGATACTTAGCTTGGCGATTGCGTTCTGCTTCCTGATTGAATCGCTTAACTTCATACCCTTGTGCTGCAAAAGCTTGGACGACGCGAATCCCGCTAAATACCTCAGTTAGCAGCGCCGACAAATTGGAAACCTGATTTTGACTCTGGCGAGATAGCACAAGTAATCGCTGACCAAATTGCCCGATTAACCAAGCCATCAAGGGAGCCAAAAGCAAACCTGCAAGGGTGAGTTGCCAATTCAGGTAAAGCATGTAAATGGGAATCGCAATCAACTGCAAGAGATTGGAAAGAAATTGATGAGATAACTTGTCTACAATCTCACCGACGCGATCGATATCTTCAGTCAGCCGATAAGTGAGATCGCCAGTCTGTGTAGTTTCAAAGTAATCTAATCCGAGTTTGTGCAGATGGGCGTAAACCCGCTTACGCAAGTTTAAAACCATGTTGAGGGCAGCAGCAATCATAAAGACATTCTGCCCGTATTGACAAAGCCCTCGAAATAAAAATACTAAAGTACCTATTCCCAGCCAGTAGGCAATCTGATTAACATTTCCCTGACCAAGAAAAAAAGCAACCTGACCTGCTAGGTAAGGTATTGCTAAGGTAAGCAACACAAATCCTAAAATACAAGCGAATCCCCGAACTAAAAGCGGCCATTGGGGCCACAGATAAGGTAACAGTTGCCAGTAGCTAGAGCGGACTTTCATAACCTTCACTATTGAAATTTAGCAGCTGTGTCAGAATTCATGTGAATTCTGAATTCTGACACAATTTCTACTCAGTTTCCCCTAGAGAGGTTAGCAAAAAGCGGGCTATTCTTTCAGATGCGCCGGGTGGTCCAAATCGCTGAGGGCCATTTTCTTGACACTTGGCAAGGTAGTCTACATCTTGTAAAGTTTCGACGACTCTTCGAGCCGCTTGCTGAAGAATCTCAGAGGTTGCTGGCTTAGTGCCGATAACTTGGGCAGAAATTCCCAACAGCCGGGTTTGCGACTCTGCAAATTGATAAGTAAATTGGGGGCCTTCTCCAGGAATTTGGATAATCGGTTTGCCGATCGCCACTGCTAAATCCACTGCCAGCCCTGCCATACCAATGACAAGGCTACAGTTACATAAAATATCACTAAAGGCATCTGAATAACATCTCACTTCTACAAGGGGTGATTCCTCAGCAGAACTTCCTGGCGGGCAATAAGTGAGTACGCCTTGATTCAGTTGCCAACCTTGACTTTTAGCAATGTCGTCTAGTTGCGCCATCAAATTTGGTACTAAGGCAGCACGAAACTGGAATCCTGACTCAGGCATCACTTTGGCAATTTCTACCACCAGTTGTAACTGCAAACAAAAATTTCGCGCCGCTTCTGGCATTCGCGATCCTGGTAAAAGAGCGATCGTGGGAATATCGGGTTTCAGATGCAAGTCTTTGCCCGTGGGGACGAGGTAATCTAAAGCTGGAATACCACCAAACTGAGCTTTAGCTATACCTTGGCGTTGAAGGTCAGAAGCCGTATAGGAATCTCTGGTGAAAACTCCCAGACATCGAGAAGAATTTAAATCATGCCACAGCAGTGGATTGAGATACAATTGCCCTTCATAGAGGGCAGAAAGACAAGAGATAAACGAGACGTAAGGGCGCTTTGTTAAGTAAGCAAAAGTCTGGGAGATAAAATCTCCAGTAGCCATAATCAAATCGCAGTTGGGAGCATACTGTAACACCGCTTGTAACTGTCGCCACGTTAACCCAATTAGTCCCGATTGAAAATCTTTGAGCAAATAGAGGCGCTTCATGTAAAAGAATCCTCCAGAGGGCATTGTTTGGGTCGGGCCAATAATGGGAATGTCCAAGCTGCGGTAAGCTTTTCCTTCGCCCACAATCGGCATTGCTGCCATCTCAATAGAAGGACACAATTGGCGCAGGGTCTGAATTACATGAGAGGTATGGTTGTCCTCTCCGTGGCCGTTACTGATAAACAAGATTCGCTTAAAAGGCATCTTGGGATTTGGATAGGTCTAAAATGCTTGCTTGGTGAAGATTTTAAACCTACATTGGGCGACTAGTCCAAGATAGTCAAACAATTTGTAAGTAGGTTGATGCTATTAAGGCTAACTAGTGGGGACTGTCATTTGTCCTTTGTCATTGGTCATTGGTAAGAGTTTAAAGCCTATTTACGTTTCGTAATCTAGTTGAATTTATTTCTGCCGACTTACTTGTCGCTGAATAAATAAAGCAGTCACACTTTACCAGCCAAGTTCATCAACTGTTTGAAGTTCACAAGATAATTGATGTTGTTAGCGCTATCAATCTTGATCCACCCTTTTTCATGGAGTTTTTCCATAATTTTGGTAGTTTCATCAACGCCGATTTCTGTAACTTCTGCTAAATCTTTAAAGGGAACATTAAAAATTTCTCTTCCTAAGTCTGATTCCTGACCATAGCTTTCGCCTAAAGTCACTAGAGTATGAGCGAGTTTGACTGCTGGTGGTGAAGACCGCATTTGTAAGCGCTGGTTAATTTGCCGCAATCGCCGCACCATCAGTTGCAACATTCGATGATGTAACTGCGGGTCTTTAAACAATATTTGAATAAAACGCTCTCTGGAGATACTAAGCAACTTTACGGGTGAAAGGGCAATGACATCGGTTGAGCGTGGAGATTCATCCAAAATTGCCATTTCTCCAAAAAAATCGCCACGACCAAAAATTGCCAAAGCTACTGAATCCTCCCCGACGGTACGCCGGACTTTGACCCAACCAGAAACCACGAAGTAAACGGCGTTACCCCAGGCATCTTCCATCACAACGGCTCGCCCAGATGGGTATTCATGTTCAATTGCAACGTTGAGCAGCCATTCTAAGGTCTGGGGGTTGGCTGTACTCATCAAGGGGAAAAGTTCACTAAAAACCTCAGTTAACATGAAATATCTGCAAGAAATGGATTCAAGAGCGTGAAAATAATTTCGTTACTATAAGTTTTTTAAACCGTAATTTTACTTAGAATGCGATCGCAAAATTCGTATTTATTTGATCTGAACCTCTAAGGTCGATCGGTCTAGAATTCTATTACAACATAACAATTATGTATGCGATCGAAATCAGAGGTTTCACTGACAAAACCCTTTGGGTAGGGAATTGAGGATTGGGGATTGGGGATTAGGGATTGGGAATTAGCAACAGTGATAGAAACTTGAGTTATGGATCAAAAGCCGATTTTAAAAAAGATGTTTTTCGAGGCGCACAGCGCTCTTAAATTTGGTGTCCTTGTTACAATCCCAGCTTTACAAGCCGTGGATTTACCCAATTCCCAATTCCCTATTCCCTCTGTGGGGAATTGCTATGTAGCGCCAGTATTTTGATCTGTTGGTCTAAATTTTTTACTAATTGATTTAGGGTAACTAAAGCCTCTGATTGCTGAGAATCAAGACTGGGATTCAGTAAAAGCCGTTCTTGTAGTTCATGTAACTTGAAACTTAGTTGCTGAGAAATTCCTAAAGCATCGCGTCCTAGACGCATCAATTGTTGTTCTTGATAGAACTTTAATGCTGCTCCCCGTAGGACTTGCAGTGTTGCCTCTTCACCGTAGATTCCTGGCATGACTCGCAAGCGTAATAATAAGCGATTTTTTTGATATACGTATTCCTTCTCTACCTGTTTTGGTTCTGAAACTGTGGTAAGAGGTAAGGAAGCAAACCGCTTTAATTCATTCAGTACTCCTTGGAAAACAGAGAGTGGCAGTTTATCTAATACAGACTGCAAGATTCCATTGTCACTCCATAGTATTCTGGCTTCGTAAGCTTGTCTTTCTAAATACAGCCGACCAATTCCCCCAGCCAGAATGCGCCCTAGTAATTCTTCTAGTAATTTCTTAGGTGGTAGTGTTGTTAGCAACTCAATAGGAGTAAGTAGTTCAGGAACTTGGGTAGGTAAAATTGGTAAATTTTTTGGTGCAGCTATTTCGGAAGTCTTACCTTCATGACTTCTCGTTGTTTGAGATGATGGATCTAGCTCTGGGATAGGAGGCAAATCTACACGCTGCCCAGAATGTTGACGCTTTGATGTCTCAAATAGCATCAATATTGGTTGCTGATTTGATTCAGAGTCGGTATTTAGAGAAGCAATAAGTTTATCAGCAATGCTAGCTGGGCTATTTTGTTGGGGAGAGTCGGCTGTCGGCTGATGCCCTTGTTGGGCATTTAGTTGGGATGTATTCTTATGATTGAGGTAGGCTGACAAGATTCTGCGGTGAGCGTCAGATGCGATCGCTTCAATCACCATTGTGTAATTGAGATAAGACAAAATACCACCAACATAATCTAGTGCCTCGCTATCTTCTGGATGAACCATACCTAACAAGAAGTTTTTGTCTTCTAATCCAAAGGGTAAAATCTGGTGGTAGAGGCAAGCTTCAAAGGATAAAAGACTATCTATCAGTTGGAATATTTGCTTGCGTTCCTCTTCTTCTTCCCATCTAGCTTGAGCAGCAGTTAGCATTTGCTGTCCATTTGCTGCCGTATTATTTAGTTCACCCTCTGAAGACAACATAAATTTGATTGTGTGGTATTTATTTATATTTTGCCTCTAATTTACTAGGTAGTTAATAAAGATACTTTGTTGGATTGTTAAAATTTCACTTATATATACTTAAGTAAACGTAAATAGAAGATGGAGTTTTGATTGCAGGCTAGGGATAATACTGAGGATTAGGATATTGGGTATGGGGCATTGGCATGGGGTATAAAAGATCATAATATTAATAGTTCTTCTTCCCCTGCTCCTCCATTCCCCATGTATCTTGCCTGCTAGGATCTAAATTGGCTATTCGTTGGTTCTTAAAGCTTGGGCTGCAAGATAGATTCTTGTCCATTCGCCTAAAACTTGATGGGTTTTGAGTTTTAACTGTTGGGCTACTGCTTCTATCGAGTTACCTGCTTTTCGCAAGTCTAGGATCTGCCGCCCCAGAGGAGTTAACTTTTCATCAAGTTGCTGCCATTGGCTTTGGGTTAACCCCAAGTTATGTTCTTGCAAAGAAATTGAGAGCCAATTATCTACGAGTTCTGGTTTACCTTTGAGAGCAAAAACACGTACTGCATGGTAACTAATTTTTTCTCGCAAACGGTATACTTCTCTAGCCTGCTTATTTAATTTGTGGGCGATCTCTTCTTGGGACTTACCTTGCAGATACAGTCGTAGCCATTCCACTGCGTCTGTACCCAGATTTTCTTGTAAATAATTTTCTAATTCTTTTTGGACTGATTGCCGTAAAACTTGTTGTTCTTCTTGCTGTTGTGCTTCAATATATTCTGCGATCGCTTGACTATCCACTAAGTTAACTCGATTGTCACTGTCGTCGGTGAGAACTTCTTCTGACACCAGTCTAATCAAGTCACGACCAGGTACTTGGGTTAAGCCACCGCGCTGAGTCCGACGCAGGTAATTTACAAATCGATAAGCTAATAAAGGTTGATTGCGTACTGGTCGCAGACAATATTCTTCTACAGTGGCAAATAGCAGAGCATCTCCCAATCGTCGATCGCTTGTATATTTGGCAAGATCGGCCATTTGTTGTTGCATGTAGGCATCGGTTTGCAGCAATTCTTGGAGTACCTCTTGCAACACATCCATAACACTACGCTGGCGATCGCGGCTGAGGGAAACCCAAGTCTGAATCTTATTCCGTAATGTCACTAAACTTCCGAGCCGCGTTATCAAGTTCCGATAAGCACGTTCCCGTCCAAACCCCAAATAGCGTTGACGTAAAATCCTCCAACGATATTCCATCGCTTGTTTGGCGATCTCAAGTTCTTTTGGGTTCAACAGATCAAAACGTTTTGAGTCAGATCCTAAAAGCCAGAGAATAATACTTTGTCTGGTAGCTTCATTTTGGTCTGGACATTCTGCAAGCAAACGGTTTTGCCAATCTAAAGCCAGTTTTTCCACATCCTTTGTCATAGTGAGATTGCGCTCCTCGAAACTTAATTTTGAAGTTTGCATCACAACCCCCATTTATCCCCACCTAATTGTTTAACTGGCAGCTGTCCCAGATTTCATGAGAATCATGAAAATATCTCAGTGATTCCACTTTTATTACGTCTTAATTCAAGAGAATTATGCAAAAACTTTCGCCTTAGTGTTTTGCTCTCAACTTTAAAATGCCTCCAAACCCTTATATATAAGCTGTTTGGAGCAATTCTGGTATTTTAAAATTTTTGTAAAGTTATATTTTTAACTAAGAACAAAAATCCCCCTAGAGTGGCAATAATAAAGCCTTTCAAGAGAGGGTAGGAAAAATCTGACATTTTGTAACCAAGCCGAGGAACGAATCTAATTTAACTTAATATCATACGTTTTTTAACCCGTATAATTTTCAACACTTTACCACGCATTACGTAGTAAAATACTTAATTAAACCTTAATACACTTGCTGTTAGTGATATTTTGCCCCAGAATTTCCCCCAAGCTTTTTTAGAAATGGGCTTAATTTCCTCCTCCCTCACGAGGATTAGGGAGAATTAAACCTGAGATAAATTGTATTAAGTTATATTTCATTAATATATTTTTATTTTATTTAAGTATATATACGTATGCTGGTATTTAAGAGCATATTTTGTAGTATATTATATAACAATATGGTTCAGTTAAGGGCTATTGGTAAAAATTTTTGGTTTTCGAGACGCGATTTATCGGTGTCTCTACAAGTGTTTTGGTCTTATCTCAACGGTATTGCGTTATATAAAACCTTAATATCTAAAATTAGATAATAATTATCAGGCTTTTAGTGGTAGAAAGTTGTCAAAACTCTGCTTCTAATCATTGACAAGTTATTATGAAAAACTTTTTTAAACTCATAAAAATGAACAGTCAACAGTCAATATTAATTTTGACTATTGACTCTGACCGTTGCTTTCTCTCTGCTTGAAAATTAAACTTATGCAAAATCTAAAAACAGAAATAATGCAACCCTCAAAAGTTTACTACTCAGAAGTCATATTAGAAACTTCTCTAGTTAGATTTGTTTAGGGGGATTCTTCGTTTTGAATTTCCCCGCACAGGGTTGAATCTATCGATTATTCGACGATCTAACAATGGGGTTTTCTAAAGATTCTCGATACTGTTGAACTTGTTCTGTATAAGCAATTGGTAGAACAGCTTCGACGTTTTCATGGGGACGAGGAATAATCACCCAGGATTCTAGAGTACCGCCATATACACTTTCTGCGGCTTCAACACCAGCAGCCATAGCCGCTTTTACCTCAGAAACATCACCACGAATATTAACCGTAAAACGGGCACTACCCACTCTGATATATCCAACGAGGGTGACTCGACCAGCTTTTACCATAGCATCTGCTGCTGCTAGCACCGCAGGGAAACCTTTCGTTTCAAGTGCTCCAACTGCCTGTAATGACATTATTAATCTCCTGTATGAATAAACGAGATGGGGGTTACAAGTTAATTGTACGAAGCTTCGCTACAGATTTTGATGGCGAAATTGCTTAGAAAATGCGGAAAGGTTCAGACTCTTCGGTGAAATGGATTGGTAATATGGTTTCAACATTTTCCGGGGGATTGGGAACGATGTAGTGGGTAATTACTGTACCAACCTTGACTTGCTCTCCAGCTTCGATTCCGGCTTCAACAGCTTTTTTTACCTCAGCAACCTGTCCCCGAACAGCGACCAACAAACGAGCGCTTTCAGCTTGGCCATAGTACACAATCGTGACTGCGGCAGCTTTAACCATCGCATCTGCTGCTGCTAAGACACTAGGAAAACCTAAAGTTTCAATTACGCCAACCGCCATTGGCATGGCATTAGCTCCTGGATTAAGGGATAGGCGATATCAATTGTACGTGGCTTTAGTCCCAATTTTGACATTTTGCAAAACTTTCTTTGATGCCGCCAAATTCTATAGGAGTAGGGAGTGGAGTATTAAAAGTTAAGGGTGAGGAGTTAGGAGTTAAGAGTTAGGAATGGGGAGTTAGAATGTTTTAATTAGCTGCTAGACTATATTTGATGTATTAAAAATAATACTTCAGGATATTAGTTTGTGCAATTTTGTTGTTTAACCTACATCAGCGATGAGTTAAAGCAAGCTAGTACGATAAACTGACAATTTATGTTTCCGAATTTTCTCCCTCAAGCAGTTGGGCAACTAACTGAATCTGCTTCGATCGCACTAGCTCAGAGTATTCAAACTGCTGCGATCGCTACTCCTTTAATTAATCAACCAGTTACCACAACTTATGTCAAGCAAGGGAGTGGTGGAACTCCTATATTATTAATTCACGGCTTTGACAGTTCTGTGTTAGAATTTCGGCGGCTTTTGCCACTGCTTTCTAGAGATAATGAAACGTGGGCTGTTGATTTGTTGGGTTTTGGATTTACAGATAGACTCTCAGGGATTGCTTATAGCCCAACTGCCATTAAAACCCATCTTTATTATTTTTGGAAAAGCTTAATTAATCAACCTGTAATTTTAGTGGGCGCTTCGATGGGGGGTGCAACGGCGATTGATTTTACACTAACTTACCCGGAAGTAGTAAAAAAGCTGGTGTTAATTGACAGTGCAGGCTTGGCGGGTGGTTCACCGTTAAGTAAATTTATGTTTCCCCCTTTGGATTATTTAGCAACTCAATTTTTGAGTAATCTGAAGGTGCGCGATCGCGTTTCCCGTATTGGATATAAAAATCAAAGTCTTGCTTCTGTCGATGCTTTATATTGTGGCGCATTACACCTACAAATGCCGAGTTGGAATCAAGCTTTGATTACTTTTACTAAAAGTGGTGGTTACAGTGCTTTTAGATTCAAAAAATTATCACAAATTGGGCAACAAACGCTTATTCTATGGGGCGATTCCGATAAGATTTTGGGGACTGGGGATGCAATGAGGTTTAAAAAGGCAATTCCACAAAGTAATCTCATCTGGATTCAAGATTGTGGCCATCTCCCACACCTGGAACAACCACAAATTACCGCGCAGCATATTTTAAACTTTCAAAATTAACCGAGGAATATTGGGTTACCGAAAAGGTGGAAGGGAAAAAAAGAGTAAAACTTTTCCCACACCGTATAGAGCAAGTATTTTTAAATATGGAAAATATTAAAAGAAGATTTTTCAGACACTTAGTACAATAAAAATCAGTGTCTATATTTGAAACCCCTGCTTTTAAGTTACTGGTTCCTTTTACCCTTTACCCTTTCCCCCTTTCCCTTTCTTCATATCTAAGCCCCATGCTATCAATCTACTGAACGCAGGCAAAGGTTACATATATAAAAAGCTTTTCACTTATTGATGACGGCTTCTGCAAAAGCCGTTATTTTCTTCCTGTTATTTTCACATAATTTTAGGGAAAGATATAGCTCAATACAGTTCAATCAAAAATGGCTTGTAAGACGTTATAATACAAAGTTTTCTAGCCATAGCTATGCAAAGTCATGCGAATAGATTTGAACACTTCCTAGAAAGTCAGTTTATAGAGAAATAACTATGGCAATAGAAAGGAATAATAATCTAGATACCTTAAAAGCATTAAGCATTAGTTTTGTTTTTATCTGGCATTTACGCCCATTTCAATTTATTATAAATGATTTTACTCCTGTTAATGTATTTATTCTTGCTAAGAATTTGAGGAATTTGGAACTGCAATTATCTTTAACAGCCGTTCCGATTTTTTATATTGTTTCTCTTTACTTGTTTTTTCAAAATTCTAGTGACTTTAGATACTTTCAAAAAAGAATTATTAAGTTAATTAAAATTTACTTATTTTGGTTGATTGTTCAGAATATATTTTTTATGAGTGCCGTGAGAACAATACCTAATTTCTCATGGGAAAATATAAAAGGTGTAGAACCAAGCTTACCATTAGTTGGTGATTCAGTTTTCTATTTTATATTTAATCTAATTTGTTTGACAATTTTAGCCTATTTATATCAACTCATAGAATCAGATTATCTCAAAATAATTATATCCACTACAGTAGTAATATTTTGTTTATTTTATTTTGAAGCTTGCTGCTTACTAAATCTGAGTATTCCTTATCATTGGGTAATAAATTTTGTTATTTATATTCCTATAGCTTTTTACTTAGTTAAGTGTCCAGAGAAGTTATTAAATTTCAAATTTTATTACCTGATTGCATTTATATTGTTTTCGTTCCATGACATTTATTTGCGTACATCTGGCTATTACTCAAGCATTTATGGCAGAATTTCCATTATTTCTGGAGCTATGACTATTTTCTGTTATATTTATTCTCGAAAAGAAATAAAAGAAAGTTTCCTAGTACAAAAGTTATCTAAATACTCTCTTGGTTTATTTTCATTACATAAATACTGGCAATACTTATTCTTCTTGCTAGTTCAACATTATCAAGTTGGCATAAATATAGGAATTTTTGGAACTTATTTGAGCGAAATATTTATAATTGAGGGATTTTTTGTTGTATTTTTTACTATCTTATCAATTTATTTATTGAAGTTAACTTTTTTAAAGCAGTTTATTGCTTAGTAAGTATATTTTATCTGAATGATTGACTAACTCTAGTAGACAATGGCGTAAGTTTACTTAACTTGAACAAAGGGTTGAGTAGGGGCAATTTATGAGTTCCCCTACTTGTATGGTTAATTTTAGCTGGATTTGAGGCAAGTTTTACTAGTCAAGTAACCACATTTCATTAGAACTCTCAGGATACTCATTTGGTTGATTTTGTGGTTGATTTTGAGCTAATGTTTCCGATGACCGATGTGATTTTTTGTAGTTAAGGGGATTGTAATGGTCTTTGACTGGTTTGATAGCAGTAGTTTCTTTGACAACAAGTTTTTTAGAATTATCTTCTGCTGTTTGTTTTAAAGCATTAATTTCTTCTATAAGTTTGGAGTTTGCGTCTGCTAGCTGCAATGCTGCTTTTTTGGTTTCATCAAGTTCTTTTGCTATCTGTTGTGCTAATAATTTTTGTTCCGATGCTAAGGTTTGTTGTTTAGATAATTTTGATTGCAAATCAGTAATTTGTTGTTCTAGAGAGGCTTCATTTTTATGGCTTTTTTCCAAATTAGCTGTCAATTCTTTGACAGTTGCTTCTAAATCAGCCTTAGTGGGACTTGTGCGTTTAGTAGAAGTTGGCTCATTTGTCTGTAATGAGGATTCTTCATCAGATGAAGCTTCTTCTTCGACAATTTTTTCTGCTGTAACTTCGATCGCAGATTCACCTTCTGGGGATGTAAATTTTTGTGCCTCTTCTTGTAATAAATCAGAGAGACTTTGTTTCCTAGCCATTATTATTTCTCCAATCACGCTGTAATTCATCAGCTGCACGGCGGTAGTCTGACTCCGCCTCTCGTGCATTACTTCCTCGCCATTGAGCGATCGCTACACCCTCAAGTGCTGCTCGTTCATGAGCCTTATAAGCACGGATAAAGGTATTACAAGCAGGAATACCTAATCTAGTGAGAGTGTTTTTTGCTTCTAGCGCTTCCCCAATACTGCGCGTATCGACTTTGGTAAGGAGTACCCGATGGGGGGTTCCCACAGGGATGACGGCTTCCTTGACTGTTTCCACGAGGATAGCTAAATCCATTGCGGATGGGGGTGTAGGCAAAACTAGATAATTTGCGATCGCAACTACCGCCACTAATGCTTCAGAGCGCAGCGCGGGAGGCGTATCCACCACTACTAAATCGTAACCTGTTATCTTTCCTAAATCACTTAAAAGCTTAGGATCTGTTTCTTGAGATAAATCAAACCCCATTCCTTGCTGACTGCGCCCAAACCACCAACTGGCAGAACCTTGAATATCTGCATCAATCAGCAACACCTTTTTTTTCTTCGCAAAGTTTGCAGCCAGATTGACTGCGGTAGTCGTTTTACCGACTCCTCCTTTACCGTTGAGAATAGCGATGATTTTTGGCACTGCTTGCTTCCGATGCTGCCTTTTTAGTGCTGAGTTAGGAGTTAGGAGTTAGGAGTTAGGAGTTAGGAGTTATTATTCTCCTTTTTGTCCAGCTTGTCTTCCCAGTCCTTAGTCCTCAGTCCCCAGTTTCTAGTCCCCAATGATGAATATAGCGCTTTATGTAACCCTAAGTAACATGAAAACTCGTAACAATAAAATTTAGAAGCTATCAAATCTATAAAATTAGATGACAGCAACTTACAATCTGCCTTATGAGTCTAAAATGTCGCGCTGGTTGAGGATGATCGAGTTTATTAGTCAGCCGATGAAATGCCCTCATTCATATTTCTATTCTGCAACGCCTAAATTAGAGTGCGATCGCAAAATTATTGCATAACAGGTCGATGCATTGGCATAACAAGTCGATGCATTGGCATTGCAGTTGGAGTTCCTTAAGCTAAACGCGCTATATCTCAATACAGTTTAGTTAAGCATTTCTTTCTTCTCTTCCTTTATGTTCTTCTCTAAAACGCTGGGTGAATGCGCCTTTGCGGTTTGTTAAAAAAATACTTTGATAAGGAATTAAACCTTAACCCAAGCGTATTGCCCTATATCTCAATATTTGAGCATGAATTTTGATTCAGCCGATGCCATAACAATATCAACTGCTATACGCCAAGGTAAAACTAGCGCTGTGGAAGTTACTAAAACTGCGTTAGCACGAATAGCAGCACGGGACGATCAACTCAACTGTTTTACGGCTGTGACTGCTGAAGCGGCTTTAGCAGATGCAGCACGCATTGATCGAGGAATTGCCCAAGGTAATAATCCGGGAATCCTTGCTGGTGTCCCTTTTGCGGTGAAAAATCTTTTTGATATCACTGGTTTAACAACTCTGGCGGGATCGAAAATTAATGCAGAAAAACCATTAGCTAGCCAAGATGCAACCGCAGTAGCCAAGCTGAAACAAGCGGGTGCAGTATTAATTGGCGCTTTGAATATGGATGAGTACGCTTATGGATTTGTGACAGAAAATTTCCATTACGGTGCTACTCACAACCCCCATGATTTACAGCGAGTTGCTGGTGGTTCATCGGGTGGTTCGGCGGCGGCTGTTGCTACTGGGTTAGTACCTCTGAGCCTGGGTTCTGATACTAATGGTTCAATTCGGGTTCCGGCGGCGTTGTGTGGCGTTTTTGGTTTGAAGCCAACTTATGGAAGGTTATCTAGGGCTGGGGTAGCTTTATTTTCTAGCAGTTTTGACCATATTGGCCCATTTGCGCGTTCGGTGGAAGATATTGCGACAGTGTTTGATGTGCTTCAGGGAGAAGACGATCGCGATCCAATTTGCACAAAACGTCCGCCTGAATTGGTTTTACCACAACTTAAGCAAGATATTTCCGATCTCAGAATTGCTATTGCCAGCGATTATTTTACCCAAGGTGCAGAACAGGAAGCTTTAGCAGCAGTGCAAAAAGTCGCTGATGCTCTAAATGTCAATCAATATGTGACAATTCCAGAAGCACAACGCGCCCGTGCAGCAGCCTTTGTGATTACAGCTAGCGAGGGCGCGAATCTACATTTGGAAAATTTGCGATGTCGTCCCCAAGATTTTGATCCAGCAACACGCGATCGCTTTTTGGCTGGGGCGTTAATTCCTAGTAGCTGGTATCTTCAAGCACAAAGGTTTAGAAAATGGTATGGCGATCGCATTCGAGAAGTGTTTCAAAATGTGGATGTGATTCTTGCCCCAACTACACCAATTTCTGCACCGCTAATCGGTCAACAAACTATGGTTTTAGATGGTGAAGAAATTCTTATTCGTCCTCATTTAGGGCTATTTACTCAACCATTATCTTTTATCGGTTTACCCGTTTTATCAGTTCCAATCCAGCGTCAAAATGATTTACCATTGGGCGTACAATTGATCGCAGCACCATATAATGAAGCGTTGATTTTACGGGTTGCGGCTGCGTTAGAAATAAAGGGTGTAATTTCAGCACCAGTAATGTAGTTATAGTAAACCAATGTTGGATCAAATATTTTTTACCCCACCTAACCCTTATAAAGGGGAGGGAACCGGATTATCTTATTTCCCCCTTTATAAATAAGGGGGGATTAAGGGGGGTAATAATTCGATTCAAATCACAACATAACACTTTTCAAATAACCTCTAAGGTTGCTAATCTTCTAAAATCTGGATTTCATCAAGTTGATTAATCACTACATCCGCACCTCGGACATTATCTGACTTACCCACCCAAGTGATACCAATACAACCTGCGGCTTTAGCATTACGTGCCATTTGCATATCACCAACTGCATCACCCACCATCAAGGTAGCGCCCGGTTCAACTCCCAAAGCTTGGCAAGCTTGCAAAAATAGCACTGGATCTGGTTTACTCGGCCCCTCATCTACTCCCATTTCCAATTGGATATAATCACTTAATTGATGATTCGCTACAAACTTATTTACTTCATCAGTTGTTGCAGCTGAGAGGATACCGAGTTTCAAGCCTGCTTTCTGTAAATATTTCAACAATTCTAAGCTACCTACAAATAGCGGTGAAGGAGTTTGTTCGATATATTTCTCTGCTTCATCCAAAGCTTGACGCGCGATTTTTAAACATTCAAACCATCCTTTTCCCGTCTCGGCAATATATGCCGCAGCTGCAATTTCTGTTTCGCGGCGACTTGCTACCGATATCAAACCCGCCGGATCTAAAAGATTGCCATTGATGCCAAATGCCATTAGCAGAGGCTCCCCAGTTCCAGGGATTTGAGCATCTATTAATCTTGTTGCCTTTTGTGCTAGCGATCGCAAATAAGTTTCAGAATCTTCTAAAGTACCGTTTTTGTCAAACAAAATTGCCTGGATATTATCAAAAGTGATATTTCTACATTTAATAGTCACCACAATATTTCACCCCACTTATTTAATTAATATTCCTAACTCCTTGTACAGACGCGATTAATCGCGTCTCTCCCCAATTTTCTCCATAAAAAAAGAGGGAAAAACCCTCTTTATATAAAGATTTAATACTCTTACTTAAAAACAAGTAAAACTATAAAATGTATTATTCTTCAATAGCTGCTGGAATTTGTTCTTCAGTTTCCGTTGCTGCTGGAATCTCTTCTTCAATTTCTGCAACTACTGGAGTTACTTCCTCAATTTCTGCTGCTGGCGGAATCTCGTCTTCAAGTTCTGCTGCTGGTGGAATATCTTCTTCTGCTACAGCATCCGCAGGTGCAGCCGCCGCAGCAGTAGCACCTTGTTGCTTGGCTAGTAGCTGTTCACGATACTTAGCAGCCATTTCTTCTGCCTTATCGTAAACCAAATCCCGGTTTTTAATCATGTCACCGGGTTCGGGTTCTAGCTGCTTGGTAGATAAGGAAATCCGACCTCTTTCTGCATCCAAGTCAATGATCATAACTTTCACTTCATCATTGACATTGAACACACTATGAGGTGTATCAATATGTTCGTGGGAAATCTCAGAAATGTGTAGTAGACCACTCACGCCGCCGATATCGATGAAAGCACCGTAGGGTTTGATGCCACGAACAGTACCAATTACTACTTCGCCGACTTCTAGGCGGTTCATCTTCCGCTCAACCAGCGCCCGACGATGAGATAGAACTAAACGGTTACGTTCTTCATCAACCTCTAAGAATTTCAATGGTAAATCTTCGCCTACCAATTCTTCTTTAGGTTTGCGAGTACTGATATGAGAACCGGGGATAAAGCCACGTAATCCTTCAATCCGTACCAATGCACCACCGCGATTGGTTGCAAACACGCCAGAACGGACAGTGGCATCTTCTGCTTGCAGCTGTCGGACGCGCTCCCAAGCCCGCATATATTCAATGCGGCGAATGGAAAGGGTTAATTGCCCATCTTCGTTTTCATCGGTAAGGATGAAAAATTCTCGCGTTTCGTTTGACTGTAAGACTTCTTCCGGACTATCAACCCGGTTAATAGACATTTCTTGTATAGGAATATATGCTGCGGTTTTAGCACCAATGTCAATCAGAGCGCCGCGCGGCTCTATACTGAAGACGGTTCCTGGGACAACATCACCAGGGCTAAAATGATAATCGTATTTGTCAAGTAGAGCAGCGAAATCTTCGTGAGTGAATCCAATTTCTGTAGCGGTTAAATTCTGATTGACCATGCTGATTTGTTCCTGGTTCTAGTCTCCGTAAAGGTTGTGTGACAGGCGTGATGTACTTCTGTAAGCAGTTCTATGGCAGCTTACACAAAACATCCAATTTCATCCTAGCGCAGAAAAGCTAGTATTAACACATATCTACTCCCAAGATTGGAAATTATATCACAATAATTAGTCATTAGTCATTGGTTATTGGTCAATAGTGAGAAACAAGATAAATGACAAATGACAAAGGACAAACACAATAATATCCGTTGCTACTAAATATAGTGGCAACGGATACTAACTTCTTGAAATCAAGTTAAAGGTCTGGTAAATAGGATCTACTTATCTTTTGGTTTCTCAAAGCGAGGGGGTTCACGAAATGCGATCGCAAAAAATAGAGTACCTATACACAGAGTAAAAATCAAGATGTAAGCAACGCTTTCCATATTATTAGTCCTGCCTATCCAGCTAGTAATGAGGGATTAGGGATTAGGTACTGGGTATTGGGGATTTGGAAAACTCTTGCCAGTCCCCAGTTCCCAGTCCCCAATATCTTAGAGGGCTTCTTTCCGGCGGGTTGATTTGTCACCCACTTTCTGGAACAGACCCCACTCAACTTGTTCTTCTAGATCCGCATCAACACCGGCAAATACGTCTCGGTAGATTGTCCGAGCGCCATGCCAGAGATGACCAAAGAAGAATAGCAGAGCAAATACGGCGTGTCCAAAGGTAAACCAACCTCTAGGACTGGTACGGAATACACCATCGGAGTTCAAGGTTTCGCGGTCAAATTCAAAGATTTCACCACCTTGAGCTTTACGGGCATATTTCTTCACATCGGCTGGTTCTGTAAAGGTTTTACCATTCAGATTGCCACCATAGAAGCTAACGGTGACACCAGATTGCTCGAAGCTATACTTAGATTCTGCCCGACGGAAGGGAATGTCAGCGCGGACAATTCCATCAGCATCAGTCAAAATTACTGGGAAGGTTTCAAAGAAGTTGGGGAGACGGCGCACGTTCAATTCCCGTCCTTCAGAATCTTTGAATACGGCGTGACCTTGCCAAGATTGAGCAATACCATCACCCTTCACCATTGGCCCTGTACGGAATAGACCGCCTTTCGCGGGGCTATTACCGACGTAATCATAGAAAGCCAGTTTTTCGGGAATCTGCGACCAAGCTTGCTCAAGGGTTGCACCTTCAGCAACGGTAGTTTGAACCCGGCGCTGAATTTCTTGACGGAAGTAGCTTTGATCCCATTGGTAGCGGGTAGGGCCAAACAATTCGATGGGAGTGGCAGCGTTTCCGTACCACATAGTACCAGCAACAACGAAAGCAGCAAAGAAGACTGCTGCAATACTGCTAGAAAGTACTGTTTCAATATTCCCCATCCGCAGGGCTTTGTAGAGCCGTTCGGGGGGTCTAACTGTGAGGTGGAATAAGCCTGCAATAATACCAACAACACCAGCAGCAATGTGGTGAGCCGCAATGCCACCAGGGTTATATGGGTTAAAACCATCAGGGCCCCATTCTGGTGCTACTCCCTGGGCAGCCCCAGTTATACCATAAGCGTCAGAAACCCATATCCCCGGCCCAAATAGTCCGGTGACGTGAAAAGCACCAAAGCCAAAACAAAGTAGACCAGATAAGAATAGGTGAATGCCAAACATTTTTGGCAAGTCGAGGGCAGGTTCACCAGTGCGGGGATCTCTAAAGAGTTCCAAATCCCAGTAAACCCAGTGCCATACGGCAGCTAGGAACAAAAGACCGGAAAGAACAATGTGAGCCGCAGCAACGCCTTCAAATGACCAAAAGCCAGGATCGGTTGCTGGGCCACCAGTAACGTTCCAACCACCCCAAGATTGAGTAACGCCCAAACGTGACATGAAGGGGAGGACGAACATTCCTTGCCGCCACATGGGATTGAGAACCGGATCGCTAGGGTCAAAAACAGCTAGTTCGTAGAGTGCCATCGAACCAGCCCAGCCTGCTACTAAGGCTGTGTGCATTAGGTGTACAGAAATCAGCCGTCCTGGATCATTCAGAACGACTGTATGTACTCGGTACCAGGGTAGTCCCATCGACTACGCTCCTCCTCGATGAGTTAGTTTACAAAGCAATTTTCTTACTGAGATTCTAAGAAACGAAATTCGCCACTCAGAAAACTCTCTCTTGTTTTTTGTTATTGCCAGAGCCAGAGTACTACCACAGTTAGTCTTATAAGTTAGACAGAGTGGGAGATGAGGCAATGCTTACTCGCTTCGGGAGGTTTACCTTGTAGGGTAGCCATCGCCAAGCAAAAAATGAGAATGTTTTAAAAAGTGTAACTATTGATGGAATTGTTTGCAAGCGTGTAAATTGATGCGATCGCGTAGCATCTCCAAGTTTTTTCGCTACCAATCCCTACTTGGGCATTGGGCATTGGGCATTGGGCATTGGTTATTCCCTTTGTCTTCCTTATCTTTTCATTCCCCATTCCTCATACGCGATGCCCAATGCCCAATCCCTACTGAACTACTAACTGGATATTTTGAAGTTGACACTTTGCCTTTGCTGTGTTGAGGCGTTCAATTACCTGTTCGGCACTCATCAGCCGCTTGAGTACTACTTGACCTATGGTAGTACTGGCTGTGTCTGGTATTGTAGGTTTCACTTCTACAGTTAAAATGGCTTCTTCAACTCGATAAAGCCATAGCAATTCGTTTTCTTCCACTAAACAAACATTCATTCGCTGAATATCTGGTTGCCGTCGCCATGCAGTTACTTGCCAGAGTCCATCAGATGCCCAGACTCTAGCAACTGCCCATCCTTCAGATAGAAAGAAATACTTCACGCTTTTAGTCTCACTATTAAACTTTCAATCTGCTGTTTACGATATCGTATATTGTTTGTTATTTATGTATAACTAATGATATTTTAAGTTAATAGTTTTTAACTTATTAACCATTATTAACCACATTCTAATAAAAAATAATTCTTTATGTTATTTATGTATTTTAAGATAAAAACCACAATACAAGAATTTATATAGCAATTAACAAATATTTTTATATTATCAACTTTGACTCAACTATTTAGAGATTTTCAGTAAATGGGAAACATAAATTTATGAATAATTTAGGTAATTATGAATAAACCTATAAACTCACCATTTAGATATCCTGGCGGAAAATTTTATGCTCGCAATCTGATTCTTAATCATATTCCCTCTCACTCTTATTATGCTGAACCTTTTGCTGGGGGTGGGTCTATCTTTTTTGTAAAAGATAAAGTAAATATTAATTGGCTCAATGATATTGATAAATTGTTAATAAATACCTTATTAGTAATTCGAGATCAACCTGAAGAATTAATAAAGTTTTTAGCAAGTGAATCTGCTACTAAAGAAAGACATACATATTACAAAAATGAATTCATCCCACAAAATGAGTTAGAACAAGCCGGTAGATGGTTTTACCTAAATAGAACCTCCTACTCTGGGATTATGAAGCATCAAAACTGTTATTGGGGATATGGTGAAAAATACAGTATGCGCCCAGAGAATTGGCCCAAAAATATACGTCGAACTTCAGAGAAACTTCAAAACGTTAAAATTACTAATCTCGACTTTGAACAAGTTATCGAATCTGTACCTGATGGAGCGTTTTTATTTATTGATCCTCCTTATTTCAATGCAGATCAAGATAAATTCTATGCTCATTCATTTTTTAAAGACGATCATTTTAGGCTATGCCGAATATTAAACAGGCATAAGGAGAGAATAAAATATCTTGTAACTTACGATAATAGCGAAGAAATTAGAAATATATATAAATGGGCATTAGAAATACACGATAAAGAATGGAATTATACAATTAATAGAACAGACGATCAAAAAAATGGAAAAAGTAAGCAGGATAACTTTAAAGGTGAACGATATAAAGGGAAAGAAATTTTTATATTAAATTACTCTTCTGTTGAGTCTAGTTCTCAAGCTTCTGAACAGTTAGTTTTAAAAACTTGAATGATTCTATCGAAATAATTAATTTACATGAGGTAAAGTTCTAAATACTAGAGTTAGTATTGTAATATTTTTACTTAATCATCCTGAATACACATAATTTTATCTATTCGAGCAAAATCCTTTATAAAAAGTATCTAAGGTAGTAATTAATTGTAACATTTTCTATAAAACTAGCAAATATATAGTATAATCACTGACTTCTGATTACATGAAATTTAACTGTATGACCTGGTTTTCCTTGTCCGTGAAACGGTGGGGTCGGATTACACAATTCCTATCTTTGTTCTCTCTATGCTTATTTTTAGTTGTTAGTTGCGCTCCTCGTCCACAGCCAACTACGCCACCATCGGGTTCTGTGAATAGCCCTGGTGATGGTCGTATTACTATAGGTACAACAGCGAAACCAAGAACCCTCGACCCGGCTGATACTTATGAGTTAGCAGCTTTGGGCTTGGTGTTTAATATGAGCGATCGCCTTTACACCTACGAACCAGGAAGCACAGAAATTAAGCCCCAGCTAGCAACAGCATTACCTAAAGTCAGTCAAGATGGCTTAACTTATACCATTCCCTTACGTCAGGGAGTGGTTTTTCACGATGGGGCTCCCTTCAACGCCCAAGCAATGGCGTTTACTATCAACCGCTTTATTCAAAATAAAGGAAAACCTTCATTTTTACTAGGCGATATAGTAGATTCAGTGAAAACTACAGGGGAGTATGAGTTAAGCATTAAGCTGAAAAAACCCTTTGCAGCCTTTCCCTCACTATTGGCGTTTCCTGGGGTGTGTGCAGTTTCGCCCAAAGCTTACGAACTCGGTGCTGGTAAATTTAAGCCGAATATTTTTGTGGGAACTGGCCCTTACAAGTTAGCTCAGTATGGTACTGATTCAATAAGATTTGATGCGTTTGATAAATATTGGGGAGAAAAACCAGTTAACAAGGGTGTTAACCTCCAAATTCAAACTAGTCCGGTTAATTTGTTCAATGCTTTCCGTACAGGCGCGATTGATGTAGCTTATCTGTCGCTACAGCCAGATCAAAATCGAAGCTTAGAAGAAGGTGGTAAAAAAGGGGATTGGCAAGCGATCGCAGCTGAAGGTAGTGTAGTAAGTTATCTGGTATTAAACCGGAATCAAAAGCCTTTAGATAAATTAGAGGTTAGACAAGCGATCGCGTCAATAATTGACCGTCCACTTTTAAATGAGCGGGCGTTACTTGGTCAAGCTGATCCGCTATATAGCATGATTCCTACGACATTGAATGTTTCTGTGCCATTATTCAAAGATGCTTATGGCGATGCTAACTTTGATCAAGCTAAAAAATTGTTAACTACTGCTGGTTTTTCCAAAGAAAATCCGGCAAAAGTCCAAATTTGGTATCCTTCTAGTTCGCCTACTCGTAGTTTGGCAGCACAGACACTCAAATCTCTTGTAGATGCCAAAATGGATGGAATTCTACAATTTGAAGTCACCCCCGCCGAAGGGCCAGCCTTCTTTAAAGACATCTCCAAAGGTTTATATCCAGGAGCTTTACTTGATTGGTATCCAGATTTTTTAGACGCAGATAATTACATCCAACCGTTTTTGTCTTGTACTAAAGGTTCGGTTGCTAAAGGCTGCGAAGATGGAGGCAGTCAAAGTCAGGGTTCGTTTTACTATAGCGAAGCCATGAATAAACTAATCGATCAACAACGCAAAGAACTAAACCCCGAAGCGCGTCAGAAAATTTTTGCAGAAATTCAAAAACTAGTAACTGCTGATGTACCTTACGTTCCCTTATGGCAAAGCAAAGACTATGTGTTTGCCCAAAAAGGTGTAAACAGCGTACAACTTAACCCGACCCAAATTCTGGTTTACCAGAAAATTAAAAAGTAGTCATTAGTCATTAGTCATTGGTCATTAGTCATTAGTAAAGAGTTAAATATTGTCTATTTTGAAATTTGGAGTTTTTCATGAAATTAGGACTTACGCAAAACTACACACGTAAGGGTAATTCATGAATTTCCCTTCTGCAAAATCAAGGTTTCTAAACAAATGACAAATAACAGATGACAAATGACAAATAACAAATGACCAATAACAAATGACAAATGACAAATAATAAATAACTAAAATATGTCTCGTTCTAAAGCTTTACAATATTACATAGTTTCTCGGTTGCTGCTCGCACCACTTCAGCTATTAACAATTATCACCATTGTCTTTCTCTTACTAAGAGCAACACCAGGAGATCCAGCAGATGCAATTCTTGGTGGACGTGCGCCAGAAGCAGCTAAAGAAGAATTGCGAAAACAATTAGGTTTAAACTTTCCTTTGTGGCTACAGTACCTTAATTATTTGGGAAACCTACTGCGCTTTGATTTGGGAAGTTCTTTGTTGAGTCGGGGAGAGAATGTTTGGGACATAATTAGACAATATTTCCCTGCAACTGTCGAGTTAGCAGTATGCAGTATGGCGGTTGCACTCATCGTTGGAATTGCGGTTGGAACTCTTTCAGCTTCTCGTCCTGGGACATATTTCGATGTCGGTGGACGCTTGTTTGGGATTATCACCTACGCACTCCCCATGTTTTGGGCGGGAATGCTTTTGCAATTGATTTTCTCAGTCCAATTGGGTTGGTTTCCCAATTCCAACCGCTTTCCGCCTAACCTTCCGGCTCCCACTACTGTGACTGGATTGTATACAATTGATAGCTTACTCGGTGGAAATCTCACTCAGTTTTTCACATCTTTGCACCATCTTGCCCTACCGAGTCTCACTTTGGGAATTTTGCTGAGTGGGATTTTTGAACGAATTGTGCGAGTGAATTTAAAGCAAACTTTGAAAGCAGATTATGTAGAAGCCGCTAGAGCCAGAGGTATTGGTGAAAATAAGATTTTAGCCTCTCATGCCTTAAAGAATGCTCTAATCCCAGTAATTACAGTCTTGGGGTTAACTTTTGCTTCTCTGTTGGGTGGGGCGATTTTGACAGAAGTAACATTTTCTTGGCCTGGGTTAGCGAATCGACTGTATCAAGCGATCGCCGATCGCGATTATCCCACAGTCCAGGGAGTGCTAGTCTTTTTTGGTGCGATCGTTGTGAGTGCCAGCATTTTAATTGATATTTTAAATGCTTATGTAGATCCGCGAATTCGCTACTAGCAAAAAATTCTTAATTCTTTCTAACCTTCTTGTGGGGTGGGCATCTTGCCCACCCTTTTGTATTAGATGAAGCAGTAAAATCTAGGTTGGGTTAAGCAAAGCGTAACCCAACACAAAACTATCATTTCGTCTGTGAAATATTATCGATTTGAGTTATCTGACCCAGAGATACTTTTACAGCTAAGATCGGTATAGCCGTAGCTGCAATCAGAACAGCAGTAGCTAGGATAATTGCAACTGGTTTACCACCATATTGCACTAAGACCTTAAAAATATTTTCTGCTGTCTGACCCCCAGCTTGAACTAATTCCACTGTATCTGATTTGCTTAAAGCAGCAGTAATATTTTCAGCGATATCGAGAAGTTGTTCTGTATTGTTTGACTGACTGAGAACATCTAGAGATTGAACTATTGGCTGTTGCTGTGCGGCTAAATTTTCATTTACAGGATAGTAAGTAGACATCGTTTTGTACTCCTCTGTTGTTTCGATGTCTCTATATTCGCCTGTAGTCCATAGTTATACGTAGGATGTAGGTAAATGTAGGATTAGGTCATAAATACAAAGAATATCTACATAGACGTAGGATTATGTAGGTTTTACTGTAAAATAATAAACTTATATCCAAGTGTTAACTTTACTCTACCAACTCAATCAGGTTAAATGGAAGCTGAAGAAGCATTAGAATCTATTAAGCAAATATTTGAGGAGAGGAAAGGAAAAGTAGTATTACTGAGCAAGTTAGAAGAAAAAGTTTTTCTACTAAGTTGGCAAGGTATGAATTATAGTCAAATGCCTTCTAAAATAACGAAGTCTAATCCTACTGCCAAACCATATACAGAACAGTATTTAAAAGAAATAGGTAAAAGTTTAAACGATAAAATTAAAAGAGTATTAAATATAAACGACCTTGATAAAAGAAATTTGAGGGAAGAACTTGAAAACTTTTTTGAGAGAAATTACAATTACTCTACTAAAAAACTATCTTATACCACTGCGCCAGAACCAGATTATACTACTTCTCCAGAGTTAACTAAATCTGACCTAAATCAAAATCCCTTCATTCCTTTTAGTGGCAGAGTAGAAGAAAAGTATTTATTCTTTGACCGGGAGGGCGAAATCCGGCGAGTATTTGAGGTGTTGAATAGCGGTAGTAGTGTTGTTTTAATTGGGGAAGAGGGAATCGGAAAATCCTCGCTGCTATGGATGATTTGCCAGGAAGCAGAAACTCGTTTAAACGTTAAACGTCAGCCAGTTTTTTTAGACTTAAATTTACTTCATAATGAAAGTCAATTTTATAGTGCTTTGTGCCACGAGATTGGTATACCCGAAAGTAAAGACTATCAGTTAACCCGCAATTTGCAAAGTTGTAAAATACTACTGGCTATAGACAATGTAGGAAAGCTTACAACCGAAGGTTTTACTCGCAACATAAGGTATTATTTGCGCGGTTTAGGTGAAGGAAGTAATGCTCCGTTGAAGCTGATTTTAGCTGCCACCGAACCTCTGAACAACTTATTTAACGATAGTCAGGAGCAAGGTAAGATTTCTCCATTAGCGGGTATTTTCCAAGAGGAACACATTCATCCTTGGGATGAAGCTACTATGCTTACTTTTATTACTAACCGTTTGGCTAGAACTTCAGTGAGTTTTACTGAAGAAGAAATCATCCAACTCATCCAAGAAAGTGGCGGACATCCTCGAAAACTCATGCAATTGTGTTATCAAACTTATTCGCGGTATGTGGAGAGTTTGCGATGAATGACAGACACCACTTTTACCCCTGCCCTTGGAAAGCTACCGTGTACACACAAGTTTTTTAGAGTTACTGCTTAATGTAGGGTAGGTTAATTTTTGCAGGTCGATACAACAAAGGTGCAGGTCAATGCAACAAAGGTGCAGGTCAATGCAACAAAGGCGCACGTCAATGCAACAAAGGCGCACGTCAATGCAACAAAGATGCAGGTCAATGCAACAAAGGTGCAAGTCGATACAACAAAGGTGCAAGTCAAAATACTTGTATGTACGCCTTAGCCTCGGAGGGGAGGGGAATAAGATTACTTTTACTCTCCCTTCCGTCATAAACAAGCGGCCTGGAGGGTTAGGTTCTTCACGGGCGAAGATGGAGGTTGAATAATGACCCCAGTACCCCGTTTAGACTTAGCGCCCAAGTTGAAGCGTCCCCTCTCTTTGTGGAATCCTTTAGATTATCTGCGCCTTTTGTATTGGGTATTTTTCTTTCCCCAGGCTTTGCGGTGGTATGTGGATAGATTCGGGGGTGGGTATATTCCTGAAGAGGAAATGAATTGGCGGAAGGGATGGGAGTTATTGCGTCAAAATGCTATCCAACGTCAGTTACTTTTTCAAGGATTAGTTTTAACAATAATTACACCTGTAGCTATAGGTTTAATTTTTCAGACTGCAAATGTTCGCATTAACTGGTTTGGCGTGGCATTTGGCGTGGCATTCGGCGTGGCGTTCGGCGTGGCGAGAGGCGTGGTGGGAGGCGTGGCGGTAGGCGTGGCGTTCGGCATGGCGGTAGGCGTGGCGTTCGGTATGGCGTTCGGCATGGCGGTAGGCGTGGCAGTAGGCGTGGCAGTAGGCGTGGCAGTAGGCGTGGCAGTAGGCGTGGCGGTAGGCGTGGCAGTAGGCGTAGCGGTAGGCGTAGCAGGAGGCGTAGCAGGAGGCGTAGCAGTAGGCGTGGCGTTCGGCATGGCGGTAGACGTGGCGGGAGGCGTGGTGTTGGGCGTGGCGGGAGGCGTGGCGATAAGCGTGGCGTTCGGCGTGGCATTAGGCGTGACGGTAGGCGTGGCGATATTGCGTCCAGAAGTCTGGCTTATTGGCTCACCTTTAAACTTGCGAACAATTCAAAATAGTAGTTGGCTACTCCCCCGCATCACTCCGCTTCCCCTTCCTAATCTTGTTTGGCGCTTGCAAAATTGGTTGCAAAATGATTGGGAAACAGGTTTACATAATGCTAATGAACTGCTGGCATATACTCTACAATTTATTCCCGTAGTCCAAGCAGTGAATAGAGTACTTGCCAAAATCCCTTCAGAACAACTTATTTGGACTGTCTCTCGACTGGCAGCAAATCCTTTTGATTGGGAGATAGTACGTTTTGCTTCAGTTTCTCTGGATGAAACCCTAAAGTCAAGCTTTATCAGAGGTTTGTTTTCCTTCTACTTTTTCTTGCCTGATTTTTGGCAAGAAGGTTTACAGGCTCGTTTTAACACAGATACTCGCTTAGAGACTCCTGCTCGTGCTACTGCTGCTGGTTTCTGGCATCTCTATGAAGAAGAACCAGCGAAAGCAGTAAAGGCTTTTACTATAGTGCGTTCTCTTCTCTATGGCGAGGAAATGTTTACCCTTGCCCAAACTCTAGGAGCGTTTAAGAAAGCTCAAACATCAGCGTCTATTGCAGCTATCCAAGTTCCTCCTTTTCCCCAAGAACCGCTTTTACGTCCAATTACTTGGAAAGTCCTTACTAATTTGCATCGAGTTGTTGAGGATGTCCAGTTTGTTAATCGCAGCGTCTCACGTTCAGCTAGGTCTTTAGCTCTCAATCGAGCATTAGGCGAACTCACAAGCATCCTAAATCAAGCCGACACCTTGCCCCAAGCAGAGCAAGGGTTAATCATAGATATCACTCAAACTTGGAAAGAAAGCCTTTTACAAATCACTGGTGAAGTGGGAGAAATTTCCATCACCAAGGCTGTGGTTAATCCTTATGTTGTAGGCGATCCGGTTCAAGGTCATCTCTTCGTTGGGCGAGAAGATATCATCAGACAGTTAGAAGAACTCTGGGTGATGGGTAATCAACTCCAGTCTGTAGTTCTCTACGGTCACAGGCGCATGGGCAAAACTTCTATTCTGCTTAACGCTGCTAATTGTCTAGGTTCACAAATCCAGCTAGCTTATGTAAACTTGCTACGTTTGGGAGATAGCCCTCAAGGTGTAGGTGAAGTACTAATGGCAATTTGTGATGAAATTTCTCGAACTGTAAAACTTCCACCACCAGCTGACGCTGATTTACTAAATCTTCCCTACCGGACTTTTGAACGCTATGTAAAGCAGGTGGAAGCAAAACTAGAAGGTGGGTTAATCATCGCTTTAGACGAATTTGAGAAAATTGAAGATTTAATTGAAGCGAAAAAAATCCCTATCGATTTTATGGGTTTTCTGCGCGGTTTGGTGCAAATGAGTTCTAAAATCGCTTTTGCATTTGCTGGTTTGCACACTTTAGAAGAAATGACAGCAGATTATTTTCAACCCTTCTTTGCCAGCGTCATTCCTATTCATGTAGGCTTTCAAAAACGTGCAGCTACCCGCCAAATTCTCGCTAATCCAGGTAATGAAGACTTCCTCCTCGACTACATACCGGAAGCTTTAGATGAAATTTATGCCTTAACAAATGGCCAACCATATTTAGTGCAACTGCTGGGTTTTCAGCTAGTGCGCCGCTACAATGACTTTGTTTTTGAGCAAGGGCGATCGCGTGACCCAGTTTTCACAATAGAAGATGTGGAAGCAGTTATCAATGACCCTGAATTTTTCAAGCGGGGACGCTACTACTTTGATGGAGTTTGGGGTCAGGCGGCGCGGGGTGCTGAGGGTCAACAGGTAATTCTACAAGTGCTTGCACCTCACATAGAGGGGCTAAGTTTGGATGCCTTAGCTCAATCTACAGGTATCAATGACGCTGATTTACAAGAAGCGCTGGATACTCTAAAGCGTCATGATGTTGTTGAGGAAACTCAGGGAAGCTGGCGGATTATGGTAGAACTGTTTCGCCGTTGGGTTTTGCAGCAGTAGAGCCGAATGACAGCAAAAGCTATTTTGGCGATGCCTGCGGCGGGCTACGCATTTGCTACTTCAGCGACAACAAAAGCCATATTCCTAAGATTATGAAAGCTCATGCATGAGTCATGGATGCCAATGGTAACATTACCCTGGTAGCCCAAATATTTACAGTAAATCCTGTACGTTCCTGGTTATCACTTACCCCTTGTCATGCTTATGACTAAATCAACTAGGATTTTTGGCGCGAATTCTGTAAAAGCTAAAAGGCAAAAGCAACCTGGACTTTGGAAGAAGAATAGGCTGGCTCACTTTTTACGTTTGTCTTTGTACTTCCTCATGGCTTTGCTATGTACCCTTGGTTCACCCGTGCTAGCAAGGGTTCCTAACTCAATTAATTCCTCATTGCAATTACCAATTAATAGTCAGACATCGCTGGCTGTAGTCACCGATCCCGCCTCACTACTACAGCAAGGTAAAATATTATACGATACGGAAAACTTTGCCAAGGCAGTAGAAGTGTTAGAACAGGCTGTCCAAGCATATAGGCAGGATGGAGAAAGCCTTCCACTGGCAGTAACACTGAGTAATCTTTCCCTAGCTTATCAGCAACTCGGTGCATGGAATCAAGCACAGCAGGCAATTACAGAGAGCTTGAATTTACTCAAAGCTCAAAATGAAAACCAAAATCTCCAAATATTTGCTCAAACATTAGATATTCAAGGTCGTCTGCAACTGAGAACGGGACATGCAGAGGATGCTTTAACAACTTGGCAGCAGACAGAAGAAATTTACAAACAAATAGATAATCAAAGCGGTATGGTGCGATCGCTAATCAATCAAGCACAGGCGTGGCGAAGCCAAGGATTTTACCCTCGCGCGATCAAAACACTCGATCGGGTAAGTCAAACCTTAAAATCTCAACCAGACTCTAGAGAAAAGGCAGTGAGTTTGCGATCGCTTGGTGATGCCCTTTTAGTAGTAGGCGATTTGGAAAAATCATGTCAGGTACTAGAAGAAAGTCTAATAATTGCTCGAAATCTGCAATCAAGCGCTGATATCACCGCTAGTCTGTTCAGCCTGGGGAATCATGCCCGTCAACAAAACGATAAAGCAAAAGCGATCGCTTTTTATCAACAAACTATTGCAGCATCTCCCCCACCCTTAATAAAAGTTCAAGCGCAACTCAATCTCCTCAGCCTACTCATTGAAGATCAACAATGGGCAAAGCTTCAAACTCTTTTGCCGTCGATTGAATCACAACTCAACCAACTCCCCCTTAGTCGTGCCAGTATTTACGCTTTAGTCAATTACTCACAAAGCATGACAAAAGTCAAGAGAGGAGTATTGCAAGCATCAAGTAATAGTTATTACTTTAAAAGCCGTATTCATGACTCAGCAACATTACTTGCTAGCGCCATCCAGAAATCCCGCAGTTTGGGTGACAAGCGGGCAGAAGCCCACGCACTAAAGAGTTTAGGCAGCTTGTACGAAAAAAGTGGACAATGGTCGGAGGCGCAAGAGCTTACGCAGAAAGGGTTAGCTTTGGCACAGAGCAGTAATGCACCAGAGATTACCTACGCTTTGGAGTGGCAGTTAGGTAGATTGCTGCGGGTACAAAAAGATATTAATGGTGCGATCGCGGCGTATGATGCTGCTGTGGATACTCTCCAGTCTCTTCGCAGAGATTTAGTAGTCAATAAGGATGTAGTAAACCAGGATCTGCAATTCAACTTCCGGGACAGCGTAGAACCCATCTACCGCGAGTCAGTAGAGTTACTGCTGAAATCCCAAGAAGGAAAATCAGATCAAAAAATCTTGGAGAAAGCACGCCAGAGAATTGAAGCACTCCAACTAGCAGAATTGGACGACTTTTTCCAGGAAGCTTGCTTACTAGGTCAAAAAGTAGCCCTCGATGAAGTAGTAGACAAAGATAATCCCACGGCTGCCATCCTTTATCCGATTATTCTTCAAAACGAACTCCAGGTAATAGTCAAAATTCCCAAACACCCCCTAGAAAGCTACACTACTCCTATTTCCCACACAGCAGTAGAAGAACTCTTAGTAGACCTAAGAAAAAATCTGGTCAACCCCACCGCTACCAAAACCGTCCAAAAACAGGCGCATCAAGTTTACAACTGGCTGCTTCAACCTATTGAGTCAGAATTGCAGAAAAGTGGGGTAGATACCCTAGTATTCGTCCTGGATGGCCCCTTACGCAACTTACCAATGGCAGCCCTTTATGATGGTAAGCAATACTTGATAGAGAAATATGCGATCGCTCTGAGCGTAGGTCTGCAACTCCTCAACCCTAAACCCCTCGTTCAACAGCAGCTAAGAGCGCTAACCGCAGGACTGACTCAGCCACCACCAGGTTTTTCCGAGTTTGCACCACTACTTGCAATCAAATCTGAATTTGATGGTATTACCAAAGCAGGAGTCTCGACAACTAGTTTACTAGATGGAGATTTTAAGAAAAAGAATTTAGAGAATCAAATTAGTGCTGCTTCATTCAACATAGTACATTTAGCAACTCATGGTCAGTTTAGTTCTCGCCTTGAAGACACTTTTATTTTAGATTTCGATGGTCAAATCAATGTCAAGGATTTTGATACTCTCTTTCGCAGTCAGAATAAAACCATCGTAGAGTTATTAGTTTTAAGTGCTTGCCAGACAGCAACAGGAGATAGTCGGGCAGCACTCGGTCTTGCAGGAGCAGCTGTACGGGCTGGCGCACGCAGTACCATAGCCTCCCTATGGCAGATTGATGATGAATCAACAGCAATGTTTGTTAGTGCCTTCTATCGAGAACTCAAAAGTGGCAAAATTACCAAAGCCGAAGCTGTCCACCGTGCCCAGCTACAACTTTTGAAACATCCTAACTACAAAGCACCAAGCTTTTGGTCTGCCTATGTGCTAATTGGAAATTGGTTGTAATATTTCCCAGGCTAAAACCCTTATGCAATGGTAATTACGAATTACGAATTACGAATTACCAGAAGCGGTACTATATACCGCTCAATTAAACATTTGTCATCCCCCCATATCAGCTATCGCACTACAGTAATCGGTGTTCCCAGACTTACCTGATCAAATAATTCTTTAACATCGTTGTTGTACATCCGAATACAACCGTGTGAGGCAGCCTTACCTACTGAATCAGGATTAGGTGTACCGTGAAAGCCAACCCAATCTTTACCATTTGTCCAAAATCCAATCCAGTATTTGCCAAGTGGGTTTTCAGGATCTCCTCCTGGAATAGCTTTACCTGTAAAAGGATTTATCCAAGTAGGATTTTCCAACATTGTACGTATTCGAAAATTACCAACTGGACTGCCCCAGCCTTGGCGACCTATTGCAATAGGATAACTTTTAATTCGGGTTTTTCCTCGATAGAGGGTTACTCGACGGTTGTGAAGGCTGATCTCTAAGTGAAGAGGTTGAGTAATTAAATTATTAATATTAACCTTTTGAGAGACTAAATTCTTGGTTGAAATATGAGAAATTACTTTTATCTCAGAAGCTGACGAAATTGCCGAATTAAAATTTAATCCAGATACACAAATAAAAACAACTAATTTATCTAATGGCTTATACATTTTAAAAATTAGACTTTTTGAATTAATAATTAAGTGCTAAATTAATCATCGAATATTTCTTTTCTGAATTTACATCTTAGTAGTTATTTTAGTCAATTATTCCTAATAGAGAGCTTAAATACTAAATATCGTAACATAGTGAATAAAGCAAAATAAAATTGCTAAAATCTGTTGCAGTAGAAATCGAATCAATTGACAGTACATCTCATCTTTTCTACTGCATTTACTGTTGATAACAGCCAGCATTTGAAATCATCTAACCAAAAGCAGCAAGCTAAACAAAATCCCTTGCCCGTGTAGAGGCTAATAAATTACCATAGCGCTCTGACACCTCCACTTCCACCGGTGTTTTGTCCACCTGTTGTGTTGCTACCACCCGTATTTTGCTGTGTTCCGCTAGTACCAGTAGTATCATTATTTGTTCCACTAGTACCAGTAGTATCGGTAGTTCCAGTAGTATCATTAGTTGTTCCACTAGTACCATTATTTGGATACTGCTGTGTTCCAGTAGTGCCGTTATTTGGATACTGTTGTGTTCCAGTAGTGCCGTTATTCGGATTCGGATACTGTTGTGTTCCACTAGTACCATTATTCGGATACTGCTGTGTTCCGCTAGTACCGTTATTCTGCTGTGTTCCGGTAGTAGAGTCACCTGTAGATTGTCCTGCTTGAGAGTACAATCTATCGGCAGTAGGGGCTTTACTAGCTTCTAAATTTCTAGAGATGGATTGAGGCAAAGCATATACTGGAAGACTGATTAAAGCACTAGTACTAGCAATTCCCACGAGGCTAGCAAGCATTTTGAGCAAATTCTTACTGTGATTTCGGTTCATTGGAATCTCCTGAGTTTGAAATTAAATGGTTCTTATGGTACTAAACAATTTGCTGAAATCTAGAAAAAGTTTTTTCTATTTTTCAACCACAACTAATACTTCTCAATCAAAAATATTGAGATAAATATTGTTATTTAACTACTAAAATAACTGAATTAATTTTCTTATCCTTCTGTCTAAAGTCTAATCTAACGTTAAATAGTTTCGTGATATTTTAGACAAGTTTTATTTAATTATTTTTAATTAATCTACTACCTTAGATATACTTTAAAGACATTGCTTTATTGAAACAGCTAAAAGTTCCAATCTGATAGCATAAATCCAGAAATAACACAATTGTTTATGGATGTAGTTAAATTCAACTTGCTGTTACTAAGGTTTTTTGTAAAAATTATGGAAACATAGAAGTATGAAATTTTGAAGTGCAGAGTGTTGGGTGTAACTCTTTAGGTGCAATAGTATTACATCTGCTTATTTGCCATTGTTGATTATTAATCTACTATTTAAATGCCATCAAGCGGGTTATTCGGTAAACCGGAACACCAAGTGGCTCATTGTAGAGATCGCTTAAAGAAGCATGGTTATACCAATTCAAAATTCAAAATGACGCTCTCTACGAGATGCTAAAAGCGTAGCTTGCAACTCTTACAGAGTACACAGGCTCACTTTAAGCGTTCGCGTAGCGTCTCGCAGAGAAGCTATGCCGTAGGCTTTACGCTACGCTAACAAAATTCAAAATTAAGAAAACCAGTCATAACAAGGGTTTGGCTGTGTATAGCTGTCGCATTCTTTTTTCGGTATTACTTATCAAGTAACACTGGTTGATGAGGGTGTGGGTGGGTGGTCAGAGTTGGGAGTACTGCTAGTGTTCTTATCCAATCCCCAATTTGTCAATAATCATTCTCGATTTTGTGGCATAAATTTAGTGAATGCAGATGATATGTACATAGCAGCATTGATCACTAGAGACTGACTTATGAGTAACTACACTTATCAGCTAGACGATTTCGCTTTAAAGTTGCCGATTTCCCAATTAGCTCGTAGAACTGCCCAGGAATTTGCTAATCAACAACCAAATTCGGAAAAAGGAGAGCAAGTTCGGCTGAATACGCTAGCTGTATGGGTAGTGAATGACTATTTGGAAATGATGGATATTCCTACTAACCTCCAAGCTAGTGACAGCTGGAACCCTATCATGCGTCTGTGTGGAAATATCGCTGACTTAGAAGTGCCCTCAGTTGGTCGCCTGGAGTGTCGCCCTGTCCATCTACATCAGCAGATATGTTCCATTCCTCCAGAAACTTGGGAAGAACGGGTGGGTTATTTAGTTGTTCAATTTGATGAATTGCTCCAAGAAGCGAGGCTGCTTGGTTTTATTCCTAGTGTAGTAAGTGAAACACTGCCCTTAAGACAACTGCAACCATTGGAAGCCTTTATCGACCACCTAGATCAACTCCGTCAATCCCCAGTTAGTTCACTCGTGAATTTAAGTCAGTGGTTTGCTGGTATATTTGAAACAGGTTGGCAGACTGTTGAATCTTTGTGGAACTTGCCGGAACTAAGACCCGCTTATGCCTTTCGTAGTACTGAAACTATGGAACCTAATGTCCTCAATCGACCAGAATCAATTACTAAACGCGCAAAACTGATTGATTTGGGTATCCAAATTCTTAACCAACCCGTCATGTTGATTGTGGAAATCAGCCCAGAAAAAGATCGGCAAACCACTATTCATCTGCAATTACACGCCACAGGAAATCAAATCTACTTACCACCGGAAGTTCATCTCACTGTTCTAGATAGTTCGGGGGCAGTATTTCTAGACGCTCAATCAAGAAAATCAGACAATTACATTCAGTTGCAGTTTCGCGGAGAACCTACAGAGCAATTTAGCGTTAGGGTAGCCTTTAATGATACTAGTATTACTGAGCATTTTCGGATTTGAGACATCTACCTATCTTCCCTCTTTGTCGATAATTTACTAAGTGCTAACTGGTTAATTAAAAATTAAAAATTAAAAATTCAAGCCGGCTTTTAAGAATTTTGAGAAAAGTCTGTAAAAGCTTGTGGAGTTTGTTATGAGACATTAGAACAGGGCATGATTTTGCACAGGGAGATAGTGACGGTCATGGGTAAGTTAGTGGTTCTGAAATTCGGAGAAGGTAGTTTTGAGCAGGGCTTTGCTGTCACCCTCCAAATTGGTGAAGAACATGAGCGGGCTACAACAGAAATCACAGGAAGATTACCTTCATTTCCCGAAATGCCTCTCTATTACAGTCATTGGCAGTCTAGTTATCGGCAGATAGGCAATCGTTATCGTCTTCATGCTGACAAAATGCAGGTGACGAATGTATCAATGGTTCAGGATTGCGAAAACACTTCTCATATCTTGCGCGCCCGCTTTAATACCTGGTTGCGAGCAGAAGAGTTCCGCCCTTTGAGGGAAAAATGGTTAGAAAGATTGTCGTCCACAGAAGAAGTGCGAGTAATTTTGCAAACAGAAAATAGCCAATTGCAGCTATTACCTTGGCATCTGTGGGAGTTGTTAGAACGCTACCCCAAGACTGAAATTGCCCTTTCTTCACCATCTTACGATCGCATTCACAAGCCACACTCTTTAAATCCATTAGTCAATATTTTGGCAATTGTGGGCAATAGTCAAGGAATTGACACCGAGGCGGATCAAGCTTTACTCCAACAGTGTAATAACGCAGAAGTGAGTTTTCTAGTAGAACCGCAGAGGAAAGAATTAACCGAGCATCTTTGGGGAAAAAACTGGGATATTCTCTTCTTTGCTGGGCACAGTTCCAGTAACAAAAATGGCGAATGCGGACGAATTTACCTAAATAAAACTGATAGTCTCACCATTGGCGAATTAAAATACGCTCTGAGGAAAGCCATTGAAAACGGCTTGCAACTAGCTATATTCAACTCCTGTGATGGATTGGGATTGGCGCGAGAATTAGCTGATTTGCAAATTCCTCAAATGATCGTTATGCGTGAACCCGTCCCAGACCAGGTTGCGAAGGAATTTTTAAAGTATTTTCTCGAAGGTTTTGCTGGTGGTGAGTCTTTATATCAAGCGGTACGCCAAGCACGGGAACGATTGCAAGGACTTGAAGATCGATTTCCCTGTGCAACTTGGCTACCAATGATTTGCCAAAATCCAGCGCAGATACCACCCACTTGGGATGAATTAAGGTCTACAACAAAAACTGAAGATAAACCGAATTTAACTTGGTCTAGCAAACGCAGATTAGCAACAACTTTGTTATCCAGTTTGGCAATTACAGCCTTGGTTTGTGGGGTGAGATGGGTAGGATTGCTGGAAAGTTTAGAAATTCCTGCTTTTGATCAGATGATGCGATCGCGCCCTGCGGAAGGACTAGATTCGCGTCTGCTGGTAATTACAATTGACGATGACGATCTGGCAATTCAAAGACAAAATAATGAGTCCTTGATTGGAGCTTCCATTTCTGAAAAATCTCTCAACAAACTCCTGGCAAAACTGAATCAATACCAACCCAGAGCAATCGGCTTAGATATCTACCGTGATTTTCAAGCCAAACAACCAGATTTAATTACTCGTCTTCAACAAACTCAAAACTTGATTGGCGTATGTAAAGGAAGTGATAGCACAGAAAATATCACAGGTATTAAGCCGCCACCAGAAATCCCCACTACAAATCTTGGATTCAGTGACTTTATTCACGATCCTGATGGAGTTATCCGTCGGCATCTTCTATTCATGAACCAGGAGCCGACATCGTTGTGCCCTGCTCGCCTTGCATTCAGTCTACAACTGGCCTCTCTCTATCTGCAACCTTCAGGAATTCAACCAAAGTTCACTCCTGAAGGGAATTTGCAATTTGGTAAGACTATTTTTCTGAAGCTGAATTCTAGGGCTGGCGGCTATCAAGATATTGATGCTAACGGCGGTCAAATCTTACTTAACTATCGTTCTCCAAAACAAATAGCCCAACAGGTGAAGCTAACCCAATTTTTAACTAGTCCAATTAATGCCAGTGCTATCAAAGACAAGATTGTTTTGATTGGTGTAGTAGCCAAGGGGGATTCTCCAGACACCTGGCCTACACCTTATGGCGCTCCTTTAGATGAGCAGATGCCAGGAGTGTTAGTACAAGCCCACATGATTAGCCAGATACTCAGTGCTGTGGAGGATGGGCGGCCGTTGCTAAGGGTTTGGTCGCTATGGGCTGAGGTGGCTTGGATTTGGTGCTGGTCTTTAGTTGGCGGAGTTTTGGCTTGGCGAAAGCTTTCCTTGCCCTGGTTGGCATTGGCAGTAAGTATTACCTCTAGTGTTCTGTATATATTCTGCTTTGGTTTGTTAATTTCGGGTGCTTGGGTTCCATTTGTACCGTCGATTTTGTCGTTGGTAGCCACCGTTAGCCTGATGTCAATTTATAATTCAGCAACAAAAGTACGGGTGGAAAGTGGGAAATAGGGGATTGTGGATTGGGAATTGGGGATTGGGAATTGGGAATTGGGAATTGGGAATTGGGAATTGGGAAAGATTTTTTTGTTTGATTAAATTTTTTAATAGCCAGTAAATAAATTTACAAGGTTTGTATAGTTAAAGGAAGGTTTTTATGAAGTCAAATTCACAACCGATACAACTGTTTTTAGTAGTAGCTTTTAGCTGTACCAGTTTACTAGTTAGCCTGACTTCAGTAGTGGCAAAACCAACTCTTGGTTTTTCAATTAGCAATCGCTCTAATGCTAAAACGACTCTTGCTCAAGCCAAAACCTTTAATCAACCTCCAATTCCACCTGGCCCCCCTCCAGGGGGTCGTGTTCGTGGTGGAGCGAAGCGTGGGGGGTTGGCTGCATTTAAACATGACTTGACTGCTTTAGTGCCCTTTACTCAGGAATCTAACTCAGTGATTAATGTCTGGGGGCAGACAACACTAGAACACCCAAGTTGGTTTTTTTATGTGCCATATACCAAAGATTTGCGCTATGCAGCTGAATTTGTGCTGCAAGATCAAGACTCTAACGAGATTTACAAAAAAGCGATCGCTCTACCAGATAAACCAGGAGTGATCCGTGTGTCTTTGCCTACTACTGCTCCCGGCTTGGCACTAGACAAACAATATCGCTGGTTTTTCACCATTAGCCGTAAGCAGGAACAGAATTCTCCCCCAACTTTCGTCGAAGGGGTAATTCAAAGAGTTCAACTCAATCCCGGCGTAGTCAAAGAGTTACAAACGACAGAACTTCTCAAGCGCTATGCTATTTATGCCCAAAATGGGATATGGTACGAAGCTCTGACAATACTGGCTCAACTGCACCAGAAAAATCCTAAAGATCCAGTACTGCAAACAGAGTGGCGAAATCTGTTAAGCAGCATCGACTTAAATGATATTGCAGCAGAACCGATTTTCTTGGAACAACCTTAACGTGAGTTCGACGGGTCACATACTGCTCGCTTTGTGCATTTTTAACTCGGAATTGGATTTGGGGAAAAGGTTAAAGGGTAAAGGTTAAAGGTTTTTTATTTCCCTTTTTCCCTTTCTTTTTTCCCTTTAACCGACAAGTATTGCGACGGGTCATATCATGTCCGCCAAATTACCCATAATAAGAGAACCCCACCCCGCCAAAGCTGTGCTTTGTCTTCCCTCCCGAAAAGCGGGGAGGGGTTGGGGGTGGGGTTCTTCGGGTTTAATAAGTAATCAAGCGGAAATAATATCATTTAGGGAATTGCAGAAAATAAATTATCCCAAATCATTTACATATTTGTAGGGGCGCAAGGTCTTGCGCCCCTACAATGGGATATTTTTTTAACTGGAAGTCCCTTAGCAATCACCTAATGGGCATAAATGTCCAAAACTATCAAAAAGCGTTACAACTTTGTCCCACACTCAGCACAAAAGTTGTGGGTAGGAGCATTTTTGGCATTGCAGTTACTACAATAAACTGGCTCTGCTGCTGCTTTGGGTGGTTGCTTCTGCAAACCGACCATTTGAGCGTTGCTCTTACCTGGAGCTACCATTGGATAGCAGTTTTCGTCTCTGGTGACGTGGACATTCAAGATTACGGGGCCTTTGTGTGCCAGCATTTCGGCGATCGCATCTTTTAATTGACTGCGATCGCTGATTACCATACCCTTAATGCCATAAGCTTTTGCCAATAACTCCACATCTGGCATCCCTACTTCCATGTTGGAGCATGAGTAACGCTCACCATAGAAAGCTTGCTGCCACTGGCGCACCATTCCTTGCCAGCCGTTATTGATAATTATTGTCTTGACATTTATTCCATATTGTGCCAGTGTTCCTAATTCCTGTAAACACATTTGGAAACTAGCATCACCGCTAATACAAATGACTTCTTCATCAGGAAAGGCTACTTTCGCGCCCATAGCCGCAGGTAAGCCAAAACCCATCGTTCCTAAACCAGCACTAGAAATCCAGCGCCTTGGGCCGTTCTTGAGGAATTGTGCTGCCCACATTTGATGTTGTCCCACATCTGTGGTGTAGAAAGCGTGGGGTGCTTGGCTACTGACTTCTACCATCACTTCTTGAGGTGAAATGCTGCCAGGATGGTGAGGCACTATTAGAGGATATTCTTCGCGCCAACGGTTAACTAGATTTAACCATTCTTGGTTTTGATTTGGTGTAGCCTTAACGCCTGCTTCTTTGCAGCGACGCAACAAGTCTACTAACACATTCCGCACATCGCCGACGATGGGCACTTCAGGAATGCGGTTTTTGCCGACTTCTGCGGGATCGATGTCGATGTGAATTACTTTAGCACGGGAGGCGAATTCGTCTAACTTACCAGTTACGCGATCGTCAAATCTAGCGCCGACGCAAATGAGCAAGTCACAATCACTAACGGCAAAGTTAGCGTAAGCAGTGCCGTGCATCCCCAACATTCCCAAAGCGAGGGGATGATGTTCGTCAAATGCACCGATCCCCATTAAGGTTGTGGTGACAGGGATATCGAATAATTCAGCTAGTTGTTTGATTTCTTCATGAGCGCCAGCTGCGATCGCACCTCCGCCGACATACAGTAGAGGACGACGGCTTTCAGTAATCAACTGGATTGCGGCATTAATTTGTCGAGGATTTCCCTTTACGGTGGGACGATAACCGCGTAACTTTGCTGAACCTGGTTTTACAGGTACATAGTCAAATTCTTCTAAAGCTACATCCTTGGGGACATCAATCAAAACTGGCCCCGGTCGCCCACTACTGGCGATGTGGAAGGCTTCGGCGACAATTCGCGCCATATCTTTGGGGTCGCGCACTACATAAGAGTGCTTGACGATGGGTAGCGTAATTCCGTAAATATCAGTTTCCTGAAAGGCATCTGTACCAATGGATGGACGCGCTACCTGCCCCGTAACCACAATCATCGGGATTGAATCCATGTAGGCGGTGGCGATCCCTGTCACCAAGTTAGTTGCTCCTGGGCCGGAAGTACCAAAGCATACTCCTACCTTCCCGGTTGCACGGGCGTAACCGTCTGCGGCATGGGCTGCGCCTTGCTCGTGTCTCACAAGAATGTGCTTCATAGCACCAGTCGCTTCCACCTTATACAGGTCGTCGTAAATTGGGAGAATTGCTCCACCAGGATAACCAAAAATATAATCAACGCCGTGGCGATGAAGGCTGTCAAGCAAAGCAAAACCACCAGATGCACGTTTGGGCACGACTGGTTGGCTAGAAGCATGAGACTGTTTTTGATTCTCAATTTGTGGGAGACTAATTTGGGAGAGCGATTCTCCTGCGGAGACACTTAGTGAACGCACGGTCAAACCTCAGACTATAGCTAAAGTTAATGCTGAATTCTGTATTTAAGATTTCATTTTAGTTGAAAACTTCAATCAAAATCTTATTAATTTTTATATTAAATATAAATCTAGATTATTAGCCTACATTAATTAAAGTACGTCTTGCAAGACATTGCGGGTATTTTTCCAAGCCCAAACACCGACAACAACAACAACAACACTCATTGCTACAAGCACAGTTCGCAAACCTAGAGCATCAGTTAATGGCCCAGTAATTGCCAGGGGTAAAGCCAGAGCGATGTTGACGGCATGATTTTGAAAGCCAAATACTTTACCGTGCATGGTAGATGGTGTTTGCTGTTGAATTAAAGTTTGCATGGGTACGCCAATTAGGGCAGCACCTATACCCAACAATGCACAGAGTCCTAACGCCAGCAATAAGTTGTGCGTAAAAGTGAATACCCCTAAAACTAATGCCATCATCAAAAATCCAATTAAAGGTAGAGGTTTGTGACGCAATTTCTCACCCCAGTGACCTAAAATCGCTGCACCAGATACCATACCCACACCTGCTGCTGCCAAGAAAAAGCCAAACTGTTTTTCTTTTAAACCAAACTCTTCAGCTAATCGAATTGTCAGCACTGTTAACGCTGCAAACACACAATATAAAGTTGTCAGTTGTAGCATAGCGTTCAAGATCAAAGGATTTTTCTTGAGATAGCGCAGGCTTTCGGTAAATTCAACCCAAGGGTTATTTGATGCCCGATGTTCCTTTGGCCGTTTGGGTTCTTTAAACTTTATTGGCTGCATGATCGCAGCCGATAATATATATAGTCCACCAACCACAATCTCTTGACCGTATTCTTCTCCCATCCAGCTTTTCGCCAAACTTAAAATTGGCTCTCCTATAGCAAACCCAACAATTAAAGCTCCCATCATCGTGCTGGTAAACAGCGCATTGGCTGCTAACAAATTCTCTCGCTTCACCAACAGGGGAATAGCTGCTTGCTCGGCTGGTGCAAAAAACTGCGTCACTGTGGAGATGGCAAAAGTCAGGATTAACAGAATCAAAAACTGTCGTGGTAACAAGGGAAGACATAGCGTTAAGATTCCCCGCACAATGTCTGAACCAACCATAATCAGTTTTTTCGGCAAACGGTCAACAAAGATACCACCAGCAGAACCAAACAAAATTGCTGGTATTGTAAAGGACAGCATCAAGGTTGAGTACATCGAGTTTTGTGCCAACCCAGGAAGCGGTGAGTAGTTCTCTAACAGAGCAATCATCAAAACGAAGAAAACTTTATCTGCTAACTGGGACACCAGTTGCCCAATCCACAGAAGCATAAAACCACGGTTTTTTAGCAGTGCGCCAAACCCGTTATTAACAGCAGCTGGTTCAGTTGGAAACATTTAGATACTTTATCGTGACTAGGGTAGATGGGGTATGGGGGATGGGGCATTGGGGATTGGGGATTGGGCATGGGTCTTTGGGCATAGTCTTTCTTGACTGTCCTCTGTACCCTGTTACCTGTAACCTTTTTGCTTCCCCACTCCTAACTCCTAACTCATAATTCTATTGTCCGGACTAATTTGCTTCATAGCGCTTTAACAGCATAAGCAAAAACTCAGCTGCTGTCAGATAACCTTTAGGTGGAGAAATTCCAATGGATGAATCTACCCACCAGCCTTGTACAGTTTGGGGAGATTTCCAAATTGACAAATGATCGACTGCTGGCTGTGCATAAAAGTTATTTTGCCCACAACCTAGCAAACAGGAACTCCAATGAGTAAAATAATTATGGCTCATGCGATGAATCGGAAAATTACCCTGTAGTGGTACTCCCCATCCATCTATAGCAATAAATGCTTTGACACGACCACCCATCAGTTGCCACAAATGCGCTGCCCCTATTGCCCCGACTACGCCAGCACTAAAGCTAATGAATATCACTGGCGATTCTAGAGAGTTGCTCAAGCTATACCTGCGGTGAGCTACGCTAACGCGCAAAAACTCAAAAATGTGCAAAGCTGATAAACTCAAAAAGTCTTTTCCCGGAAAAACCAGTATCTTAGCTTGATTTTGGTCTATTGAGCCATCGAACAATCCTGATATAAAGGATTGAGTGAAGGCGCGATCGTGGATTCCAGGGCAAATAATGATGCTCATCTGTCTGTGTGTGGCAGCTTTCAAAATTATTAATAACTTAAACCTACTGGTATCGCCGTGAATTAAAAATTAAAAATTAAAAATTAGAAATGAATACAGCGTAAGCGTTGCATTGATTTGGAATGGGTGGTTGATTTCCGCTCTGCTGTACTAGACTGTTACGCATTTAACTTGTACATTTACCTGATAACTGGTGAATGGTGATGCTTAACCGTTGACTGATGACCGATAATCGGCAACTGTCAACGATTATAGTTCTCTTGTAAAAAAGCATAAATCTAATATCTTGACAACTTAAGGTAGACTTTGGTATTACAAGAGCAGTGGTGATGAGACTCGCCTTCTGGAACAGCCAGAGAACCGCCCATGTAGGCTGATAGTTTCTAGTTCAATACTGCATTAACCTGCTGTCAACAAGTAGGTGGTAAGAGCTAAAAACTATCAGTCAAGTTTGAGTAGAGATAATGGGCGAAGTTTTTTTTAAAATTTTCAAAATAAGCTTCGTAAAAACCAAGCTACGGTTTTTAGAAGCTACCAAAATATTTAACACAATTCAATTAATAGCAAGTATTGCTAGTCAAAAATTTACATTCTTGAATGTGACTAATACTTCTACTGATTTATTAATTTTTAAAATTATGAATAATTTTGTAACATCAAAAAATCTCAATTTGATTCAGATAATTGTGGCTAATTATCAATCGAAAATATTTGCCTAGAATGTTGTAACCAAATGCAGATTACTTATAAAAAAGCACTTGCACCCAAATGAGCAATACAAATCAGTAACAAATAAAAGCAATTTGGATATGAAGAAATTACGCAATTTAGAACAGTTAATCGTCTTAGTCCAACTCAGCAAATGGTTAATCATATCCTTTGTGGTTGGTATTTTTTCTGGTATAGGTTCTGCTGCTCTTTTGGCATCGTTGGAATGGTCAACTGATTGGCGAGAATCTCATCTTTGGATAATTGCATTATTACCTCTGGGCGGCTTCTTAAGCGGTTGGATTTATCATCGGTTTGGCAAACGTGTAGAAGCAGGAAATAATCTTTTACTTGAAGAAATTCATAACCCCAAAGAGATTATTCCCTTGCGAATGGCTCCTTTAGTTTTGCTAGGTACAGACCTAACTCATTTATTTGGAGGTTCAGCTGGTCGTGAAGGCACAGCCCTACAAATAGCAGCTTCACTCGCAGATCGGTTGACAAAAATATTCCACTTCAAGCACGCAGATCGGCGAATTTTATTAATGGCTGGTTTAAGTGGAGGATTTGCTTCAGTTTTCGGAACTCCCTTAGCTGGAACCATCTTTGGTTTAGAAGTTTTAGCTATTGGTAAAATCCAACACGATGCACTTTTTCCCTGTTTAGTTGCAGCAATTGTAGGCGATCGCGTTACCTTAATTTTGGGTTTACAGCATACGGCATATCGCCATGCCTCCGTTGTCCCAACAGTCACCGTCATGGGGCTGATTTCGGCAATTATCGCTGGCGCAATCTTTGGCATTGTGGCAATGATTTTTGCCAAGCTGACTCACAAAATTAGCCACATTTTTAAAGAAAAAATCTCTTACCCTCCTTTACGTCCTGCCATCGGTGGGGCGATCGTGGCGTTGGCTGTTTGGGCAGCCGGAACTACAAAATACATTGGACTTGGTATTCCTACAATTGTTGATGCTTTTAACACCCAGTTACCACCCTGGGATTTTGCTGAGAAAATAGCTTTTACTGCTTTGACCTTGGGAGCAGGTTTTAAAGGAGGAGAAGTAACTCCTTTATTTTATATCGGTGCAACATTAGGCAATTCTTTGTCTTTAATATTGACTTTACCTGCACCACTACTTGCAGGTATGGGCTTTGTAGCTGTGTTTGGTGGTGCAGCCAATACCCCGATCGCCTCAACTTTTATGGGAATTGAACTGTTTGGTTCAGAATCTGGAGTCTTTATTGGTATCGCTTGTGTAGTCAGCTATCTTTTTTCTGGTCATGCTGGCATTTATAAGGCACAACGTACTGGCTCAGGCAAATACCATTTTATGCCTCTGCAAGAAGGACGAAGTTTAGCTAGCCAGTCCCTACCCGGATTTCTCTCAAAGGGCGATGGGGTTTCCCCCGAAGTTCAGATGTCTGATGACAAACCCTGACTCAAAGTATCTCTTTTGATGTATTATTTTGATTTTTGTACCTATCCTATCCCCCTGGATGGGATATTATTTTACTAGTAGGGGAAATACTTAAGATATTCCCTAACTTCATATCTCTTTGCACTCTGGTTATATTGAGGAACTCATTGTGGTTGCCACGCCGGAAAAAGTACAACATACCCACGAGCATCTATCAGGTAAAGACCGTGTAGCCGTACTGCTTATGGGCTACGGCGAAGTCGAAAGCTACGAAGATTTCGCCAACTATAACGAACAGGCTTTAAATCTACTGACAGCAAAATTCGCACCAGTCCCAACCTGGATTTATCCGCCTCTGGCAAAGCTTTTGGCGCTATTTGACCGCCATGAGTGGGGACACACACACCACGATTTTATCTCCCCACACAACGCCATCTTTGAACAGCAGCGGGCTGGGATTGAGAAGAATTTACAAGAAAAATGGGGTGATAAGGTTCAAGTTTTCAAAGCTTTTAACTTTTGCGCCCCTTTCCTACCTAATCAAGTCTTGGCAGAAATCAAAAACCAAGGCTTTGAGAAGCTGCTAATCTACCCGCTGTTGGTTGTTGATTCTATTTTTACTAGTGGGATTGCGATCGAGCAAGTTAACAATGCTCTCGTTGAGTTGACTGAGGGTGAGGAACACTGGGTTAAAGCCCAGCGCTACATTCCTTCTTTCTTCAACGAACCAGCTTACATCGATTTAATGGCTCATCTGGTTGAAGAAAAAATTGCTGAGTTAGCAGGCGCTTACCTACCTTCTCAAATCGGTATTGTCTTAATGAATCACGGCTGTCCCCACAAAGCTAAGGGCTTTACTTCTGGGATTGCCGAAAGTGAAGCAATGTACGATTTAGTTCGGGATAAGTTAATTAACCGCTATCCTTTAATCTCAGTGGGTTGGCTCAATCATGACACCCCCTTAATTGATTGGACACAGCCAAACGCAGAGCAAGCGGCAAATAACCTGATTCAACTGGGTGCAAAAGTGGTAATTTTTATGCCAATTGGCTTTGCCACAGAAAACCACGAAACTCTATTGGATGTACACCATATCATCCATGCTTTAGAGAAACAGCATTCTGGTACGAACTACGTGCAAATGGCTTGTGTTAACGATCGCCCAGAATTTTTGGCAATGGTGGCTCAATGGGCTGATACTCATATTGCAGAGTTGTTGTCAGAAGAAACTTTAGCAGTTAATCCCCAAGTTGCTGGAGATCATCATCACCATCACCATCATCATCATCATTAAGTAAAGTTTGAGTAGGGTGAGCAAAGCTATGCCCACCCTACAATTAATTCACGCCCCGCAGCTTGCGAGTATTATCAACTAAACTCTGAGCAAATTGATCGAATCTTTGGGAGAGTTTTTCATCTACTAGCTTGCCTTCAGGACTGAATGCGCCCCAAGCTTGTCCAATCGCAATCTGCTCTGGAATCACCCAGCCATGAACCCAACGAATAATTAGCCGTAGGTCATTTAAGGCGTTACTATTAGACTGACCGCCCAATACGCTGATTAGTCCTGTCACTTTATCAGATAGTTGATCGAAGCTCATCAAATCTAGAGCATTTTTCAGGACACCACTAACCCCACCGTGATACTCAGGTGTGGCTAAAATTAACCCATCTGACTGACTGACAGTATCTTGTAACCGCTTAACATCTGGGTACTCTGGATATTCCTTTGCGCCAGTGCAAAACGGTAACTGCAACTGTCTTAAATCAAGAATTTCTACCTCTGCACCAAGGGCTTCTACCCTTTGCACTGCCACTTCTAGAGCAAGCTGCGTATAGGAGTTTGGTCTTAAACTACCACCAATACCAACAATTCTCACCATAATTAACCTACAAACTATTAACTAGCTACTATCACGAAATTTCTTAAAAAGCGGAATCGTTATGACTATGCTGATTTTAACGATTTGTGTAGGAATGTGTCAAATTGATATCAAGGTGATTGGGGGCTGGGGATTGGGGACTGGGTACTGGGGATTGGGTACTGGGTAATGAGCAAACGAAAGAACTTCTAACCTTTTGCCTCTATTTTCAAATCCCCAATGCCTAATCCCTAATCCCCAATCCCCAGTCCCTTATCTGGAAGTTAGACTAGATAAGAAAAGTGTAATTTCCAGTTATTACAATTTTTGGTAGAAGAATAGGCATAAAACCATAGCTCAATTTGTGCCAGCAGAGAAAGGGTAATTATTATGACAAATTTGGGAAAAAAAGCATTGGTAAAAAGACAGTCATCAAAGCGCGTTGCTTGGGTTGGTGCGATTGCGGCTAGCTTGATTATGTTACCAGGAATTTTCGGGAGTACCCCCGTCTTGGCACAAAAACCAGAGAGTACCTCTTCTAGTACCTCTCTAAACTATGGTGATTTGATCAAGAAAGTGAAGGCGGGAGAAGTCCAAAAAGTAGAGCTTGACGAAACTGAACAGCTAGCAAGGGTTTATCTCAAAGGGCAAAAGGAGAATACGCCACCACAACAGGTAAGACTTTTAGCGCAAAACACAGAGTTAATTAACATACTCAAAGATAAGAATGTTGATTTTGGTGAGGTTTCCTCTGCTAACAGTCGGGCTGCTGTTGGACTGTTGATTAATCTTATGTGGATTTTGCCACTAGTGGCTTTAATGCTATTATTCCTCCGGCGCTCTACTAATGCTTCTAGCCAAGCGATGAATTTCGGCAAATCGAAAGCTCGTTTCCAAATGGAAGCGAAAACTGGAGTGAAATTTGAAGATGTCGCTGGGGTTGAAGAAGCTAAAGAAGACTTGGAAGAAGTTGTTACTTTCTTGAAACAGCCAGAAAGATTTACGGCTGTAGGCGCACGCATTCCCAAAGGAGTGCTGTTAATTGGCCCTCCTGGTACTGGTAAAACTTTACTAGCAAAAGCGATCGCAGGTGAAGCAGGTGTCCCATTCTTCAGTATTTCCGGTTCGGAATTCGTGGAAATGTTTGTTGGCGTGGGTGCATCTCGCGTGCGTGACCTCTTCAAGAAAGCCAAAGAAAATGCTCCATGTCTAATATTTATCGATGAAATCGACGCAGTAGGTAGACAACGAGGTACTGGTATTGGTGGCGGTAATGATGAGCGCGAACAGACCCTCAACCAACTGCTGACTGAAATGGATGGTTTTGAAGGCAACACAGGGATCATTATTATTGCTGCCACTAACCGCCCAGATGTTTTAGATGCAGCGTTGCTCAGACCAGGACGCTTTGACAGACAAGTGATGGTCGATGCACCGGATCTCAAAGGACGGCTGGAAATTTTGAAAGTCCACGCCCGGAATAAGAAAATTGATCCTAGCGTATCATTAGAAGCGATCGCTCGCCGCACTCCTGGATTTACCGGCGCAGACTTAGCCAACTTACTCAACGAAGCCGCTATTCTCACTGCTAGGAGACGCAAAGAAGCTGTCACCATTTTAGAAATTGATGCTGCTGTGGATAGAGTCGTTGCAGGTATGGAAGGTACTGCATTGGTAGACAGCAAGAGCAAGCGCTTGATTGCTTATCATGAAGTTGGACATGCTTTAGTGGGCACATTGCTCAAAGACCACGACCCTGTACAGAAAGTTACACTCATCCCACGGGGACAAGCATTAGGATTAACTTGGTTTACTCCTAACGAAGAACAGGGGTTAATTTCCCGCTCCCAACTTAAAGCCAGAATTACTGCTACTCTTGGTGGTCGCGCCGCCGAGGAAATCGTTTTTGGTAAACCAGAAGTAACCACAGGTGCAAGTAATGACTTGCAACAGGTGACAGGGATGGCACGGCAGATGGTAACACGCTTCGGGATGTCAGAATTAGGCCCATTGTCCCTGGAAAATCAGAGTGGAGAGGTATTTTTAGGACGCGACTGGATGAATAAATCAGACTATTCTGAGGAAATTGCCGCCAAAATTGATTCACAGGTGCGCGAAATTGTCAACACTTCTTACATCAGGTCAAAAGAACTGTTGGAAGAAAACCGCATAGTTTTGGAGCGTTTAGTAGATTTGTTAGTAGAAGAGGAAACAATTGAAGGTGATTCATTCCGCCAAATTGTTGCTGATAATGCCCAAGTAGCCGATGCACAGTTGGCCGTACCTCATTAGGGAATAGTTGAAACTCCCTACACTGTGGAGGGAGTTTGTCTACTTGGAATAATGAGATTTTGCCCATTGTCTAATTAATTGAGATAGTAACTTAATTTACGCCTGCTGTACTAGTAAAAATCCGAAGGCTCAGATTCCCGGCTTGTTTAAACAAGTCGGGAATCTTCTTGTAAAAAAAGTTAGAAGACTACTTCAGCATTTCCACAAACTGGTACATAAAGCCTTGCTGCTGTCAAGCTTAAGGTATTGTATTATATATACGCAATTAATGTACTACACGTGGAAATGGACATTATGAAACATAGATTTTGGGCAAGCTATCTGCTTGCGGCTTTAGCATTTCTCCCTTTAGAACCTGTAATTACTACTCAGGTTTTGGCAACCGAGTCGGTTTATCAATTGGCACAGGCCAAATCTGCTTACACACAATATATGCAACTTGGCTATAACGAAACTAGACGGAGAAATTATCGAAAAGCTTTATTGAATTTTCAGCAAGCAGAACGGCTACGTCCTGGAGATAGATATGCTACTGCTGCAATTAGAAATGTTACAAGTTACATTCAACGCGGTAGAAATCGTATTGCTTTCGTTCCAGGTAGACCTGGTAGAGTAAGGTCAGCAGGAACACGAGGAAGTTGCTTTCAAACTGGACAAAATATTATTCCTTTGACTCCAACAGATAAGGAAGCTCAACGAACCACGGCAGAGCGTCCCACGCTATTTTTCTATATTCCTCAAACCTCTACAACAGTGCAAGCACTAGAATTTGTTTTGCAGGATGATCTTAATTCCGACCCATTATATAAGAGAACTTTCAAACCTATTGGGCAAAATGGTATTGTTAGTGTAAATTTACCTGCTAATCAGCCATCTCTACAAATTGGTAAAGAGTATAGTTGGACTTTTTCAATGATTTGTGATATTGCTAGCCCCGATAAAAACTCTTATGTACAAGGTAAGATAGTGCGATCGCAAGATGAAAACCTCACTCTTGAGCTAAATAAACCAAACACAGACTTGGATCGTGCAGTTCTATTTGCAACTGCTGGATTTTGGGAAGATTCTCTCAGAACTTTAGCTAATTTACGCCGCCAGCGTCCTAACGATCCTGAAGTTCAGAAATATTGGGAGGATTTGTTGAGTTCAGTAGAGATTAAAGAAGTTGTAAACAAGCCTTTATTACCCTGTTGTACTGTTCAGAAATAAATTAAAAATTACTTAAAAACCCGGTTTTGATATAGAAGCCGGGTTTTTTAACTATGCTTTGAATCATATAGCAAGTGATATCATGTCCGCCTAATTAGTTATAATCCCTGCATCTGTACAAAAAGCGCAAAAGCCTCTTTCCCCCTGCTCCCTGCCCCCTGCCCCCTGCGGCCTAAATGATAAGTCTTTAACCGGACACTATATGACTGGGGACTAGGGACTGGGTGAAAAGTCTTTTTGTGTCTAAGTTTTATCATCTGTTCAGTATTGAGCTATAGGAATCCGGTTTGATTTGGAGAAAATATCCGTAGGATGTGAGCGCAAAGAGTACGGCATCAAACCCGCGATCATAGTGTGTTACGAACTCAGTTCTAACACACGCTACAATACCTAATTTCGTTCAAAAATCAAATAGTAATCCTATAGCAGTCAATGCTAGCCAAAACTTTGTATGGAAAGAATCTATAGCTCTCCACCTGTTTATTCTGGTAGCTTACCGGATAGTTTTTTTTCTTGATTGAGAACAGAATTTGCATAGATTGCAAGTTGCGATCGGTTTTTGAGATTGAGGCGGCTTAAAATACTCGTCACATGAGTTTTTACGGTTCCTTCGGTAATAAAAAGTTGTTGGGCAATTTCGCGGTTCGTTGCACCAACACCAATCAAACATAAAACCTCTTGTTCTCGTGCGGTAATTTCTGATGGCTTTGGTGAGGCGGAATTTTGGTTACTTGAAACTGCTTCCGTAACTAATAATTTATCAAATAACCCCGGGCCAAATTGAGTATAACCAGAATGACCAAAGCGAATTGCATCTGCTAGCTCACTTGAAGGCATATCTTTGAGCAAATATCCTTTTGCACCTGCCCGCATTGCCCCTGTTAGATAAGAATCATCATCAAATGTACTCAAGACAAGAACTTTAATATTAGGAAAGTTTTGGGTAATCAACTTTGTTGCAGTTCGTCCATCCATTTCGGGCATCCGAATATCCATTAGCACGACATCGGGCTGAAGTTCTGCAACAAGTTCTAGAGCAACTTTACCATTCTCAGCATCACCGACCACCTGCAAATCAGGTTCCTGCTCTAGCATTGCTTTGAGTCCCTGACGAATAAGGCTCTGATCGTCAACGATTAACAGGCGAATAGGAGAGGATTTATCATTTTTCATGGTAACTATCTCTTGCTGGTTTTGATGAACGATCGCATAGATATCTCCAAAAATTAATGATGCATTACCTGAAACCCTTGCAGAAACGTTACAAGATGTAACGTCTTTCATTTATTCTTTACTTTTTAGTCTCTAGGAAAGTTAGCAACAATCCGACAACCAGCGCCCGGTTTACTGACAATTTCTAACTGGGCGTTTACTTTAGCCATTCGTTCTCGCATTCCTTGGAGTCCGTAACCTGCTACGGCGCGATCGCATTCAAACCCTTTGCCGTTATCTTGGAGTATCAACGATAGCCCTGCCGCCGTTGTTTTAATTTTGATTTGCACAGCTGTAGCATTAGCGTGTTTATAAATATTGGTTAGCCCTTCCTGGATAATGCGATACACAACATGATTTACTGAATCGGATAGCGGTTGTGATAAATCAATTTTGCAGTATGGTAAGACATCGGTGAGGTGATAGAATTCTTCTGCAAGTTTAGCGATCGCACCTTCGAGCAATTGTCCGTGGAGTGGATCTGAGCGAATTGCCGCAACTGATTCCCGCACATCTTGTAAAGCTTCGGAACCCAATTTTTTCGCTTCTAATAAAAACGATCGCGCTCGATTGGGATCGTTTTCCCAAAGGGTTAGTGCTGTTTCCATTTGCACATTTAGCGCTACCAGAGAATGTCCTAGAGAGTCGTGGATATCACGCGCAATCCGATTTCGTTCTTCTATCGCCACCATTTCCTCAATGCGTTGATTCAGCGCCTTCTGCTGTTCGAGCGATCGCCTCAATTCTGCTTCTTTTTCCTGTAAGCGGCAATTTTGCTCCTGAAGTTGCAGTTGTAAGCGGCAAAGCTTGAGTTGATGCTCCATCCGTGCAACCACCTCTTCAATCTGAAAAGGTTTGTTAATAAAATCAACACCTCCAACCGCAAAAGCTTTCACTTTATCAAATACCTCATTCAAAGCACTAATAAAAATGACGGGAATCTTTTGTGTCTGAGGATTAGACTTGAGGTGTTGACATACTTCATAGCCGTTCATTCCGGGCATAGTAATATCAAGCAGAATCAAATCTGGAGGTTGAGCTTGGATGCCAATCAACGCCATAGAACCATTGGTAACACTCCTAACCTCATATCCTTGCTCGGTAAGCATTGCTGATAGAAGGCGAAGATTATCTAGGGTGTCATCAACGATGAGAATATCTCCCTTCGCTGGGCTTACTTCCATACTTTTCAACTGGCTAAGAGAGGCGTTAATTATCAAGCTACTGATAACAGATTCTATAGAGATTTTTGATTACAAGTAATATAAAAATCCATCTATAGGAATCCGGTTTGATTGCTGAGAATATACGTTTGATGTGTTATCGACAGCGTAACACATCAAACCCTTGATAATAAATAGTGCGTCACGAATTCCGTTCTAACACACTCTACAATACCTAATTTCGTTTAAAAATCAAATAGTAATCCTATATGTAACAAATTTATTAATCATATTTTTTATTTTAAAAGTGATAATTAATTTACATTTATTTATATTTTACTTTGTTCTAGCAGTTATGAAGCATTCGTGAAAAGTTAGAGCCGCGACAACTTTTACTAAGTCGGGGATCTGACACTGCGAGTTGTCATCAATCAAATAGGATTGCTATATCCGTTTACTTACTTAAATGATTTTTATTAGTAGTTATTAAAAATAAATTGAGTACGGAAGAAATTTTTATTTTAATTTTTTTAAAGAACTTTTTTAATTAATTTACAACCTGTTATTATCTGTTTTTTAGCTTGATTTTAAAAGATTTATTCAGTAGATAGTGCGTTGCCAGAGTTTTTAATAGTACAAGCAAGCTCTGTCTAGTGTCTCTTTAAAAAGAAAGATTTAGGAGATGCTTAACTTTAAAAAAATAATGATAAATTAAAACTCTCAGATAATTAGATTGTGTATTATTTTGGAATATTACCCTCTTGAGTAATATCATCTTAAACAACTCATATTTGGATAATTATGCTCATAAAACTCATAAAGCTTAAGAAGCTTATGGGTAATTATTCGTACCTTGACATTGCTGTTTAATTTCAGGAGTTCGGATATGCATACTCTCACCCTTAAAGTTTCAAAGCTTACCAAAAACTTGCCATTGCGCCACATTCTTGTAGTGCCATTTATACTGCAAATTTCCTTAGCCGTGGGGCTTACTGGGTGGCTATCAATACACAATGGGCAACGGGCAGTTAATGAAGTTGCAATCCAACTCCGAAATGAAATCACGGCTCGAATTCAGCAGTATTTGCAAATATATGTTGAAACGCCTCATAAAATAAATCAACTCAATGCTAATGCCATTCAACTAGGTGAAGTTAATATTCAAAATTTATCAACATTAGAGCAACACCTTTGGTATCAATTGCAGACCTTTGACACAGTGACAGCAGTGTATATTGGGTCACAATATGGCGAACACGTTGCAGTTCAAAGGGCGGATGATGGACAGTTTCAGGTGAAACTTTCAGGCAAGTCCACTGGGAATGAAATTCGGATTTATGCCGCAGATAAACCTGGACATTACACTCAACTTTTAAGATCCAAACCTAATTACGATCCGCGGACTCGCCCTTGGTATGAATTGGCAGTAAAGTCTGGGGCAGCTAACTGGGGTGGAATTTATAAATTGTTTGCCACACCCAAATATGTGCTAAATGCCAGCTTACCCATTTACGATCGAGGCGGAAATCTGCTAGGTGTTACTGCTGTCGATTTCTCACTGACTGGAATTAGTCAATATCTGCGGAGTCTCAAAATCGGGCGAACGGGTGAAACTTTTATTGTAGAACGCCGTACAGGATTGCTGGTTGGGAGTTCTGCTGGGCAACAACCCTACGTAATTGCAAATCCGACAGTCCCAATGATAGATCAGAACCCGGTGCGAGTTCAGGCGATCGCAAGTAATGATATTTTGACGCGACGTACTGCTGAATATTTGCAGCAACGCTTTGGAGACTTAACCCAGATTACTGAAAAACAACAACTAGATTTTGACATTGAGGGTAAACGGCAATTCTTACAGATTGTGCCGATGAAGAATCAGCAGGGATTGGACTGGTTAATCGTTGTGGTTGTTCCAGAAACGGATTTCATGGATCAAATCAATGCCAATACTCGTTCAACAATTTTGCTTTGTCTAGTTGCCTTTGCACTTGCAACTGGATTGGGCATTTTTACTGCTCACTGGATTACACAGCCAATTCTCCAACTAGGAAGTACAGCCAAAGCGATCGCCTCGGGAAACTTAAATCAAAGGGTTTCTGTGAACAGTACAACCGAGCTAAACTCTTTGGCGGAGTCTTTTAATCTGATGGCGCATCAGTTACGTGAATCCTTTTTAGCCTTAGCACAAACCAACGAGGAATTAGAAAGCCGAGTCACGCAACGCACCAGAGAACTTGGGGAGAAAAATGCTCAACTTCAGAAAGAAATTAGCGTTAGCGAAGCTGCCCAAAGGGGTCGCAAAAAAGTAGAAGCAGCACTAAAAACATCCGAAGCAGAACTCCGATTAATGTTCGCTGCTATGACTGATATGGTAGTGGTTTTTGATGCGGAAGGCCGTTACCAAAAGTATGTGCAAACGAAGTATGTGCTAACACAATCCTTTGCTTATAAACCTGATATAGATCGCATTGGCAAAAAAGTTGATGAAGTTTTACCAAAAGAAATCGCCAATTTAATACTCGATGCTATTCAGCAAGCACTGCATCTGAAAGAAGAACCCAGAAACCCTGATGGCAGTCGCAAGAATGTTTTTGTTGAATACCATTTAGTGAACAAAAATCGAGAAACTTGGTTTTTAGCTAGTGTTTCGCCATTATCTGACAATACAGTACTTTGGGTTGCTCGTGATATCACCAAACAGAAAAAAACCGAAGCTGCGCTCAAGAAAGCCAAAGAAACCGCAGATGCTGCCAACCTCGCCAAAAGCCAGTTTCTCTCCAACATGAGCCACGAACTGCGAACTCCTCTCAACATCATCCTTGGCTTTACCCAACTACTGCTCCGAAATCGATCGCTCAACTCGCAACAGGAAGAATATCTGGACACAATCAACCGCAGTGGTGAAGACTTACTCACCTTAATCAATGATGTGTTGGAAATGTCCAAAATTGAAGCAGGTCGAGTTATCCTCAACGAAACAAATTTTGACCTCTATGGGCTTCTGGATCGACTCCAGCAGATGTTTGCATTGAAAGCCAGATCGAGAGGGTTGCAACTCATTTTAGAGCGATCGCCTTTAATTCCCCAATATATCTGCGCTGATGAAAGTAAATTGCGCCAAGTTTTGGTTAATCTATTAGGAAACGCAATTAAGTTTACCAAAATCGGTCAAGTAACTTTGCGGGTAGACACCCTGAACCAAAACATTACCCTAGATGAACCCGTCACCCTGAACTTCAGCGTCGAAGATACAGGTTGCGGCATTGCTGACTCCGACTTTAATCGTCTATTTGAGCCATTTGTGCAAACAGAGGCGGGACAAAAAGCTCAGGAAGGCACTGGACTTGGATTACCTATCAGCCAGCGATTTGTGCGGCTCATGGGTGGAGATATAAGAGTGAATAGCACACTAGGAAAAGGTTCAACTTTTACCTTTGATATCCGAACTCGTGCAGTAATTATGGATACCTTGCCAACGCCTGCACAGAATCGGCAAGTTATCGGTTTAGAAAAGGGACAACCCAGCTATCGCATTCTGATTGTTGAGGATAAATTAGAAAATCGGCAGCTTTTGGTTGAGTTATTAACCCCCATTGGCTTTGAAGTGCGCGAGGCGGTAAATGGTCAAGCTGCGATCGAGCTTTGGCAAAGCTGGTCGCCCAACCTCATCTGGATGGATCTGCGGATGCCAATCATGAATGGATTTGAGGCGACTAAACATATTAAAGCAGCCAGCCCACAAGCCCCAGTGATTATTGCCTTGACCGGAAGTGCATTTGAGGAAGACCGTGTAACAGCAATGTCCGTAGGCTTTGATGACTTTGTGCGTAAGCCATTTCGGACGACTGTAATTTTTGAAAAAATGGCTGAATATTTGGGTGTTCGTTATGTTTATGCTGATGAACTGGAAAATCAAGAAAAAGCATCTTGGTCTTCAAATGCTTCATCATTCACACCTAATTTATTAACAGTTGCAGATTTAAGCGTAATGCCCAGCGACTGGATCGGGCAACTGCATCAAGCAGCACTCCGAATAAATGCAAAGGAAATTTTTATGCTAATTCAGCAAATTCCTGAACATCACGATCATCTAATTAAGACGCTAACCAATCTCGTAGACTGCTTCTGCTTTGAACAAATTATTACATTAGGTAAGGACTACCAAAAAAAAATAAATGACCCAAAAAACTTGCGTTGACTTGAAAAGTTATAAGAATCCGGTTTGATTTGGAGAATATATACGTAGGATGTGTTAGCGACAGCGTAACGCATCAAATCCCTGATCGTAGTGCGTTACGAACAGAATTCATCTCTGTTTTCTGGCTCCTGACTCTGAATTCTGTTTGATAAATAATTGAAAATTAAAAAAGATTTACGCATAAAGATTCTCAAAGATAATAAGTGTAAAACTTACTACTAACGCTGCCAATTATAGATTAATCGCCCATGACGATCGCGCACAAGTTCCCATTCTCCATGACGATATGGTTGTCCGTGATAATTTATAGAGCGATAGCGTCGTCTGTAATAATGTCGTCGATTGCGCTGGCGTTGATAATAATATCGTCCAGTCCGTTGCCGTCTATGATAACGTCGTCGATTCCATCGGTGAGCTAACAAAAGCTCTTCACTTTGTCCAACTAATTTCGTCTGTGCGTCAAGACTCTGTTCATTTAGCACATGATTGAGAGTAGTATCCTTAGCTTCAGCCAAAGCAGGCGGATAACTGAAGGCTAATAGCAGGAACACAATTGAGGATAGCTTTTTGAAACGGTTCAAGTTTTTGCTTTTCCTAAACTATTGGTAGTCATTTTATTTAATACCTAAGTTAAACAACTATATAGTTCAGAATTCACAAACTTGAGTAACGCAAAAGTAATGAAAGTACTTTTAGGTGCGTAAGTGGGAAAATTTATAACAACGATTTAATTTTAATAAGGAATTACTTATCCAAAAAATCTAAGGGATTGCTCATATTTTCGGCAAAACCCAGAATATTGCGATCGCAATGTTCGTAAATTAATTTACCTTGAGAATCAAATAAAAAAGTTCCTCCCCGTTGTGTCAAATGAGATGAATCTGGTACATAAGTATTCCAGTTGCTCAAAACTTCGGTCATGTTTCTCAGGCGCAGGGTTGCTAGTTCAAACGGACGCTGAAAGCCTTTTCCTCCAGCAGCTTTAAAAAATGAACCTTTCATTGGTGGTAAAGGTGTACCCCTGACAACTTCCTCATCAGCAATTAATTGAGGAGCTTTTTTATCACCTTTATAACCCCGAAAAACTTCCTTCAGAGTTCCTGGGCTACCAATCCCAGCACACATTAGCATTAAATTCAACCAAGCTTTTTGCGACGTTGATAGCATTGGGAATTGTATAGATAGACCGCGATAAAGTCCTAATAAAGTGTGAATTTCGGCTATTGTATCCACAAACAACCATTCTTGAGGAAACCCCGTATATTCACAAAACTTGACACCAGAATTGCGGTTTCCAATTCCAATCGCGCGAATTGTGATTCCTCTTGCTTCGATCTTTTCTTTTTCTCTTTGCAGCCACCAAGAGTATTCTAAATTATCAAAATCTCCCAACTGCGACCAAATAAGTACGAGCAACTGTGAACTATTCGACCAACCATCTAAAACAGGTTTAATCTCTCCATCACTAACTCGCAAGCGTTGAGTTTGACTCAAAATCGAGTAAATATTTGGAGAATTGCAGCGTGTTTGAGTATTCATTATTCTCTATTTCCAATTCCCTATCTATTGTAAGAATATCAGAGCTAGAACCTAACAATTTAACTCCCCAAATTTCGGACTCCACTACCCTTTTGAGTACTGAAATAAGCTACATCTTTATGTTTAGTATCCTTACGTACTTGTATATCAGAAGATCGCAACATTTTCTTACTCTGCCCCTCTTTTATATAACTGTATTCTTGCTGAGTTGTTCCAGTAGCGGGCATAACCATAAAATTTAATCACTATTGAAGGAATTTGCACCGTCGTTCTTTGGTATAAAGCCTGTTCAGTTCTAAAACCCTATTATTATGTCGAGTACTTTACTGATACTGGATTCATCAACCCTTTGAACACTACGAGCAGATGAACATCGCAGAACTAGCGGTTAAAGCAAGGAAACTGTGTTAAAAAATACATAGTCTTATATTTACCAGCTTTTAGCTGTTCTTTATTTGTGCTAAAGTACACATTGCAACCTCGAAACAGTCTGTATTCTGTTTTAGGAGCATCGTTTGCCTTTAAGATGTACTCTTGTTCCTCGGGCGTGAGTAGATACCGTCTTAAATACCAAGTGGTGAGAAAAGGATAGCTTTCTGCTCATGGAGATAGAAAGGATCTTTTTTATCTAAATTTTTTGTTATTTCTATCTATGGAAGAAACAGTCCACGACAACTTTTTCAAGAACTTTACTGTAGTCACAGCAACTATATCCGCAGCAGATTATCTTCCTGAAACATCAGGTATTTATGCCTTGTATCATGCATTTGATTTTTTAGAAAATAAATTATCTGACCATATAGATACTCGTATGAAAAATACGGTATTTAAAACAAAATTTTCTGAGAAAGATAATAGAAGTAAGTTCATTGTCGATACTTGTGGAGAGTCCGTTGGTTTGTCTCAACAAATGAATCAATTTATCAAAGCTGTTTCTCAGCCTAAAGAACGAAGAATATTAAAAAATCTTTTAATTTCATGTAGCATTCTCCAACGCCCAGATTACATTGGTACTGCAAGCAACTTAAGAAATAGATTCATTCAGCATTTAGAGCGAGATGATGGGTTTTTCTCAAAGTACGCAAACTTGAGACTCAATGATGAATTCTTATTCATTTGTTTTCCTTGCCCAAAAAATATTTCTAGAGAATTGGAAAGCCTGTTAATTCAACTATGTCAGCCTAAATTTAATACACAGAGGAGCTAGAAAATGGAATTAGATAATCAGTCTCCAGAGACGATTGAATATAAGGCAATCAGTGGTAAGTTTGGTGATGTTAGGTACTTTGTAACAACACTCGATCAAAGTGATGCAGTTGAAAATATTAGATTTGCTGATGAAATTCAAGGCAGTTGGAGTTTTTCTGAACGAGTTCAGAGGAAACTAGATGAAAACAGAGCGAATACAGAAATATTTTCTTACTTAGCACAAGGTGGAATTCGCTTTTTTAATTCAATTGTCGTCGTACTTTTACCCAACTCGAATGACCAAAGAGAGTTTTGGGATTTCTCTACAGTTAGTAGCGACGGAAAACCTATTGAAAAATGGGTCAATTTAAAATTATATAAGAATGTCGCTAGAATTGTAATTGATGGTCAACATAGACTTCTTTCGCTAAGGAGATATTGGAATGCCCATACTGGAAAAGAGCCTTTAAATCCCCAACAAATAAATGAAAATTTCAATTGCTCAGAAACCTTTGATATACCAGTCGTTTATCTAGTCTTTCGCGATCTTGGCAAGGTTGGTCATGCAGACTCAAGCGAAACTGTAAGAGATGAGATAATTAAAGCAACTCGCAATATCTTTACAGTTATAAACAAGACTGCTAAATCAATCGATAAACAAACTCAACTATTGCTTGATGACAGTAAAATATCAGCATTGATTCCTAGAAAGCTTTTAGAGGAAGGAGTGCTTGAAGATAGATTCGTTAAATGGTCTTCCAAGTCAAGGAATTTGACTCAATCAGAACCTTACCTAACGACTCTAGATTTGGTTAGCCAATGTACTATTGAACTATTGAAAGATTATCAGAAGCAAGCTTTAAAGAAATCATTTAATTCATTAACAGAACGTGATACAGCTTTAGCAAACTATTATGAGTCTCATCCTAAACTTCCTGTAATAGGCACAAAAGCATTGCTTAAGTGGTTTTTTACTGAACTTCAACCATTCAAGGATTGGGTATCACAGCTTAACTACGTAGGTATTAATATCCCTATTCAACCTGAACAATCTCGATTAAGTGCAGTTCAAAAAACAAGTATAAAAGAATTACGAGATTCTAATATTCTGTATACTATACTAGGACAAAAAATTCTATTTTCTGCTGTTGCAAGGTTCCTCCTTAAGATAAGAATAGAGTATCGTATTCCAACGATTCTTGATGCCGTATCGCTTAGTATTACTAAAATGGATAAAGATGGCTTTTTCTGCCGAAATGCACCCCATTGGTTTAATGTTCTAGTGCGGCCAAATGAAAAACTAACCATGATTACTACAGGAACTGGAACTGAGAAATGTATAGAACTTGTCAAAATGATATTGTTGGATTCGTCTGATGGCGTGAGAGATTTGATAAAACGTACTAAAGATGATGTCAGTAACGAGATCAACTGGAATGAAGCTTCGATTTCAACTTGGAGAAAAGAGTTTCATGTAATATTACCTGAAGTTGATTTTATTGATGAGCAGATAAAGGAATCTTCTGAATCAGATGACTCATTTGCTGAAGTTAGAGATTTTCTTGACTCTTCTGAAGAGGACGAAGAGGAATCTGATGAAATTGAAGATGATGAGGATATTTTTAAAGAAACTGAAGAAGTAAAAGACTAAATTGAATGACCTGCAACACTAATAGCTAAAATCAGTTAGGTTTTGATATTTCCCCAAACTTCGGACTCCACCACCCTTTTTGTGTGCTGAAATAAGCTACATCTTTATGTTTAGTATCCTTACGGGCTTTTGGATCGCAACATCGCAACATTTTCTTACTCTGTCCCTCTTTGATATAACTGTACTCCTCTAGAGGTTTCTTACATACTGGGCAGGGATACTCTGTTATTTTCACGGGAGGCTTTTGTTGATTCTCAGCCTCAACTGCTTTAGTTCGTGGTGGCTGCCAAGTTTTATTAAAGTCGCTCCAAAATAGCACGATATCACAGCCTTTTGTGCATTTAAGAAAATATTTCTTTTTAACTTTAGTACTGGGAATTTTGGCAAGAAAACTTTTGCATTCAGGACATCGCGTTTTAGAAGTTTCATATTTGCGCTCAGATATCACATTAGCTTTACCTTTTGGAGAACTCGCAACTACAGTTTTAGCTTTGGTGAGTGCTGGGACAAAGTAATTCTGATTCCAACTAGTTAAATAATGTTGCCAAGAATTCTTTCCTTCGGAAATGGCATCAAGGGCATCTTCCATTTTTGCTGTAAATTCCGCCTCTAGTAAATCCGGCAGTGCTTTGAGCAAAAACGCATCAACTTCTAACCCTAACGCTGTCGGTTGCAGATGGTCTTTTTTCAATTCAACATAATTGCGTTTTTTTAGGGTAGCAACAGTAGGTGCATAAGTACTTGGGCGACCAATTCCTTTACGTTCCATCAGTTGCACTAATTTGGGTTCGCTATAACGTGGTGGTGGTTGAGTTTGCTTCTTCTCATGTCCAGCATTCTCCAGTTTTAATGCTTGTCCCTGTTGTAATGAAGGTAAAACACTATCCTTGCTGAGATTGTTCCAGTACCGTGCATAACCGTAAAATTCAATCACTTGCCCTCTAGCTGACCACAATAAAGAACCAGATTGAGTAATCACCAAAGTTTTACGCAATTGGGCAGCCTTACATTGAGAGGCAATTGACCGTTTCCAGATCATTACATACAAATTAAATTCATCATCAGGAAGTTCTAAGCGCAACTGAGCCGAGGGACGAAACACATCCGTGGGGCGAATCGCTTCATGTGCTTCTTGAGCCGATTTGCTACTACGATGTTTGGCGACTTGCAACGGTACATTCGGCGGGTCATTTTGCTCTAACCATTTACGGGCGCTGGCACAAAATTCTGGACTCAGCATTACTGAATCTGTTCGCATATATGTAATCAGCCCAGCCTCATAAAGCTTTTGAGCAACAACCATAGTTTTATCGGGAGCAAACCTCAGCTTTGAACCGGCTGCTTGCTGAAGGCTGGAGGTTGTAAATGGTGGCGGTGGCTGACGATTAACGATTTTTCCTTCAAAATGAATCACCTGATGAGGATGTCGCTTTGCTTCTTCAACTAAACGTGTTGCCTCTGCTTCGGAAAGAACACGCTTAGACTCTGGTGTTTCTGTACTATTTCCTACCTTTGCATCATCGTGAGTTTCCGTTTCTTGCTCTGCTGCATCTTTTGCAGAATCGACTGTCCCTTTATAAAAAGCCCGGAATCCTTCAGCATAATCTACCCAAACACTCCAGTAATCTTGGGGGACAAAAGCCAGAATTTCGTTTTCTCGCTGACAAATTAAGTGCAATGTCGCGCTTTGGACTCTGCCGACACTTTTAGCGCCGTTATTCAACGCCCAAACTAAAGGACTACCCTTGTAACCTACCAACTTATCTAAACAATCTCGGCACAACCCAGCACCGATTAAGTTTTGGTCTAGCTTTCTGGGATTAGCGATCGCACTCTGCACCGCCGATGCTGTAATCTCAGTATAAATTACTCGTTTCGGTTCCCTTAAACCCAGTGTTTCTTTGAGATGCCAAGCGATTGTCTCACCTTCCCGGTCTGGGTCAGTTGCTAAGACAACTTCATCAACCTGCCTCACCGCAGACTTGAGTTTCTGAATTGTTTCTTTCGCTCGTTGGTCGCGCGGGATGTAGTTGCACCGGACATTACTACCATCCATGACAAAGCCCAAGGAATCGTCCCCTTCATTGCTGAGTTCTCGAATATGACCACAACTAGCGAGAACTTTCCAATCTGAACCCAGAATTTGACTGAGTTTTTTGACTTTTCCGGGAGACTCGACCACAAGCAGGCGTTTGATCATAGCAACTGCATTCTTGATTCTGAGTAATAAACTGGCAATTACAATTAGCGATCGCACAGCTAACGCCAAGGGCGATCGCCTTTCTTTATTATCTGGATTTTTGAGAATACTGTACCAAAAAGCTTTGGCAATTGCTGAACTCTAAAGTGAATTACCTAAAAGTTGATACAAATACCTTGGTAGTTTAGCACAGCCATCTGTGCTAAACTACCAAGAATCTCTTCACCGTTTAAAAACTCTTCGTTAATTAGCGACACTTTGCTGCAACTGCTTCGCTTCCATCGCCTCTGGTGTCCTAAAGCCAACTCGTAGGTGTTTAGGCCCGTGAAACACAATATTATGTGTCCATTCAACTGTGTTATCTATCAAATGAAGGTTGGGTAAACGGTTTAGCAGGACATTGAAGGCTATCTGTGCCTCAGCCCGCGCTAGTGCTGAACCAATGCAGAAATGGATACCACTACCGAACCCACAATGCCTGTAGTTCTCACGTTGTATATCTAGAACCTCTGGATTTTGAAATTGTGCGGGATCTCTATTGGCAGAACCAAGCATCAGCCCCACGCTATCCCCGCGCCGAATTAGGCGATCGCCAATTTCGATATCTGCGTAAGCCCAGCGCGTCACCAGTTGGACGGGGTTATCATAACGTAACAGTTCTTCAACTGCCGTCGGGATGCGTTCAGGATGGGCACGCAACATCTTAAGAGCATCTGGGTTACGTAACAAAGCTAGCGTCCCCTTGCTAATTAGATTTACCGTTGTTTCATGACCTGCTGTTAGCAGATGTATGCACATAGAAAGAACTTCGTCGTCACTAAGTTTATCGCCCTCATTTTGGGCTTTGACCAAATCCGTAATCAAATCTTGGCGCGGATGTTTGTGTCGTTGTGCAATGACCTGCTTAAAATAGTCTATCAATTCTTGAGTTGCTTGCTCTGCCCGTGCATAGGCTTCTGGTGTTGTTTTCAGACGCGAACTACTAGCTTCTAACAAAGCTACCGACCACTGTCTAAACAATGGGCGATCTTCTGGATCGACACCTAACAAAGCGGCGATTACCATGACAGGTAAAGGGAAAGCAAACTCCTCTACCAAGTCCATTTCTCCAAGGTTTTGGACTTTATCGAGTAAATTGTCTGTAATCGCCAAGATAGCCGGACGGACGTTTTCGATCACCCTTGGAGCGAAAACCTTATTAACCAGCAAACGCAGCCGTGTATGGTCTGGGGGATCTCGAAAGACCATCCAATTGCTAACCATTGAGCGAAATCCCTTATAAGCTGGAGGTACAAGTGCGCCTTCACCGCCTTCTCGCGCTTTATGGGACTCACGGCCAAATCTAGTGTCTTCAAGGACTTGCATCACATCTTGATAACGGAAGATGTACCAAGCTCCTGGTAGTTGGGGATTGGAGGAAATTCCCCAATGAACAGGATCTTCTTCTCGATAATGACGGTAGACCGTATAGGGATCTGCGATAACTTCAGGCAAAAATGGATTGAATCTTTCAATCATATAAAAGTCCTAGTGTTGTTTAACTCAAAAATGGCGTAAATTACTCATGTAATCGTTTACGATTGGCTACTTGTGCCAATTCGTAATTCGTAATCAAAGGTTGCTCTGCGCTGAGGTAGTGGGGAATGGAAAATAAATTTTTTTAACAACCACCTTTACTGCCTTCAATAATGCTGCATGGCGATTTAGTGGGTATGATGTTGGTAAGTTGAAAGCCTGCTTTAGTAAAAAGATTTTCAAACTCATCTATAGTTCGTATACTTGTAGCAGAATTAGTTACCAGCATTTGTAAATCTAAGAACGTAGCAAAAGATGGCTCAGAATTAGAGTAAACTACTGGGTCAATCACAAGTAGTTTTCCATCTTTAGGCATGGCTTGGTAACAGTTTTTCAGAATCTGAATTGCGCGATCGTCACCCCAATTGTGAATCATTTGTTTGAGAATATAGGCATTCCCCCCAGTGGGTACTGACTCAAAAAAGTCTCCGATAACTATTTTATATCTTCCCAGCAGTTCTTTTACCTGCAAATTATGTTCTTCTTTGAAACGTTCTACCGCAGATAGTAAATCGAATAAAATACCACTTATGTTAGAATTTGCTTTTAAGACAGTAGGTAATAGAGTCTTATATCCGCCACCAATGTCAACTAAATAAGAAAAGGAGGAGAAATCATAAGCTTCTAAGACAGCATTATTAATGATTGCCGAATATCTATTCAGTCCTGCTTTAAAGTTATTGCTAACTCCAGGATTCTGAGCAAAATACTCCCTAACATTCATACCAAACTTATCTTCAAAGCCAGAAATTCCTGTCTTCACTGCATTGAACATATTTCCCCAAGATTGCCAAAGCCAATCTTCACCTTCCAAAAGTGCCACGGAACGCATTGAATCAGGGGTATCTGTCTGAAGATATTTTGCCAGTGATGTCAATTCAAAGTAGGAATTATCAATCTCGGCAAAGATACCATGACTTGTTAGGGCACGTAGTAATCTATATAAAGACTGGGCATCAACTTCTATATCCTTAGCTAAATCGTCGCTGCTTTTTGCACCATCTTTGAGTAAATCTGCAATACCCAGTTTTGCTGCTACGTAAATTGCTTGAGTTAGGTAATGACCGTTCAACATTTGCATCAGTATTGCTGAAGGCGGTGTACCATCTTTTTGATTATCGATATTGGTTTGAACAATAGCTGTTGATAACATAATTATTTATCCTAAAACCAATTTTTGAATGAATTGTGTCTGGAAAGTTTTGAGAAAATGTACCTGTCTTTTAGCAGAAAAATAATGCTTTTTTTGACTCAACAACTCAGAAGTTCCGTAACTCATGCAATAACACTGCTTCGATAAGTCTTAATAGGCACTAGTAGTCTGCCAACCCAAAAATGCTAGGTGGAGGTTGGGTAAAGGGAAAAGGGTAAAGGATAAAAAACCTTTTCCCTTTCACCCTTCCCCTTTACCCCGCCAAGTTGCCTTGGCGTACTACTAGTTTGAGTGGATACTTTAGTGTCGCTAGCATCTGCCTCATCTGTTCATTTCCCTGATGCTGCACCTGCGCTACAGAAGGTCTGAACTCAAGACGGCTAACGTAATCTGTTAGCATAGGTAGGTGCTGGTAGTTATAAACCATACGTAGATAGGCCAAAATCGGGGCTGCTGCACAGTCTGCTAAGGAAAACTGTTCGCCCGCTAGCCAACTACGCCCCTGAAGCCGTGCATCTAGCAAATTGCAAGCTGTTTCCAATAGCCGCTTTGCTTTCAGAACCTCCTTATTGCCTCGCTCCTCAACCGGACGCTGGGTATCCGCAAACAGCGCCTCACGTCCCAAATTGATATACACATCCAGAACCCGCTCCAAGAAACGGACTTCTAAAGCCAGATTTGAGTCATCAGGAATGAGACGGGGTTGGTTTTTAGAGTACTCGTCAAGGTATTCAATAATGATGCAAGCTTCAAAAAAAGCTTGTCCAGAGTCCGTAATCAGCGTTGGAATTTTAGCAAAAGGGTTAATTTGCATATATTGTTCGCGCGATCGCGGATCGAAAAGATTGACTTGAATGGGTGTAAAATCAATATTCTTCTCGTATAGGGCGATGAGGACTCGCTGTGAGTAGGATGAAGCAGGGGCATAGTAAAGCTTCATATTAGTATTATGATGCTCGTTGAGCCACAATAACAGAAATAAAAGAACGTGTCGGGACAACTTTTGTAATTTTGAAACCAGATTTTTCTAAAAGCCGGCGATGTTGTTCTATTGTCCGCTCTCGACTATTATTAATAACCATCATATTGACATCAAGATTTAGCTTTGCCCGTCGTAGTGGATCGTCCTCCAGAATAACCGGCTCCATGAGTAGCAACTGGGTTTCTGGTTTCATATTTTGGTAAATAGTTTTATATATTTGAACCACTTTATCGTCAGGCCAGTTATGAATAACACCTTTCAAGATATATGCATCAACATCCGTCGGCACTGAATTAAAGAAATCACCAATTTGCAATTTAATTCGGCTCGCCAACGGATCGTACTGCCACTCTTCTTTTACTTCTTCAATGAGAACAGCAGCCGTCTCAAATAGAATACCTTGCACTGAAGGATAACGCTGGATAATTTGTTTCAACAAATTTCCTTGTCCACCACCAATATCAGCCAAGGTATGATAAATAGAGAAGTTGTAATCAGAAGCCACAGCTTGATCAAGGGGGATACTAATAGAATTCATGCCCCGGTTAAAAATATCGGCAGAATTTGGATGTGCCTCATGGTATTCATATAAGGACATTTTGTAAGTAGAGGTAAAGGCATTCTCCCCAGTTTTTACAGTGTGCAGTAAATGACTCCAAGCAGTGTAAGGTTCTTCATTGTATAAGGCAACAACATTCTGCATAGATTGAGGATGATTGCTGACTAAAAACTCAGAAACTTTATTTAAGGTGTATCTGCCAAAACGATCTTGCCCAAAAATTCCCAATTCATGCAGATAGCGTAAGACTCTATCTAATGGCTCTACCTGAACATTGAGTTCAGCCGCCAAACTTTCAATATTCTTGGGAGCATCGACCAAATAATCTGCTACTTTTAATTTGGCAACTACATACAAGCATTGAGACTGTTCATATACACTAGCCATTTCAAGCAAGCGTACATCAGGTGGGGTTTGAGACTCTAAAAATTTAGTTAACTTATTAGCAATCCAGGTACCAAACTTAAATTCAAACCAAGAAGGTAGTTTAATTGAACTTGATTTGATTGCTTTAGAAGCAAAAGTTTTTTGGTTTTGTTGAGAAAGCTGTGTTGTCATTTTGTATTATTCTCAGATTTAATTGAGGTTTATTTATGAGATTATAATTTCAACAAAAACTAGGCAAAAAGATTGTGTTACTAAAATCTGATTTATCCAAAATATTTTGTTTTTGTAACACAATCATCAAAACAATAGCTGTTTTCGCAAAACTATTGACTATACAGCGCCAAAACTGACACCTAACTGTTTTAGCCATTTACGGTAGATCACAGAGGAGCGATCGCTTGCCACATGAAACTCGCTTTCCAAGTTCAACGGTAAACGTCGTGGTCGTTGAGACTCTACAATTGCAACATCTTGATAAATAATTACATTTGCTAATTCATTAATCTCGGTTTCTGGGACTTGATGAGCATGATTTAGAAAGATCCATCTCCATGCAATAGACTCCTCCTCATCTACTGGAGTGACTGTAAAGAAAACAGCCATCCGGTGATTGTCTGAACCGCTACTGCGTAGGCAAACAGTCAAAGGACGAAAGATCCAGTAGTCTGCAATCACAGATGTTTCCTGTTTTGTCTCAATATCAAACTGCCAGACATTAACTTCACTGACGTTGATACCTTCTGAATGCACCTCTACTTTATAGTCCCCATCCATAACTGCACGTTCAGCTTTGGTCAAACTTCCCCCATGCACGTATGGTATGTGGCTAAAATCAAAGAAGTTTTCTACCGCACGCAGACCACTAGCTTGATAGCGGACTGGGCCAAAGAAAAACCGCCGATAGCTAGTGTCTTCCCACTCTGGAAGAGGAGGTAAATCTCTTTGTGGTGTTCCGAGACACACCCATATCATTCCATAACGCTCTTGAGTGTGGAATGTTTTTACACAACCGCGTGAAAGTTTTGATGGTGGCTGATTTGGATGAGCCGGAACATGTACGCATTCTCCAGAATCGTTAAAGGCAAAACCGTGATAAGGGCAAAAGAGGTTATTATCCTTAACCCACCCTTGAGCAAAGCTGGCTCCCCGGTGTGGACATCGGTCTTCCCAAGCCAAAGCTTGGTCGCCAGAGCGCCACAACACTAAATCTTCTCCTAGTAGCCGAACTGTCAAAATTTTGCCTGTTTCCAAGTCTTGCGATCGCGCTACTACATGCCAGTCGTTTTGGAGGGTGATATCGTTTACCATCTTGATTAAGCTCCTAATAATACTTAAAAGGGAATTGGGAATGGGGAATTGGTGGGGATTTAGAACCATACCTAAATGCTCGTTCTAAGGAACGGGGCTTCAAACCCAGGGGTTTTCTCTCTTAGAAGGGAACAGGTAATTTTCAATTAATAATTTTTAATTTCGAGAAGCGACTTGGCTCGCTTACTGGATTTTAGTAGTTGAAAGCGGCGATAAAATTGACTTTGAATTAACTTGAGCTTGTCTTAAACTGTACAGAACAATAAAACAACCTGCGAGGGTAAAGACACTAATTAGCCTTAAACCGACAGTTGCAGCTATCTCCATCCAGAACAGACCCCCAGAATAACCCCTGGCGGTGACAAGAAAGCTTTGTGTCAGACCAAACACTGCTGCAAAAATTTGGATAGTATAACCGCTATAGGCACTAACAACAAAAAGCCAAAATGCCAGTTCAGCACGCCGCTTTGTAAACTGAGCGTAGGGAATGGTCAGACCTATGCATATAAGGAATATTCCTAGCATCAGACCAAGGGTGTGAGCGGAAAGTCCTCCTCGTGGGTTGGCGTACAGAGGGATGAATATGGGCGCGATACATCCCAAAACAAAGACAAAGAAACCGTGCCAAAGAAAACTAAGCCTATACTCTTCACTCTCATACTGGTTTAAGAGAGTCTTTGATATCTGTTGCGAAGCAAAGTCATTAACTATATCAACTGTTTCAACTTTCATGATTGTCTCAACTTTTTTACTTAGAATGTTTATGGGCTGAATTTTCGAGTAGGAGTTATCTTTATGCACTAATCCAGGGAGTGTACTCATACCAATCCGCGTTCTAAACCGTAATGATCACTCTGGGTTCGGGACAAAATCTGTGGTGTGTCTTTTTAAGGTTGAAGATTTAAGTCTGGCTCAAACCGTACCTCCAAGAATGGTTGAGGATAGTTTAGAAGTAGCCCCGCACGCGGTCAATGAGAACAGTTGGGTCTTCAGGTAAAACATCCCCTCTCCAAGCTACGTGGCCATCAGGTCGCACTAGAACATAGGCGCGCTCGTAGAGATTAGCAATTTCAGGGTTAACAATCTGGTGAATTCTTAAAGGCATACCTCTTTGCTGGCAGTTTTTCTCGAAAGTTTCAACCCCTTGTTCCCCCTGAAAGCACAACAGCACAAACCCATATCCGAAAAGATCCAGAGTAGATTTACCAGGCTCTAACCATGTATGCGGTGCCCGTGAGCCGGGGTAGCTGCTTTGAGTCCACTGCTGGGGATGGTCACTGGGGGCCTTACCGTCACAGAAGATGGCATCTGATTTGTAACGGAACCCGAAGTGAATTCCTGGGGCTTCAAACTCACGCCTAATGTCACCACGCTCCATACCCTCAGAGATTTTTTGTCGGCACTGCTGACCTTCAGGAGAATCACTCAAGATTTCTGGCGGTAGAGTGCGGCTGAGAGTACGCTGGAGGTTGAGGTTTGACTCTTCCAAGTTTCGCATTGCGATGGGACGGCGTTCACTTTCATAAGTATCAAGCAGGTTAGGCCCCGCCCAGCCATTGATGGTGGCAGCAAGTTTCCAACCAAGGTCTACTGCATCACATATACCAGTATTCATTCCTAAACCCCCAGAAGGCGAGAGTGTGTGAGCAGAGTCGCCGACAAAGAAAATATTTCCATACCGGAAACGTTTAGCGACTCGGTGAGTGAGATGCCATGAAATACTGGAAAGAATTTCTATCGGTGTATCAATGGCGATCGCTTCTTTAACTGCTTCATAAGGGTCACGCAATTCGCCATTTTCCCCTGGAACTGCTGTTAGGCGATACAAACCCTTGCCGTCAATGGTACGGAGTGGATAACGCAATGTCTTTGGGTTAAGCAGATAAAAAACCAACGCTTTGCTCGACCCAAGTTGATTTGGTAGTTCTGGTGCTTTAAAGAGAATGTTTTGAAAAATGCGTGTGGGGTGAAACGAAGGAGCGTCAATGCCACATAACTTGCGTATGGGACTACGAGCTCCATCACAAGCTACCATATATCGAGCATGAATTACTTCTGTGTGTCTGTTATCAACATCTGTGACTTGAGCAACGATACCATCATTTACCTGCTCGAACTTTTCTAGGCGACAACACAGACGCACTGAACCCTCTGGATATGTGCCCAGGTTACGCACAAGCAATGGAAGAAGCCAGTGCTGAGGGCATGGATGTTCGGGTTCAGGTGTATGAACAGGCAGAGGTCTTTCGGCACAAGAAGGAAAGGAGAGTCGATGTATTTCATAACCACCAACAGCTGTCACCCATGCAATATCCAGGGGGTGTTTTTCAGGCCAGCCAGCATCACGTATTTGTTGGGCGATACCCCAACGGCGGAATATTTCCATCGAACGTGGGCCAACAGTCCCTACTTTTGGGTGAGTAATTACCCCATTAGATTCTTCCACAAGTATGCAATCGATGCCCTGGTAACGCAGTTCAAGCGCCATCGCTAAACCTACAGGGCCACCGCCGATAATAAGGACATCTGTTTTAAGAGCAGTGTTATTCATATACTTTTGAAAGATTTTGAGTATTCAACTGAGGTGCTGTCAGTATTTTTATGTAGCGTTTACCGATGATTTTTAGCTAGGTCTTCAAAGAAGTTCGTGTAGAAGTCGAACATTTCATAAACAGTGCTGTGGATCGCCTCACATTCCCTAGCCTGATTCCCCAGTCGCTCAAACCGCCGAGCGATCGCCTGATATGCTACTTCTGGTATGGGAATATACGCGGGTGGGGTCGCGATCTCGAAGGATGGGCCTGCGGTTTTGCCGCGCTTCCCAGAGGGCATAGTCATCAGCAATTCCCCTAGAGGGCGCATCATACCTGTCATTACGTCAATAGCAGCATTCATCAGCTTCGATCGCCGCAAGCTGCCAGATGGCGTTAACCCGAAATGCTGTACCATCATCTGCATCATTAACAAGTAACACTCGTTAAAGATTTCCATCACCCTACGAGTTTGGGGAACCGTCACAATATTGGTGTTGTAATCTTGATGATGCAATGTCGGATTCCGCATCGCGGGGTATGCTGGATTCCAAGGAACCTGGCGGCTAGTAGTCTGCCAACCCAAAAATGCTAAGTGAGGGCTGGGGAAAGGGGAAAGGGAAAAGGGTAAGGGATTTAAACCCTTTCCCCCTTCGCCTTTATCCTTTACCCCGCCAAGTTCCCTTGGCGTACTACTAGTTCCAGCATCAGTTACCTGCTCTCGAACCAGAGCCTCAGCTATGCGTCGGAATTGCTGAAAGTGGGATTTTTCAAACTTAGGTGAGGATGAGTCACATCCTTCCCCTTGCTCAACAATTAAATCGATCGCAAACAGCGCACTTTTCACGTCGTCTACTTGGAATTGATAGTCTGGGTGAGCTTTGTTAAAATCTTCACGCAAAAACAGGTGGTGTTCGCCACCAACACAACCTTTCTTGACAACAATTAAATCTGGAATTGTCTCCAGTGCCGAACGGATTTGACGGTACAGTTCGCTTAAGGAACCATAACCGTGAAGGCGATCGGCTGTAGGATCGTTCAAGACAGGTTCACCAGCGAGGTCTTCTTCTAGGAAGTCAGGCCACTCGAAACGCATGAATCGCTGTAGAGTGGTGGCATTTAAGGGTTCCAGAGCAAAATCTACTTCAATCGGAAAGCGGCGATTGATGTTGCTAAAGTTAGGGGTTGCTGGATAGAAAGGCTCACCCATCGCCATGAGAATGTTATTCACCATCAAAAAGTGGATCATTTCTTCACGGGATATATCCAGTAACATACCCCGCATCCCATAATCGCGCACTTCTTTACCGTCACCACAAGCGAGGTGCAACTGCTCGGTTGTCCACAAACCCCGACGCACATATTCTTGACCTGTAGCATAGTTGGGGATAGAGTATGCCGCATAGATGTATTGCAGCATAACTGCGATCTCCAATTCCGCAGCATGTCGTAAAGCAACGACTAATTCATCACGGGTATCGATGGTGCGCTGGGTGCGTTTTGGCTCTGGTACTGGATTGGGAATGTAACCAACTCGCTGTTGATTAGCTAAGAATTTACGTAAAAGCATTGCTTTGGGCTGGGACATATCCCTGGTTGGTGGCATGTAATAAGTCTTGTTTTTGTTGCAGGGATCGGACATCTGCCACATCAAGCGAGCATAGGTTTCTACCTTGCAACGATCAGCTAGGCTGAAAACCTCAGCTTTCATAAAGGAGAAGACTAACTCGTAGTAAGCTAGGATTTGCTCATAGATGAGGTGGAAATTGACTTTCTCTTCTGCAATTTCCTCTAAGTGCCAATCGTTTGTTAATACCCGGACAGCAAAGGAACCAGCACCAGACCAAAAGCCGAGCAAATCATCGTTATCGTAGGCAATAATTGCCTGATCGGGATGGTTGCGCTCGCGCTTCGCGTGCTGGAGGCGATCGCCAGGTTGTTCATCGGGTCGAGCCGATAACAATACCCGTGTAGTTCCTGATTGGGAACCACGTAGAGTTACCCACCCGCATCCTTTCTCGTCTGTCGAGACAACACAACTAGGGGTGAATTCGCCGATTTCTTGCTGTTTCCCTGGTTTGAAATGGACAATTTCCAATTCGTGACTCTGGGGAAAGTGGAAAGTCTGACCAACGTTAGCGGGGTCACGTTCAAATTCGTAGCGTAGGTGAGGCAATGCTTTCGGATTATAGAACTGTCGCAGGTAGACCGCCTCAACTGGCGCAGGATGCCCCCGCACAAAAGACCGCACCTCTAATTCCACAGCGTGGTCTTCGCCCCGTTGCCAATCGGGGAATTCCACGGACAAGCAGGCTTGATCGATCTGGAGATTAATTTCCTCCTCCTGAAGCAAAATCTGCTGTTGACCATTGGGCTGTGTCGCAATGATGCATAAACCTTGCTGTTCAATTTCATAGCTCAGGTCTTCAAAGGGTTCTGCGAGTGGTACATCTACAATCCCACTGGTAAGTTGATGTGCTTCTTGCTGATAGGCATCTTTAGGGATTCGTGCTACTAACCGCAGACTTTGGACTGTACGCAATTCTAATTCACCAAAGTCGAGCTTGGCTGCGATCGCATGAGTTGGCCCTGGCCCCGGTTTTATCGCTCGTCCCACACACGGTACTGCTGTCACCATATTCAGGCTTGCCCCTTGGCGAGTTACCTGAACAGTTAGATTGGATAGTGTTTTTGAGTTAGGTGGTAAGTGGCGAGGAGTCAGTAGTCGCCCATCTGGATAAGTGCTAAGTTCTCCCTCACACCATAAACCTATGGTTCCATGCAGTTCCCAAAACACAGGCGAGTCGGGTTGCTGCGGTGTTGACATGTTGCTCAAGCCGAATTGTACTACTAGCCCCAACACGTCGTCCCTAGTCATTGCCTCGTGCAATAAGGAAACTGTTGGTGAAAGTGCTGCTTCTTCGCCCCACAATAAATCTGTCGCCGCTTTGGAGATGGTAAACTGATGCACTGCTGCCCGCCCAAATTCATTGTTCAAGCAGTGTTTAGGCAATTCGTGGATATGATTGAAATTCTGCCAACGGGCTGGTTGCACCCCCTCCACAGGTGCCGAGAGCATATTTGAGACTTCATGGGAGGCACCAAGGCGGCCAAAGGTTAATTGACCTACCATAATTGTGGTAGTCCAGTTAGAGGCCGGATCGCAGTCAAAGATCCGGGCGCGATTGAAGGTAGTAGCTAAATATTCGTTGTAGTGACCCCACATATCAATGCTACGTCCCACTACTGGGTCTTGCCGATCAACCTGTCCGAGCGTTGTTTGAGTGCTGACAATCTGTGCTTCAATTGCAAAATGACCATTCCCCCCGAAGTCCCATCCCTGAGCCATACTGAATGGGCCATTGTCATCCCAATTACCTTCACTATTAAATCGGGGCCCTAATTGGTAGAGATGTTCGTGGTATTCGGATATAGGGCGGTGGCAATCGAAGCGATCGCCGTTCATGTACACTGTATTGGTAGTGAGATCAACTAGCCCATTTTTGTGCCCTGTAGGGGCGTGGATGCGGGCAAAGCCTTGAAAGTGCAGTCGGGGAAAATCCAAAATGCTCATAGCAGTTTCCTGAGAAAGAAATGGCAATATTTGCGCGATCTGGCTTTTCTTGCCAATTTTTTTTCGGGCATTGCAGAATGCCAGTTTGAAAGTGGATTCTTTTCAAGAAAGCAGGAGAGCAGAGGAAGCTCTTGGATGTGCCTTCTTTCATTTTTAACGAGTTAAAGACTATGTACCAGGCTTGATTTGAACCTTTGCGTACTTATCAGAGTTAATTTAGCAATTTATGCAGCTTGATAGTAACTTTACCTTTTTTTACAAAATTTCCTGGTCATAAATCAATACGGTTCAGTTAAAGACTATTGGTAAAAAATTTTGGGTTATTGAGACGCGATAAATCGCCGTCTCTAGAAGTGTTTTGGTCTTATCTGAACTGCATTGGGTCATAAATATGAAGCTGCCTATTTTAAACTGTTCCAAAGAAGTCGCTACAAATTAATTACAGCCATTTTCACGTAAATAGACTATGCACTAGTAGTCTGCCAACCCAAAAATACGCTTGTGAGGGCTGGGGAAAGGGGAAAGGGAAAAGGGTAAGGGATTTAAACCCTTTCCCCCTTCGCCTTTACCCTTTACCCCGCCAAGTTCCCTTGGCGTACTACTAGGGGTACAGTAATGCTGTGCCCTTACGATAGATGTGGTTCAAATACATGAAAACTGCTGTAATTACCTGAAAATTGCTGTAAGTAATCTTATTCGGTTCTTTTGCTTGTTCCTTGAAGCGAGCCGATAGGGGTTTTGGCCTTTTTTGCAGACACCATTGGCAGTGTTATCGTTGATTTTCTCACTGGTTTATGGGTGACAATTTCGTACACAACTTCCAGTGCAGACTCAATAGATCCCTGAATCCACGCTGGGAACCTAGAACAGTGTTCACCAGCAAACAAGAGTGTATTCTGTGGTCTAGCAGCTTCTAGATAATGAATATGGTGGTTAGATTCACTAGATACATCATCACCCCAAGGTATAGAGCATCCTCCATCGCTCCATTCGTAACTACCCCAGGCAATACTAGCCATATCCATAACCATATCAGGTGCTTCAATTTCTGGGTGAAGCTGGCTCACTACCTTTTTGACGTAAGTATAGCGCTCTTGTTCAGACATCATCCCTAAGCGATCGGCATCGTCACCGATGGTATAACTAGCTAATAAAGCGCTACCTAAAGAGGGGTTAGTATTCACTGAAGGATAATATGTCTGACGAATGCCCTCACCACTGAAAGATGCTCCGCCTTTAATCCCATGCTTTTCCCAAAAGGGTTGGGCGCAGTGAAAAGCGACTTTGGTGGCTGGACAATATGCGGTGTTGTGGATTGAAGTAAGTTTTTCTCGATCAAACCCCCTCAAATCCATTTTGCGTAGGATTGAGAAAGGGATAGTACACAACACATAATCACAATGGCGTGTATGCATTTGCTTACCTTCTAACCAGGACACTTCAACGCCATCTTCCTGCACATGTAAAGCTATTACCCTTTGGTTGCACTTGATGGGAGCTTTAATTGCGGCAGCTAAAGAGTGAATTAGCTGATCCATACCCCCTTCAAGCTGCAATAAATCGTGGCTAGTTTCAACTAGGATGTCGCTGAAGAACATATCAAGTGCCTTACTACACCTAGCCCGAAAACCAGGGTTAGCTTTGATGAAGCCATGAAAATCAATGCTTTCGCCATCTTCACTGAAAAAAGGCTCCAAATCCAGCCTCTCTAGCTCATCCATTAAGTGTGAATTCAGGTCGCGCTCTAGACTTTCGCGCAAATTCCCAGGAGATATTGTATTGACAATAGTTTTTAGCCAAGCCCCAAATAGCCGAGTTTTCTCACTGTAGCGAGAATCGAGAAAAATACCTTGATAGTGCTGCTGGGATATCCGAGGCCCGTCTTTCATAGAGAAGATGTTTCCCTGGATATTCATCAAAGCGTTTTGCTCCTCGAATACTGTGACAAACTTCCGCAGTTTTTTGTCCAGTCCCATTTCGTGTACGTAGTGGAGGACATGCTTATGTTCGCTGGGAATACGCATAGCTCCGAGTTCAGCATAAGGAGCTTGCGGATCGTCCCCAAAGTGGTGAGTCCAGATTCTCCCCCCAATGCGCGAACTACCTTCTATAATCTCGACTGTGTGACCTAAGCGTTCAAGCTCATAGGCTGCTACCAAACCAGCAATGCCAGCCCCTAGAATGGTTATGTGCTTGCTTTGTTGGGAATTAGCCAGTTTGCACACATGAAGTATTGTCTTGGTGTCCATTTTCTAAGTCTTCCAAATTTTTATTTAAAAATACCACCGTTCAACGTGTTATTACTGAAGAAACTCAGCAAGCTGTTCCAATTTTTCCCAAGCAATACCACTGTTTAGAATGTCTTTAGCCAGAACGATCGCTTTAGTAAAAGTATCGAAATAGTTACCAGTTTCAGCTATAGACTCACTTACATACAGAGCTAAAGCTGTATTTAAAGCCACTACATCTCGCTGGGCTGGAGTACCTTTACCAAGCAGAACTGCTTTGAGAATCTCAGCATTTTCTCGAACATCTCCACCCCTGAGTTCACTAATGGGGGTTGGATTAAGACCTAAATCTTGAGGGTCGATTGTCAATAGGTGCAGTTGTTGGTTGGACACTACTGCTAAGTCAGTTTTATCTGCCAAACCTGCTTCGTCCAATTTTTCTCGTCCGTATAGGGTAATGGCTCGGCGAGTTCCAAGTTGATGTAGAACCTGAGCAAAAGTCTCAACCATTGCGGGATTATTTACGCCAATAACCTGTCCTGTTGGTCGTAAGGGATTGAGTAATGGCCCAAGAAGGTTAAAAACTGTTCGTACTTTTAGCGTTTTTCGTAATGGTGCGATCGCTTTCAAAGCTGGATGCCAATCTGGTGCAAATAGAAAAGTTATCCCAACCGCCTCAACAGCTTCTTGAGTCTTCTTGGTGCTAGCTTTGAGATTTAAACCCAAAGCCTCTAATACATCTGCTGAACCTGTTTTACCAGATGCTGAACGATTGCCATGTTTTGCAACTTTAACTCCAGCTGCGGCCGTTACGAAGGCAACAGCTGTGGAAATATTAAATGTTGATGCTCCATCTCCACCAGTACCGCAAGTATCAACTAATGGTGATGTCCCAACAACGCGATCGCGCAAAGTTGCTTTTAACGATTGGGAGTATAGAACTTTCACCATACCCAATAATTCTTCAGTTGACACTCCCTTAGATTGAATTGCAGCTAAAATTGCACCTGAAAACACGGGAGGAATAGCTTCTGTGAGCCAACTGTACATTAAATCGCCAGCTTGAGAAACTGTAAGCGATTGACCATCTAACAATTGCTGCAATAACGCAGAGAAATCAGGACATTTGTAGGTTGGAGAAACTTCTTCAATCAAAACAGGTACTTTAATCATAAATTTCGATACCATGCAGCTTTTTTAATAAAAGCTAGTTAATCTATCTAAAAAACTACTTAAAACTTGCAATAGTCAAATTCATTTTTGTATTGCAGATATCAAAATGAAACAGGTGTCTTTAATTGCAAACTTAGTTAACTTATCAGTTGTAGTTTAAGGATTTATGCAGATTACAGATTTTTTTTAAAACTTTTTGGTTGACTGAAAATAGCTGTAAGTTATGCTCTGGAATTATTGCAGAGATTTTACCTAATTTGCATAGAAGGCTCTCGCCATACATAATCTCTAATTTGGCGGTAAAGCAAAGTAGCTAGTAGTCTGGCAAGCTAACAATGCTTGGTAAGGGCTAGGGAAAGGGGTAAGGGATTTAAAACCTTTCCCCTTTCCCCTTTACCCCGCCAAGTCACGAAAGCGAACTACTAGTTAAGCTGGATTCAAGTTAAGAAACTTGACAACAGTTTGTACATCTTTGTCTCCGCGCCCGGAAAAATTGACCACAATCCGGGGACTACCAGTGAGTTGTGGGCAAAGTATTTCCAAGTATGCGATCGCATGAGCCGTTTCTAAGGCGGGAATAATTCCTTCTAATTGAGAAATTGATTGAAATGCGGCTAAAGCTTGTTCATCTGTAATGCTGTAATATTCAGCCCGCCCAATATCTTTGAGATAACTGTGTTCAGGCCCAACACCAGGATAATCTAGCCCAGCGCTGATAGAATGTGCCTCAACAATCTGACCGTCTTCATCCTGTAGCACATAACTCATCGCACCATGCAAAACTCCTACTCTGCCTCGTGTTAAAGTTGCTGCGTGTTTCTCAGTATCAATACCTTCGCCCGCCGCCTCAACTCCAATTAGGCGCACAGATTGCTCATCAACAAAATCATGGAAAAGCCCAATGGCATTAGAACCTCCACCTATACAAGCTAGAAGAATATCTGGTAATCCTCCCCACTTTTCTAGGGCTTGATTGCGAGTTTCTTGGCCGATTACTGCTTGAAAGAATCGCACCATCATTGGGTAGGGATGTGGCCCTGCAACTGACCCTAGAATGTAGTGGGTTGTTTCCACATTTGTCACCCAATCCCGTATTGCTTCTGAGGTTGCATCTTTAAGTGTTCCTGTTCCTGCTTCTACGGGTCTAACTTCTGCTCCCATCAGGCGCATCCGAAATACATTCAGGGCTTGCCGTTCCATATCGTGAATGCCCATGTAAATCACACATTGCAGACCAAAACGAGCGCATACTGTTGCTGTAGCTACACCATGCTGACCGGCTCCTGTTTCGGCAACAATGCGTTGTTTGCCCATACGCTTGGCTAAAAGTACTTGCCCTAAAGCGTTATTAATTTTGTGCGCTCCTGTATGATTTAAATCCTCACGTTTGAGATAAATCTGTGGGCCTGTACCATCAGGTTTAGCGTAGCGGGCAGTCAGTCTTTGTGCAAAGTATAGGGGAGTGGCACGTCCAACGTAATCCCGCAGCATTTCCTGAAGCTCTTTTTGGAATAGCGGCTCGTTGTGGTATTTCTGAAACGCCGTTTCTAACTCGGTAAGAGCCGACATTAAAGTTTCTGGTACGTACTTACCACCAAATTGGCCAAATCTACCAAGCACATTAGGTTGTTGCTTGTTTAGTGGAGTTGAAAGAGTAATTGGTTGTGCGTTCGTTAACATAAAAATCTCCAAAATTTTGCGTGTAGTGACGTAAATATTTATCTCAAAGCAAGGGTAATTGATGTCTTCAAATCGTTACAGAAATCTTTAATGGTTCGCAGCCCTCGGTATGGTGTACCTTCTGCTAAACGCTGCACAAAGGCACTTCCGACAATGACCGCATCAGCACCCCAATCTCTTACTTGACGAGCATGTTCTGGTTCAGAGATGCCAAAACCAACACCAATCGGTTTGTTACTTACACTGCGAATTTCTTTGATGACATGTTTAACACGAGTATCAATTTCGGAACGTACACCAGTTACGCCTGTAACGCTTACCAAGTAGATAAAGCCACGAGATTGGCGGGCGATCGCTTCAATCCGCTCTTTTGAACTTGTGGGAGTTACTAACAATATAACTTCAATGCCAACAGCATCAGCAAGTTCTAGTACTTTGTTGGCTTCTTCCAAAGGTAAATCAGGGATTACTAACCCCTTAATTCCTGATACAGCAGCTTGTTGGAGAAACTGCCCAATGCCCAAGCTCAAAATTGGGTTGTAATAAGTAAACAGAATAATTGGCGATCGCAAACTAGGAATGACTTTATGAGCCATTTCTAAAACATCAGCTAATCGAGTCCCTTGTTTTAAAGCACGGGTTGCTGCTGCTTGAATCACAGGGCCATCTGCGAGGGGATCTGAGTAGGGAACTCCCAATTCAATAAAGTCAGCACCGCTAGCATCTAAAACGCGCAAAGCTTCTGCTGTGATATCTAAACTAGGGTCGCCAGCAGTCACAAAGGGAATTAAGGCACACTGGTTGTTTGCACGTAAAGATTCAAAATTTTGAGAGATAGAAGGCATATTGACGATCCACTGAAAGGTTAATAACTAATTGAAATTTAGACTGAAGATTCAGGTTGATAGGTAAGTCTGCGATAGATTAGCTACTTGAAGTTAGATATAAGCATCAAGTCCAATTGTTTTAATTCAACAAACGCTTCACAGCCTGTTCTATATCAGTTTGCTTCACCAAGGATTCTCCAACCAAAACTGCATCGGCTCCCCACTCGGCAACTCTAGCTAAATCAGCCGATGTGTATAAACCAGACTCACTGACAACTGTTATCCCTAAACTAGTTATTTTCTGCTGACGCTCTGTTAGTAAGGATTGAGTTGTTGTTAAGTCAACAGTAAAATCTTCGAGATTACGGTTGTTAATCCCGATCAATTGCACCTTTGGCAATGCTAACACCCGATCGAGTTCGCTGAGAGTATGCACTTCTATTAGAGCGTTCATACCCAAATCTTGAGCAATTGCTAGAAAATCTTGGAGAACTCGATCGGATAAGATGGCGGCAATTAGTAATACTGCATCTGCCCCATGAACCCGTGCTAGATAAATTTGATATGGGTCAATAATGAATTCTTTACACAATAATGGCAGTGTGACGCTGTTTTTTATTTTTCGCAGATTCTCAAAACTGCCTTGGAAAAATTTCTCATCGGTTAAGACTGATAAACAGGTAGCACCACCGCGATCGTATGCCTGGGCAATCCTGGTAGGATCGAAGTCGGCACAAATGACTCCCTTACTAGGTGAAGCTTTTTTTACCTCTGCAATCAAACTGGGTTTATGAGGATTATGTTGCAAAGCATGGAGAAAATTCTGGGGGGAAGGGGCAGTACTAACTTGATTTTTTAACACCTCTAGAGGCAGCTGCTCATGTCTTTGAGCGACTTCTTGCTGTTTGTACAATACAATCTCTGCGAGAATATGGGGGGAGTTTCCTGGTACTGGTGTCACTTGGTTATTAATGGTAGTGAGAAACTCGGTTGTTTGATATTGACTATTTGACATATAGACTCTAGAAATTTTGATGTAGTTATGGCATTAGCAAGCGATTAAATGTAATCACGGCTAGAGTTAATTACTTGCAATCTGCAATAGCTGAGGCAAGTTTTTTGGTTGTTAATGTATGGACTGCATTCTGAATAATCGTCAGACCAACCCCTCCGACCAGAGTCATGATTGATTCTGGATGGAACTGAACACCTACGATTGGTAATGTTTGATGTTCGATACTCATAATCACACCATCTTCGGAGATGGCTGTAACTTTAAGTTCTTTAGGAAGACTTTTTTTGATCGCAAACAATGAGTGATATCTACCAACTTCAAATGCTCGTGGTATGTTTTGGAAAATGGCAGAATCAGATGCTATGACAGAAACACGAGATACTTTGCCATGCTGGGGATAGTCCAGAACTCCCAGTTCACCACCGAAAGCTTCAACAATTGACTGTAATCCTAAACAAACACCAAATATAGGGATTTGGCGTTTGATGCAAGCAGCAATTGTCTCTGTAACCCGGAAATCGGTGGGTCTGCCAGGCCCAGGAGATAAAACAACTAGGTCTGGACGTTCTATATCAAAAACTGATTCTGAAAAACCATGACGTAGTGTTTTGACTGTGGCACCTGTTTGACGGATATAGTTTGCTAGGGTGTGTACAAATGAGTCTTCATGGTCAATTATTAAGACTCGTTTGCCTTGACTGGTGCTAACTTGTTGAGGGTTGATATTAGAGTTGTGTGCAAAATTGGTAGTTTTATATTTAGTCTGATAGAGTGTCTGGAATAAAGCAGCAGCTTTGGTGAGTGTTTCTTGAGCTTCAGCTTCTGGATCGGAGTCATAAAGAACTGTTGCACCCACTCGCACTTCTGCAATTGAATCCTGGAGTCGAATAGTCCGCAGAGTTAAACCGGTGTTGAAATCGCCTTTGAAAGTTAAGTAACCGACGGCTCCACCATACCAACGTCGGGGGCTGTGTTCGTGTTCTTCGATAAACTGCATTGCCCAGCGTTTTGGTGCGCCTGTAACTGTAACCGCCCAAAGATGGCTCAAGAATGCATCCAAGGCATCAAACTCTGGACGCAATATTCCTTCAACGTGATCTACTGTGTGGATTAAATGACTGTACATCTCAATTTGGCGACGACCAATGACTCTAACGGAACCAGGTTCACAGATTCGAGATTTATCGTTGCGATCGACATCGGTACACATGGTCAATTCAGCTTCATCTTTGCCTGAATTGAGCAGTTTGAGAATTTGAGCCGCATCATCAATAGCATCTTTTCCGCGGCGGATAGTACCACTGATCGGACAAGTTTCTACTCGTCTGCCTTCAACACGCACAAACATCTCTGGAGATGCACCGATGAGATACTCACCACCTAAATTTAGGAGGAATCCATAGGGGCTAGGATTTATTTGCTGTAAGGTTTGGAATAGTTCGCTTGGTGGATTTTCGCAAGATTGAAAGAAGTTTTGTCCGGGAACAACCTCAAATAAATCACCACGACGGAAGTATTCAAGTGCTTTCTTAACTTTTTCCTCATACTCGCCAGGTGCATGGTCAGAAGCTTGAGTAGGGGTATGACGCTTACCTCTGTAATCAATCAGTTCTCCAGTCCGAGGTAGATTGTTAGTGCTACCGTACTTGGTTGCAAATTCATACTGCAAACGAAATGCTCGTTGCTGATAGTAGTCAATAATTACCAGTTCGTCAGGGAGATAAAGCACCAAATCTCTTTGGTCTTCTGCACGAGTGAGATGCTTTGACATCTGCTCGAACTGAAAAACTAAGTCGTAGCCAAATGCCCCATAAAGCCCTAAATGCTCATCTTCGGGACTATTAAAGATATATAAAATCTCACGAACAATGCTAAATATAGATGGTTGCTTACTCCTTTCTTCTTCTAAAAATAGATGTTCTGCGGCTTTGACATACCCAGTGATGGAAGTGTTTTCCAATTTAACTGCCATTAGTTGTGGATGCTGATATAGATGCTCACTGAGATAAGGAAGCAGCATCATACCTCGCTCATTATGTGCAGTGATTGTAAAGGAGTTGGAGCGAGTAACAAGTTCTAAGGGTGGATTAACAAAACCGATTCCCCATCTTTTATAACGTCCTGGATATTCATAACTACTTTTGAACAAGCCTCCACGTTGGGAATCAAGACATGATAGGGTATCTTGAATGGCAGTATCTATTGAAGTCTCAATTACAAGGCGAGATACATAAATTTCACCTTTGGTTGTGTAGCTATGAGTATCTAAATACATTATCGAGTCCTCTCAAATTTATTAATGTACATTGGAGAAAGTTAAGTCCCTGCATTTGCGATCGCTTAATAACCTACGAAGTTTTGACAACAGATATTTACAGCTAAGTTTCTTTAGGTACTGATGGGGTTAGCAACTTTGGTGGTCATTTTAGGTGTTGTAAGTGGATAATCATTTTGAGTCCAACGACCAAAGAATTTAGCCAAAATAGCCATTTCTTTCATTAATTGGTCAAATGCTTCAAAAGTTAGAGATTGTGGCCCATCTGAAAGCGCTTTGGCTGGATTGGGATGAACTTCTATCATTATTGAGTCTGCACCAGCAGCGATCGCTGCCATAGTCATGGGTAGGACAAACTCAGATTTCCCTGTAGCATGGCTAGGGTCGATCATAATCGGTAAGTGAGTTAGCGATCGCAATACTGGAATTGCAGATATATCCAGAGTATTCCGTGTATATTGACGGTCAAATGTACGAATCCCCCGTTCACACAAAATCACATTGGGATTATCCTCGGCCAAAATGTATTCTGCTGACATCAACCAATCTTCAATTGTGGCTGCAAGTCCACGCTTTAATAGTACTGGTTTACCTGTCGCTCCTACTTTCTTGAGCAGGGAAAAATTCTGCATATTACGAGCGCCAATTTGGATTACATCTGCCACTTGAGCTACCTTGTCCAGATGAGATGTATCCATGACTTCTGTAATAATCCCTAAGCCTGTAGCTTCTCTAGCTCTAGCTAATAACTCTAAAGCACTTTCACCATGACCTTGAAAAGCATACGGGGAGGTGCGCGGTTTATATGCTCCTCCTCGTAAAAACTGCGCTCCTGCTGCTTTGACTCGTTGTGCTGTTTCTACAATCATCTCTTCGTTTTCTACAGAACAGGGCCCAGCTACTACGACTAAAGGATGATTTTGACCAAAGATTACAGGTTTACTTGGTGTTAATACAACTACTTCACTAGCTTCACCATAACGAAATTCTAAAGAAGTCCGTTTAAATGGCTTATTTACCCGAATTACCTGCTCAATAAAAGGGCTGATATTTTGAATTTGTCTAGTGTCAAATTTTCCTGTTTCACCGACTAAACCAATTACTACTTGATGCTGACCTTGGCATATTTCTGGTGTAATCTCATGACGACTGATCTCTTCCATAACACGCTTGATTTCTACTGTTGGTGTTCCTATTTTCATGACAATAATCATTGTTTTTAATCTCCTAAAGTATTTGAATTATTTCTGCTCTTATAGTTTTTATGTTTGATATTTATGTTTGTCAAACACTCAAGTATTAATCAGGATATTTTTTTGATTTTATGCAATAAGGTATAGTATTTACATTTGTTTACAAACTTTAAATAATTAGTTATTATATCTTTTTCTAATTTATCTATTAAATGTTAAAGCTTTTCATCTCTATAAACTAGTCAATATGATAATGGCTAACAATTTTAAATTTTCTTACAGCAATTTAAAAAAATAAACAAAGCGAGATTTTCTGAAATTGCTTTGAGTAAATCGAATTCATTGAAAGATTTACAGGATTAAAAACAGCAATTACCTTGATATAGGGATTCTCGTTTACGTGAGGTACACCTGCAATACGGTTCGGTTAAAGGGGAAAGGGAAAAGGGGAAAGGTTTTGAATACATCCTTTACCCTTTACCCGCAAACCCATTCCCCAGACCACAAGGGAAATGAAAAATGCTTATCCGAACCGTATTGGGTACACCCGTAGGGGCACGGCATTGCGTTCGGATATTTAGAAACTCCCCTCTGCCGCCCTGCTCCTCTGCAATCCTTACGCTGCATACTCTTCAGCTTCTGTCACTTTCCCCGAGGGCGATCGCTAGAAGCCTCATGAGGCAATCAATACAAACTATACTATTAGAAAAAAATTGCTCCTGTATTTGTTATTAGAAAATAATCGCACAATCTCTTACTATACAAATGCTCTAAAATTCAGAAATGCCAAATATTTTTGGATAGTGACCGAAGAGGCAGATAGCTTTTACAAGCTACTCATATCTTTGCTAGCTATAAGTAATAAAGTTAATTTCGAATAAACTTTCATAACATCTAGCTTCAGTTGCTCATTTGTTCTTTGTAATGCTTCTAATTGCACTTTATAGGTATCACGTTCTGCTAGCAGGTTTTGTAGTTTCTCCTGTTGAGATATGGAAGAACTTGTTTGTTCAATCTGAGGAACCTCAGCATTGGATAAACCTAATGCTTCGCCTTGATTTATATCACTCTGTTGGCTATTTAAATAAGTTTTTTGTTGCTTTTTATTAGCTGTTTTAGAAGTTTTATATTTATCGATCAGGTTTTTAGCGACATCTGTATTTACTACTTCCCCTGCCTTGGCAATATCTATTGCTTCATCTCTAGCTGCTTGACAGGTACTAGGGGCTGCCAGCTTATAGAGAGCAGTAGAAGTGATATTGTTAATCAAATTTCCGATAATCGGAAATTTGGGTTCAAACGCTTTAGCAACATGTATAAACTCATAAGCTGAAGTCTTGCCCATTCCAAACTCTTGTCGTAACCAAGGCAGAAATTCACCATGCTCTATAATATTTTGAGCTTCTAGTAAATTAAGTCCAATGCAATAAATATCGATAGCACTTCGCTTTAGTCTGCGTCGTGTATCTTCCGCCAAGGTAGCCAAGCGGTATTGTTTTTCTTCTTTTGTCTTGAAGTCTGGTTTGCTTTTAGCTTTTAAAGTCCGATCAACAATTTCTTCTGATTCAGCAGGTATTGTATTGGTTTCTATAGGAAAAGCTGCTAAACCGTTATCACTCATTTCCATATAGCACAGTCTTGCCAGTATTTGTGTTTTTAGGAGAGATTTTATTGCCCAATAATGTTTTAGGCTTGTTACTGAAGGAAGGCAGAGGGCAGGAGGCAGGAGCTAAAAGATAGGAATTCTTCACTCTGCCAAAAGGGTTTAAATCCCCTAAATTTATTTATAGAGATTCCTTCTGGAAGAACTGCTTCCTTCCTGCTTAAATTCATACTTAAGGGAACTTATAATAAGTTAATCAGTATCAAGCAGGTAGCTTTACGCATATTTCTCTAAAATTTTTACAAAAATACACAATTAAATTAAAAATATAAGATTAAAAATTAAGAAGAATAATTTAAAGGATGCCTGTTTTGTTATTCCACCTATTGAACAGTGTTTGAAGATTAAAGTTGTGGCATGATCTGAGTGTATTTTGGAAATAAATTTCCACCCCAAACTCATCATAGGGATTAGGGTTTGCCTCAGCTTTGTTACACTCTTGCAAGCATTGCATTGGGTAAAATCGTTTTTATGCACGCAGATTATATTCCCTTTCCAGGAGTGAATTTCTCAAAAATGCAATTATACGCTCATGAGCTATCAGGAAATTGCTACAAAGTTGTACTCTTGTTGTCCCTGCTGGGGCTAGAACATGAAATTATCCGAGTTGATCTTATAGTGGGAGAACAGAAGTCAGCAGAGTTTTTAAAACTTAACCCTTTTGGGCAAGTTCCAGTTTTGATCGATGGGGATCTAGTTTTGCGTGACTCGCAAGCTATTTTGGTGTACTTGGCTCGTCAGTATGGCGGAGAATCTTGGTTGCCTTCAGAACCGGAAGCAATGGGTAAAGTTTTGCAATGGTTGTCTACTGCTGCTAATGAAATTCAGAATAGTCTATCTGCGGCTCGACGGTTTTTTCTATTAGGTACACCTATCGATTTAGAAGGCGCACAGCAAAAGGCAAGGTATACGCTTGAGGTGATAGATAAGCATCTTCTCTATCGAGACTGGCTAGAGACAAATCACCCAACGATCGCAGATGTTGCCTGCTACCCCTATATTCAACTTGCCAGTGATGCCAAAATTGCTCTTGAGGCGTATCCGCAAGTGAGTGCTTGGGTTACTCGCATCAAGCAGCTTCCTCTTTACATCGCAATGCCTGGATTTTAAGAGGATACACTTACGTTTTTAACAAAGAAAATTACCATAACCACACCAACAGCAAGTTAACTGGTACTATTTTGCAACACCCCCAACATCTGCAAAATCTCCGGAATTGGCGTTCTTGGGGGTTCGTTTTATTATCTATATTTTTCACAACTCAGATAGGATTAATATTTGATTTTTGAACGGAATTAGGTATTGTAGAGGAGCCAGTGAGGGGGTCGCAGTTTTGGCGGTTCCCGGCGACTGCGAACCCCCGAACCCGAAGGGAGGTTCCCGACGCTCGGTAGCGTAGCGTCTCCGACAGGAGAAGACTCGCTTGCCGCCGACGCTATCCGTTGTCGCAACTGGCGTTGTGTTAGAACGGAGTTCGTAACGCACTCTTGTCAAGGGTTTGATGCCGTACTCTTTGCGCTCACATCCTACGTATATTTTCAAAAATCAAACCGGATTCCTATATAGTTAAAATCATATTTTAGTTTGCGATCGCTAAAATTCAGTACTCAGAAGTCTATTAACGGGAGATAATAATAAACTCACACCACCCATAGCTGTTGTCCTATCAACCATTACAGAACTTGTTCTGGCTTGGTTTAAAGTCACAGGGTCGAATGCAACTAGTTCTGAACCAAATCATGAAAACATCTACCGAATTGCTAGCTCGTCTGGACTATTACTACCAGCAAATCAAAACGATAATTCTTACTCGGCAGAATCCGATTACTGGTTTGTTACCTGCGAGTACTGCGATTACAGCCCACGGCGATTATACTGATGCCTGGGTGCGAGACAATGTTTACAGCATTTTGGCAGTTTGGGGTTTAGGACTTGCATACCGCAAGATTGACGACGATAAGGGACGCACCTATGAATTAGAACACAGTGTCATCAAATTGATGCGCGGGTTATTGTTTGCGATGATGCGACAGGCTCATAAAGTAGAGACATTTAAACATACTCAGTCGTTACTAGATGGACTGCACGCTAAATATAATACCGCGAGTGGTGACATCGTTGTTGGTGATGACGAATGGGGACATTTGCAACTCGATGCCACATCTATATTTTTGTTGATGTTGGGACAAATGACGGCTGCGGGTTTGCCAATCATTTATACACTTGATGAAGTGAATTTTGTCCAAAATTTAGTTTACTATATTGGACGAGCTTACCGCACACCAGATTATGGCATTTGGGAACGTGGTAATAAAATTAATCGTGGTAGTGCTGAGTTGAATGCCAGTTCTGTAGGTATGGCAAAAGCGGCTTTAGAAGCTATCAACGGACTGGATTTGTTTGGTGTGCGTGGTAGTCAAGCATCAGTAATTCATGTTTTACCAGATGAAATTGCTCGCGCCCGAATTACATTAGAATCTCTATTACCAAGGGAATCTGGTTCTAAAGAAATTGATGCGGCGCTGTTAAGTATTATTAGTTATCCTGCCTTTGCAGTGGAAGATTTAGAACTGCGCGATCGCACTTTAAACGATATTATCAACAAACTTGCAGGTAAATACGGCTGCAAACGCTTTCTGCGTGATGGACACCAAACCGTTTTAGAAGATCATCAACGTTTACACTACGAACCGTGGGAACTCAAGCAATTTGAGCATATTGAATGCGAATGGCCGTTATTTTTTACTTATTTAGTTCTAGATGGATTATTTCGCGGCGAACAAGATCAAGTTAAGAAATACCAAAATCTTTTAGAATCATTACTTATAGAACAAAATGGTTTACGGTTGCTGCCAGAACTTTATTATGTCCCGGCTGAAAACATAGAGGCAGAAAAATTAGCACCCCAAACGCAGCCACGTTTACCTAATGAAAATATTCCCTTAGTATGGGCGCAAAGTTTATATTTTCTCGGAGAAATGTTGAGTGAAGGGTTGCTGGCAGTTGGTGATATCGACCCTTTGGGCAGACATTTGTGTGTAGGGAAACAGCGCGAAGCATTGGTACAAATTGCCTTGTTAGCAGAAGATGAAGATTTACAGACGAAACTAGAAGTTCACGGAATTGAAGCACAAACACCTACTCAAGTAGAACCTATTCAAGTGAGAAAAGCTGGAGAATTTTCAGCTATTTATACCCAAATTGGACGTAATGACAAACTTGGTTTAACCGGGCGGCCAGTGCGACGGCTGCGGAGTTTGACAACATCGAGAATATTTCGGATTAGCGGTGAAACAATTGTATTTCTGCCTTCATTTTCCGATTCTCAACAGTTTTACTTAACCCTTGATTACCATTTTTTACTTGATCAAATTAGAAGCGAACTAGCTTATATTCAAAAATATTGGAGCGATTTAGGTCGTCCTACTTTAACTTTAATGTTGACGCACACCATGTTAGAAAGCGGTTCGGAAGCATTACTAGAACTGATGCAAGAACTGAAAGATGGGGTTTGTAACGGTGTGCGAGTAAAATTAGGGCGGCTAAATCAGCTAATGCTGACGGCTGGAATCCAAAGAATTGATTTTCTGCCAAATGCAGAATTTTCGCGATCGCCAGTAAAAAATGCTAGTCCACGTTGCTATTATCTAGCTTATCATCCAGAGAAAAACTGGCGCTTAGGGCATACTCAAGAATTCCAGATGGAGTATGAAACTAATTTTGGATTATTACTTTCTTATTTACGTTCATCAGAGAATATTTACGAGCAAATTGAGTTATTGCAAACTTTAACTCGCTTGCAGGGAATGAAATTTGATACAGGGTATGGCGGCCCAGGATATCCTGTCACCGTAGGCGATTTACTCGATGAAGTTTACACCAAAGCTGGAGATTTAGGCATTTGGGCGGTAGTGCGTCGGGCTGCGGGGTTACGGCAAATGGTTGATATCAGCCTATCAGATGCAGTTACGAGTATTTTGGTGCGGGGTAAGCAAATTGCTGTAGGTAAAGCTTACAGTGAAGCATCTTTGATTACCGTACCCATGTCTCACGATGAAATTGCCGATAAAATTAATCATTTTTGTCGTGAAGATATCCGCGATCGCGTCCTCACTCAAGAGATTTTAATCTATGTTGGTATCTTAATTCGCTCAGAACCCGAACTATTTCAGGGACTACTAACGGTGAGAGTTGGCTATCTCATCTTATTGATAACCAGCGAACTAGCGCGGGAATTACACGTCACTCAAGATGAAGCTTACGATCGCTTAATGCAACTTTCACCCTTTGAAGTTAAAGTACGCTTGCGTCAGGTATTAACTGGATATACTGGCATGAGTAACCTGTTGCGCCAGCAAGAATCACTGCACGTCAAACAAAAAGAAAGTGATATTGCTTGGGTAGTGTTACCAGGAATTGCCGAAGGAATAGAAGTTCCGCCAGGTGGCTGGCGACGGTTTCGCCAAGCCGAGGGTGCGACGGGGCGCGTACCAAAAGAATTTTTTAAACAAGTTTGGCTATTAATGCAACATTGCAAAGGCTTAGTAATTGGCGATAAACTAGAGCGGCGCAATCGTTTAGATAGTGAAGTCATGCTGTCGGAAATGACAGCAGGTGAAAGAAATTTTGCTCTCTTGGTTGAGCATTTGCTGAATAAAATCGAAGCTCCAGAATACCGTCAAGTTAATATTGAAGCATTGATAGAATTAGGTGCGATCGCAGCGAATAATCCCAAGCTGCAAATCGAAGAGTATATCGTGTTGGATGTATTGATTGGACATGCAGTGCGATTAGCGTGGCTAGAAAATCATAGTCAACGCAGCGATCGCTATGATGAGGATAAAGCTAGTGCGTGGCGATCGTTTTACAACACTTCTCCTAGAGATTGTGCTAATTATATTTTGAAAGCATTTAGATTCTTGACAGAGTTTGTGAAAGATTTTTAACCGCAGATGCGCCTCGCCTTCCCATAGGGTAGAAACGTAGATAATGAGAGAATGCATACTGCTTTGGGCCTGCTTTATTGAAGTCGGCCCATTCTTGTACGTGGTTATTCCAGTTAGCGAATAAATAGCGATCGGTTTCGCACGGTAGGGACATCATGAATTTTCCATATCACAGAAGAAGGGTTTAGGCTATTTTTTAGCGTAATACCATTTCTTTGTGAGGCTGCGCCAAACCCTTTTAACTTCTTTCTTTGTGTCCTTTGCGTCCTTTGCGGTTCGTT
>NZ_JAVRCP020000011.1:0-123475 GCF_034530675.2 Nostoc sp. DedVER02
CTGTCATGCTTTTAAAATGCAGCATTTAGGTTATTTCTAAAAATACAGCATTTGCGATCGCACCTGCGGAATGTGGGATTCAATGATGCGATCGCTAGCCCGATAATGCCAAAATAGTGGCGTTTATTGAATAGTTTTTGGAGACTCAGTTATTTGTTTTCCTGCCAATCAAAGTTGCAATTGCCTTGACTAACTCATCTGGTTCGACGGGTTTAGAAAGATGCCTTTGAAATCCTGATTCAAATGCTTGTTGCTGGTTAATTTCTCCAGCATAAGCAGTTAAAGCGATCGCAGGAATTTGTTTAGCTTGTCCCTGCAATGCTCTAATTTGGCGTATCAGCATATAGCCATCTGTCTCTGGCATTCCAATATCACTGAGCAAAACATCTGGTTCTGACTCTGCAAATACTTGCAGTGCTTCTTTGGCTGATGCCGCAGCAATTACCCTTGCACCAGCCTGTTCTAGCACAAATGTATGGAACTCCCGGGTATCATCGTCATCGTCTACAACTAAAATTTGGATACCTGTAAGGATTTCATCTAAAGAAAAGGGATTTAAAGGATCGATATTTATCTGTTGTTTTGAGATTAACTCTTTTTTGATCAAGGGTAGCCTAACTGTAAAAATAGCTCCTTGTCCTTCCCCTAAACTTTCTGCCCAAATCGTGCCACCATGTAATTCGATCAAATGACGGACAATTGCTAACCCTAACCCCAAACCACCAAACTTTCGGGTTGTTGTGCCATCAGCTTGACGAAAATATTCAAATACGTAAGGGAGAAAGTCAGGGTTGATTCCCTTACCTGTGTCGCTGACGGTAATCTGAGCTTGAGTCTCAATGCGTTCTAGTTGAATGTTTATTTGTCCTCCTTCAGGAGTGAATTTGACGGCATTCGATAACAGATTCCAAATTACTTGTTGTAAACGGCCAGAATCACCCAAAACTTGCTCTAAAGAAGCATCCAGCATTGTCCGAATGTGAATATCTTTAGCTTCTGCTGCCAAACGCATTGTTTCCAATCCCGCCTCAATCACGTGTACTATGTTAACGGGAAACATCTTCAGGTTGAGCTTGCCTTGTAAGATCCGAGAGACATCCAGTAAATCTTCAATCAGTTGAGCTTGTAATTTAGCATTGCGCTCGATGGTTGCGATCGCTTTCTTGATCTCTGCTGCTTGAAATTCACGAGTTTGTAAGAGTCTCGCCCAACCAAGAATGGGATTGAGAGGCGATCGCAATTCATGGGAAAGCACCGCCAAAAACTCATCTTTAATCCGGTTGGCTGTTTCGGCTTCAGTTCTAGCAGCTTGCTCAAGTTCTAGGAGGCGATCGCGTTCGGCTTCTGCATTCTTGCGTTCTGTAATGTCAATGACTGAGCCGATGTAACCTTTACACTCACCGTCCACCCCAAACCAAGGATTCGCAGCATCGATTGTCCAACGATACACTCCATCTTTGCGCCGTAAGCGGTACTCTATACGGAAAGCCGTGCAGTGCGTGGTGGCTTCCAAAAAAACATTCCTAACTTCATCGTAATCTTCTGGATGTATGACCTTCAACCAACCAAATCCCAGACCCGTTTCTTCGTTTTGACCGGTAAAATCGTACCAGCTTTTACTGAGATAGGTGCAGTAACTATCGCTATCTGTCACCCAAACCATGAAGGGGGCATTATCAGCCATGTTACGGAACTGTTCTTCGCTTTTACGAAGGGCTTTTTCTGCCTGTTTGCGATCGCTGATCTCTGTAACAAAGATGCTTACTCCTTCACCAAAGGGGTAGACGCGATTCTCAAACCAGCGTTGCCAAGCGGGATAAAAGTATTCAAACTGAACAGATGTCTGTTGTGCGATCGCCCAATGAACTTGGGTATAATACTCGCTTTTGGCCACATCTGGAAACACTTCCCAAATGATTTTACCTAGCAACTCTTTCTTTTGGACACCAACAACTTCTGCTAGGCGATCGTTGACAAAGGTATAACGCCCTTGCCGATCCAACACAAAAAACTGGTCTTGGATGCCAGCTAGGACAGTTTCTAAGTGCGCTTTTGCAACCTCCGCTTCAATCCGTAACCCTTGCTCTCGTTGCATTGCCTCTTCACGCAGACGAGCCATTTTTAAGGCTGCCTCCACCCGCGCCAGCAATTCCCGAGCAGAGAACGGTTTAATTAAGTAATCATCGGCTCCCGCTTCTAATCCTTCCACCCGTGCCTCTTCCCCCGCCCGCGCCGACAGCAGAATGATTGGAACTTTATTTGTCTGCGGATTAGCCCGTAATTCTTGCAGCAATCCAAAACCATCTAATCCAGGCATCATTACGTCCGTCAGTACCAAATCTGGGACACGCCCACGAGCAGAATCCAAAGCAGCTAAACCGTCCGCCACTGATTCCACTTCATACTGCTGACTTAACAACCGCTTGACATAATCGCGCATATCTGCATTATCGTCAGCGAGGAGAATTCGGGGAATTGGGGATTGGGTAACTCGGGGCCCCCTTTGGGGATTAGGGGCGATGGGGGTTGGGGATTGGGAAAACTCTTCCCTTGTCCCTTCGCCAGTTTCCCATTTTCCCAGTTCCCTTTCCCCAGTTCCTAGTTCCCAGTTCCCAATCCCTACTTCTTCCGGCAGCCAACGTAGGGCTTCTTCTAAATAGGGTATTGCACCTAATGCAGTTGAAGCTAAGGTTCGAGGGGCACTAATTCGGTCTGGGGGCAAATGAGCATATCCCGTTGGAATTGATACAGTAAAGCAACTGCCTGCTCCTAAAACACTGGTTGCTTTAACTGTTCCGCCATGCATTTGCACCAATTCTTGCACCAGTGACAATCCAATTCCTGACCCTTCAAAAGTGCGTCCTTGTGCCCCTTTGACGCGATGGAATCGTTCAAAAAGGTGGGGGATTTCTTCTGCTGGAATACCGATGCCTGTATCTTGGACTGCGAACTCAATGCGATCGCTTGTCCACTGCAAGCTGACTGAGATTTTTCCAGCCATTGTAAACTTGAATGCATTCGATAGCAGGTTAAGAACAATCTTTTCCCACATTTCCCGATCTACATACACTGGTGTGGGAAGAGAAGGACAATTGACCGATAATTGCATCCCTGCGCGTTCTACTGCTGAACGAAATACACTAGCTAGTTCTGCGGTGAAACTGGCCAAATCGGTGGGTTCATAAGAGGCTTGAATTCGTCCGGCTTCGATGCGTGAGAAATCTAAGAGGCTGTTGACTAGTTTAAGCAGGCGAAGTCCATTCCGTTGCACCATTTCTAACTGCTCTCGTTCTTTGGCTGGCAGTAGGTTGCTACAATTGGCTATAGTCTCCTCCAATGGGCCCAACATCAGAGTTAGGGGAGTCCGAAACTCGTGGCTGACGTTGCTGAAAAAGACAGTTTTAGCACGATCGATTTCTGCCAAAGCTTGGGCGCGTTTGCGTTCTTCTTCATAAGCTTGGGCGTTGGCGATGCTGGCTGCAATTTGAGCGGCAACTAAATCAATGAATCTTCTATAATTATCGTCGAATAGCCGGAAGGGATTCAATCCAACAATTAATATACCTGCTTTTCCCGTCTGACCGGATGGGGCAATTGGCACTGCGATCGCTTGATGGGGCGATCGCTGCCAAACACCACAAGGTAAACTACTAAAAGACACTTCCAAATCAGAAATCAGTATTGCTTGATGTGTTTTGATGACTTCTGCAAAGGGCCAAACTGAATCAGCATCGAGATCCACTGTTTCAGGAACCGCGACATGATTTTTTTCAATCCGACACGTTCCAGCCAGAAAAACTTGCTGCTCATCTGGATCGACCAAATAAATCATTGCAAAAGGCAAATCGTAAGGGTTGCTCTCCAAACAATTTGCACTCAACGTACAGGCTTGATCGAATGTCCGCGCGTCTGCTGTCCTAGCCGCTAGTTCGCGCAAAAGTGCCAACTGACGCTCACCAATGATGCGTTGAGTGTCCTCTGTGTTGGCACAAATTATCCCACCTGTGTCGCCTTGGTCATTAGGAACCGGGCTATATGAAAAAGTATAATAAGTTTCCTCTGGGTAGCCGTTGCGCTCCATAATTAGCAGTAGCGCTTCGTCGTAAGTACCCTCATTCTTCACCATCGCTGATTCGGCGCGAGGCCCTACCTGATCCCATATTTCCCGCCACACATCAGAAGCTGGGTGCCCCAGGGCTTCTGGATGTTTGCCGCCAATAATAGCCTTGTAAGCGTCATTATAAAGGTTTATGAGTTCTTCGCCCCACCAGACAAACATCGGTTGGCGGCAAGTTAGCATAATCCGCACGGCAGTCTTTAAACTCTGTGGCCACTGCTGTGTTGGGCCAAGAGAGGTTTTTGACCAGTCCACTTCTCGCATCCTAGCACCCATCTCACCGCCGCCGAGAAGTAAATTTACGTCGGCGTTGCTTGCTGACGTTGACTCGTTCTTCATTAGTTCCTCTCGATTGGTCATGCGTCGGTTACAGGCTACATCTGTGGTCGTCTTTATGGTCAGAATTTCCTCTAAATTAGACGTTGATGCTCCTAAACATTCATTTTAGAGGATATTCAAAGGCACATACATTGATGAAACACCAACTCTGCTATGACTTTTCAAAGCATTGAAATCGCCTTTTCGGGCAAGTTGCTGTTTTGGCTATGTTGTATTGTCAGCTTTATATGAGCGATATTCTAACCTACAAGGTTAATTCTTATTCATAACTCACAAAGCCTACTACTTTTCTCAAAAGTCTGTTTTTTTAATAATTTAACTTCTTCACTTACTACTTAAGGGGGTTACTAATTTGCTGTATTCTTACTTAAATGATGAGGTTTTACATCTCCATTTTACCAGCGGTAGATTTTTCTTTCTTGAGATAGATTAACTCTTGCCGCAAGGCACTAATTAATTTGCCAATATTAGACAAAAGTAAGCTTACACTGGGAGCCATATATTATACATTTTTACGACAAAATATCCTTCTGCGTCTACTACCCCTGAGATAGAGATTGTATCAAATCAGATTCTCATAAGTTTAATTTATCATTTTAAAAAACAAGACTATTTGATTTTATTCTACAAGTTACTTTATCCTGGAAATAAGTAGAGATTTGAACTTTACAAGACCTACACAAACAATAGTCGAAAAGAAAGATTTTCTTTTTAGGGCAATACGCTATATCTACTCAGATGGGTTTTGGGTCAATACTTGTTAGGTTTTGGGGAAAAGGGGAAGGGAAAAAGGGAAAGAAAAAACCTTTAACCTTTTCCCCAAATCCAATTTCGAGTTAAAAATGCAAAACCCAGAGCAGTATTGGGTGTTGGGTAGTTCACAGTACCTACCTTTCAACTTTGATAAAATAAAGGAGGAGAATAGTTGAATGTTAGAGCAGCAAATTGATTGCCCCGACAAACCCAAGACAAGTGCGACGATTATGAAACTTTTCCAAATTACTCTAGTGGTTTTAGTACTTTTAATCAACTTAGCAGTTACTTTGCCTTCTTGGGCAGAAAAAGCACCTTCTTTAATTACTAATCCTGATTACTTTCAAGTAGGGCAAAAAGTTATTTGGCTTTACAAGTCTCGTGCTGATTCTAACGATGTCCAAAGAATTCCTGCCGAAGTAGTTCAATTAAGTTCTAAGCAAGTACAAATTAAGGTATACAAACATAACCACGAATTTGTCAATCGTTGGGTAAATCCAAACAAGCTAGAGAATTTACGAAAAATTCAAGAGTCAGTATTTTAAAATTTAGTTATCTATAAGAATCCGATTTGATTCCTGAATCACTCGTAGAAAGAGGGAACTATTAATAGGGAATGGCGAACAGGAAAGCAGAAATTAATTTGTAACGCACTCTTATCAAGGGTTTGATGCCGTACTCTTTGCGCTCACATCCTACGGATATTTTCTCCAAATCAAACCGGATTCATGCATCAAATATTTTATTTTTTGTAAATCAAAAAAACTGAACCAATCGGCCCTAGATTTTCTACATAAGTTTTTTGGTTATAATACAATCCTGGAGACATCCCTCCATCAAATAAAATTCCTTCTTGAATTTTACCTAAACAGTTATTGCTAGCAATGCCTTGTAGGACATTATCAAACATATCTGGCAGTAACTCTTGATTAAGTTGAGATAATTCAATCTCTGAATTAGCTTTCAAGTCGTTAACTAATAATATTACATAACCTCGCTCGGTGATAGCTGCCAGAGAGCGATTAGTCGCATTTTTACAAGCAAATTCTCCCAAATCTTGACAAATATCTTTAAACTTACCCTGACGATAGAATCTGCCATTACCGCCCACTAAATTGTAATTCAGAATATCACTGTTTCTTCTCCCGGCTTGGATAGTAGCCTGTCGCTGATTGGGCGTGCCTCCTGATATCCCAAAGGAAGAACGCTTATTTTTAAATGCTCCTGAATACTCTACACCACGAGAGACATTTAAGCCTTGTGGTTTATTATCAGTATCTATGTAGTCAGCATTAATTGCAGCAATGGGTAGCTGTCCGTTTAATTTGGCATTCTCATCACCAATAATTTCACGAAACTGTTTTGGTACATATTCTTTACGCAATTTGCCCCTTGCATCTTTGGCGTAGAGTTTATGAGATAGACCAACATTGACTTTGAAATCTAATTCTGCTGATTTGGGATTAAAAATAATCACATGATTAATCCCTCTAGGATTTTTTTTACCTTGATTATTAGTTTTAAAAAAATCAATGCTGAATTTAGGATCTTTGCCAGGGCAAGTTTTAGATGCTTTAGGGACTGAATTTGCTTCAATCTCTTGACAACCTGATAATAAGCTTGCACCAATTATCAAGATAAATAACAAAAATAATTTTTTTGTTGGCATAATAATGCAAAAAAAAACCGCTACAGAATTACTATAGCGGGGAATAATTTAAAATTTCAGTCTGGAATTAATCTGATAACCAAAACTTAAGAGAACCATTCAACAACAGCTTCTTCTTTGGTATTGGTATTACGAGATGGTGTCTCACGGTTAAATTTCATCTGAATTGACCGGGTTTGTTCACCATCAGCAGCTACAGCCAAAATCGGATAGTCAATTAAACCATCTTGGAAGGACATCTGGAAGCGGAATGTGCCATCTGGATTTAGCTTAATTGGACGGCCGCCAATGGTTACGGTAGCGTCGGGTTCCGTTGCACCGTAAACTATCAACTCAGCATCAGCAATTAACCAGAATTGGCGCGGACGCACTGGAACGGCGGAAGCCGAGAAGCCAACACCTGACATTCCTACACCAGAAGCGGTTAAGCCAGAGACGGTAGGAACTGCCCACAGACCTACACCAGATGGGAAAATGTAGGAACTAAGAGCTTGTTCTGGACGCGCTGAACCTGGTACTTGATGCTGGGAACCAAAGATAGAACCAGCAACCCGTAGTGCTTCGGCAGATTCGGCTAAACCAAAGATTTCGTCGTAGATAGGATTGCCGTTGCCATTGACAACAGCGTTACCGTTAGAGGTAGCTGCAATTTTCTTGGCAGGTGGAACTAGTTCGTACTGAGTCTTACCACGTAAATCTTCTTCAAAGTTGACAGTAATGAAGACATCTTCAATCCAGTCAGAAGGATAGACGGGGGGAATGTGTACTCTAGCAGAACGAGCTAGTACTAACCAACGACCATCAGCAGCACGATAGCCGATATCTATCACATAATCGCGATCGCTAACTGGAACTGGTAAATACCATTCTCTAGCTAATTCATCAGCTGGATATTCTTGAATGCTGTGGGGGCTTTGGTATTCGATGTTGATGTCGCTGACATCATAAATCCGTAGTGCCAGTTGTTGTCCCCCTTGGCGGCGCAGTTCCTCTTTGTGTTCATTGGGGATATCCCAGTAAGTGTAAGCCCACTGAGGATCGCGCGGTAATAAGACAATCCGGCTTTCTCCATAGCCAGAAGGCAAATCTGCGAGTCCTTCATCAACATCAGCTAGAGATCCACCTGTACGATCTTCCTGACCTAATTCAAACTTAGCAGCTTCCACGGTTTCTTGAGCCTCCAATGAACGAGATGGACTGAGCAAATTTTTGCTGCGCTGTACTTCTAAAATTGATGCCAGCAATTGTGATTTACGCATTCGACTATAGCGAGAGATGCTATATTCGCTAGCAACTTTTCGTAGTTGGCGTAAGGTCATCTCCTCTAGTGGCGGGCGTTCTTTTGCCATTAATTTGGCCTCCAGTAGTGTAAGCGGTAAATGATTTCCCCTGGTTAAAGAATGCTATATAAAATCTCATCCACTCCAGATGAATTTCTTATTCCTGACTCCTGGTTTTGCCCAGTTTTAAGTTTTTTAATCTGTTTTTAAATTGAGATAACTTTCAACCAATTCCTGGTTATGCCAAAATTAGCATTTCTTTGGGATCGGAGAAGTTCGCTTTGTTAAGTCAATATTAACCACTAAGCATATCTAGGGATCAAGGGGTAAGAAGTAGGTTTTTTGCCTATTTCACGAATTCATAAGCCTTTTTGGGATCGCAATGTCATAAAATCATGACATTTATGGCTGACTAAATATCCAGATAGCAGTAACAATGTCATGAAATTATGACATTAGATGTTGAGCGTAATTTGAGAGTTATAATTGATTGACTCATAAGTAAGTCTGTGAAAAATTTTAATGTATATAAACAAACCTGATTTTGTCAGTAGTGGCGTGGCAAAAGCTAAATGCTGTATTTCAAAAATAAAATATGAGTCCTATCTCTTATTACAGTGCCGACTTAGTTAACTCATAACTCCTGAATTTTAATATTTGATTACCTATGACAAAGGATGAAGTATTAGCAGCGAATGCAGCATTTTATCGAGCTTTTGAACGAAAAGATATTGAGATAATGAGTACAATATGGTCACAAGGAACTGGTAGTTTTTGTATTCATCCTGGAAGTAATATACTGCGAGGTTGGAAGGAGATTCGCACCTCTTGGGAACAGATATTTAAAAACACCGCTTATATAGAAATAAATACAGATATAATTACGACAGAATTAATTGATAATATTGCTTATGTTGTACTGAAAGAAAACGTTTTCCAAGTAGTAGCTGGGAGAAGACTTGAAGCACAATCAACAGCTACAAACATATTTCACTTTCTTGGTGGCAAGTGGTATTTAGTTCATCATCATGGCAGTCCCATTTTACGGTAAGGGTAGAGTTATATCTAACTCAAAATCAAGACGAATAATTCATTTTTTTAATCGTATGAAGACTCCACCAATGAGTAATCCTGCAATCTGTCCCCAGAAGACAACAGGCGATTGATTTACGCCAACAGGCGGAATATTTAAACTGCCTATGCCATAAAATAACTGTTGCACAAACCACCAAAATATATAGAAAAAGGCTGGAAGTTGGATAGGAATATATACAATGATTAGCGGCAAAATGGTGTCAATTTTAGCTTGAGGAAACTTCATAACGTATGCCCCTAGAATAGCTGCGATCGCGCCATTTGCCCCAATTAATGGTACTGTCAAACTCGGTTCAGCCAAAATTTGTAAAACCCGTGTTAAAATGCCAGCCGCCAAATACAATCCAAGATAGCTTCTATGTCCCAGAATATTTTCTACAGTCTTACCAAAAACCCATAAAAATAGCAGATTTCCCAATATTTGGCTAAAACTACCGTGCAGAAATATTCCAAAAAGTAGTGAAAATGACCGCCAAATGACAATTATCCAAGCAGCATTGTTGAAGAATGCATTTGTAATTGCCTCACTAATCTGGGCTGGAATCACACCCCAAGTATTGACAAAATAACCCAACTTATCACTAAATTCTAGTTGGAGTTCCCATAAGAATACAGCAATATTAATGCAAATAAGCCAATAAGTAATAATTGGCTTATTCCAACAACGAATATTATCACTGATAGGAATCATACTAATTCTTAATTCGTAGTAGAGCCTCCGGCACGCTACGCGAATGTAATTCGTAGTTAAGAAAGGAACAGTAAATATTGCTATCTGCTCTCCACTCCCTCAATTTTCTTTAACGTGTGGCAAGATTGAAATCAGATCGCATCGCACTTAAGTAGGCAAACGAGATGCTGGGAAACACACTTGTTGGAAGATACCAAATTATTAGTAACTTGGGAGGAGGGGGTTTTGGTGAAACTTTTGTTGCTTATGATACTCAATTACCCGGCTCACCTCAATGTGTCGTCAAGAAACTCAAACCCCAGGCAAACGATCCGGTAACTTTGGAGACAGCTAGGCGTTTATTTGATACAGAGGCACAAGTTCTCTACAAATTAGGAACTCACGATCGCATTCCCCAACTTTTAGCTTATTTTGAGGAGAACGCCGAATTTTATCTCGTACAGGAATTAATAGAAGGTCACGATCTGAGCCAAGAATTAATACCAGGTAAAACCCTCAGTCAAGAACAAGTAATTTCACTTTTACAAGAGCTTTTGACAATTTTAGAATTTGTTCATCAACAGAATGTAATTCACCGCGATGTTAATCCGCGAAATATCCTCAGACGACATCCAGATGGCAAATTAATATTAATTGATTTTGGTGCTGTTAAACAAATTACTACTCAAATAATTACTCCCGAAGGTTCAGCCAAAGGTACTGTTGCTATAGGTACGCCTGGATATATCCCTAGTGAACAAGCTCATGGTACGCCAAAATTAAGTAGTGATATCTATGCTACAGGAATAATTGCTATTCAAGCTCTCACTGGATTATTACCAGAAGAAATAGTAAAAGATGCTGAGACTAATGAGATTATCTGGCGCGATAAAGCCACAGTAACGCCAGAGTTTGCTGAATTTTTAGATAAAATGGTGTGCTATGACTTTCGACAGCGCTATTCTTCGGCTACGGTAGCATTACAAGCGCTGAAAGAGTTAACACTACCACCTACTGAGACAATAGCGTTAACTCCTATTTATCCACCAAAAAATATAACGAAACCTCAACCGAAAAAAGGTATTTTAGGTAAAGCCTTACTAACAATATTTTTAGTTGGGGTTAGCGGAGTAGCATCAATATTTGTTTTAAATCACATTAATTCAAATAACGCTATAGAATTATCCAAGCAAGGAAATACACTTTTTGATTTGCAACGTTATCAAGATGCATTAGAAGTATATCAAAAAGCCGTTAATATTAGACCAGATTATGCTAAAGGCTGGAATGGTCAAGGCAAAACACTGTATAAATTAAAAAAATCCAAAGAAGCATTACTTGCTTACGATAGAGCCATTCAAATTAAGCCAGATTATTTTGAGGCTTGGAGTGGAAGGGGTTTTGTATTGGCAAGTCTACAGCGATATCAAGAAGCGATCGCTTCTTTTGACAAGGCTTTACAATTAAATAGTGAAAGCTCAGAAGTCTGGAATGCTAAGGGTGAAGCTTTTAGTAATTTAAACCAATATGACGAAGCAATTAAAGCTTATGAAAAAGCGATTGAGTTGAAATCAGATAATTATGAAGCTTGGTATAAAAAAGGATTAGCTTTACAGTATTCTAAACGATATGAAGAAGCGATCGCAGCCTACCAAAAAGTCGTTGATTTAAAACCCGACTACGAGCAAGCTTGGTATAATTTGGGGAATGGACTAGTTAATTTACAACGCTATCAAGATGCATTCAACGCTTATGATAAAGCTGTACAATACCAGCCAAATTATTATCAAGCCTGGTTTTCCAGAGGTAATACCCTGCTGAATTTGCGACGTTATGCAGAAGCAATTGAATCTTTTAATCAAGTAATAAAATACAATCCTAGCAGTTATCAAGCATGGTATAACTTGGGTTGGTCGCTACATCAAAGTCAACGCTATGAAGAAGCAATAAAAGCTTATAGTAAAGCTGCAACCCTGAAGCCAAGAGATTATCAACTCTGGTACAATCTGGGGAATTCACAATATATTTTGCAAAAATATGAAGATGCGATCGCATCTTATAATAAGGCAGTTCGTTATAAACCAGACCATGCCGAAAGCTGGTATAGTAGAGGCAATGCCCTATTAAATTTAAAACGGTTTCAAGATGCGATCGCGTCTTACGATCGAGCCATAAAATACAAGCCTAATTATCAACAAGCTATAGACGGACGCAATCAAGCCCAGATTCAATTGCAAGGCGAGAAACCAAAGCCTATAATTGTGCCTGTTATCCCAGTTCCTACTCCTACTAATCCACCACAGACAACGCCTTAGTAGATTAATAATTCGTAATTCGTAATGATAATCTCTTGGAGATGCTATAGGAAAGTGGATTTGCTACCACTACGCTCTAAGCAAAGCTATGCTGTAAGATTTACCTAATTTGTAATTATGAATTTTTAACAACACTTGATTAGAAGTAATCATTGGAATTTTAGTTGATATTAAAGAATATTTTCTATCAAAACTTATAATTCATGGCATTTCTATAAATTTATTGTTTATTTTACCAAAAGCTGTGAGCAACGGTAATTTCTTGGGAAATCTAAATATAACCGAGAACTTTTTACCGAACTATGTAATTAAGGATCTAACCCTTGATACAAAAAAACTCCAGCCTAGCGACACCTGACAGAGAAAATCATTCCTCACGAAATTTACTGATTCGATTTATTATTGGCGGCACTACAGTTATAGTTAGCATTTCTGCCTATTTCAGCTATCAAGCTGCTAGAAATCTGATGCTCAAAGATTTGAGACATAGTGCTTTTTTAGAGGTACAGAGAGGGGGTGCTGAAATTGAGGAGTGGTTACATGTTCGCCAAGTTGAAGTACAAACCCTAGCTAATACTTCAACTGTAGGCTCCTTAAACTGGCCTGTAGCTCAACCCTATTTAAAAGCAGAAGTTAAGCGAATCAATGAATTTTTCCTTTTTCAAATTGCTAACCCAGATGGTTCATATTCCAATACAAAAGTTGGTCGAACGAATAAAAATATTCAGGATCGAGACTACTTTCAAAAAGCAATTGCGGGAAAGAGCAATATTTCCGATCCTTTCATTAGTCGTTCTACAGGAATTCCTTTAATTGCGATCGCTACCCCGATTTGGTCAAATTCTGCTAGCAGTAGTTCCCCTGTCGGGGCCTTCCAGGGCAATGTGAGAGTCGATCGCATTGCAGAGGTTGTCAATTCCCTGCAATACGGCACGAACAGCTATGCTTTTGCTCTCAATTCTCAAGGACAAGCGATCGTGCATCCTAACTCGGCATTAATGTCAACTGTAGAAAAACCTGCACCCAGCCTGCTGAAAATTGGCGATCGCAATTTAAACGCGATCGCCCAGAGGATGGTAAACAAACAACAGGGAATTGAGTTAATGGAAATTGACGGCACTAAAAAGTATGTAGCTTATCTGCCGTTGAAAGTTGCTAATTGGTCTGTAGCTTTGGTGATTCCCCGCCAAAATATCGAATCTCGATTGCAATTCCTCGATGCGATCGCCTTAATTGTCGGTGGATTAACTGTCACCATGATTACTGTCTTGTGGCAAGTGCAAGCATTTGAACAACGCGAACTGAAAAAATCGAAAACTGCGGCTGATACAGCCAACCATGCTAAAAGCGAATTTTTAGCTAACATGAGTCATGAACTGCGAACACCCTTGAATGGCATTCTTGGTTGTGCCCAAATTTTGCTGCGTTCCCCAGTTTTACCTAAGCAAGAGCTATATCACGTCAATATTATTGAACAATGCGGCACTCATCTGCTGACTTTAATTAATGATATTTTGGATCTCTCCAAAATTGAAGCGAAAAAGCTAGAATTGCATTCTTGTGATGTGCATTTTCCCTCCTTTATCCAAGGAATTGTCGAAATATGCCACATTCGGGCTAAACAAAAGGGCATTTCGTTTATCTATAAACCCCAGATTAACTTGCCTATAGGGGTTCACATTGATGTCAAAAGATTACGTCAGACGCTATTAAATCTATTGGGAAATGCCATCAAATTTACAGATGAAGGTCGGGTTACTTTCAATATTGAAGTAATCAATCAACCTCCCAATGATGGGCAGATAATGAAATATCGACTTCGCTTTACTGTAGAAGATACGGGAATTGGCATAACTCCCGCAGAATTGAGCAAAATTTTCTTACCATTTGAACAAGTAGGTGATAAAAAGCGCCAAGCTGAAGGTACTGGTCTAGGTTTAGCTATTACTCGGCAGTTAGTACAGATGATGGGTAGCGATATCCATGTTAAGAGTCAGATCGATCAGGGGAGTAGCTTCTCGTTTGAGTTAGAGATACCCGAAGCCACTGACTGGGTACAATCTGCGATGACTGCACCAGAGAAACAAATCATTGGCTTTGAAGGTAGCCCCTACACCATCCTGATGGTTGACGATCGCTGGGAGAATCGCACAGTGATTACAAACTTACTGCAACCACTGGGTTTTAACGTCGTTGAAGCCAGTAACGGTAAAGAAGGTTTAGAAAAAGCGATCGCCCTCAAGCCAGACTTAATCATCACAGATTTGCTAATGCCAGAAATGGATGGGTTTGAATTAATTAAACGCCTGCGTCACACTCCAGAAATTAAGGATGTATTGATTATCGTTTCTTCCGCTAGTGTTTTTGAAGCCGACCAAAATCGCAGTCTGCAAGCTGGAGGTAACGCCTTTTTAAGCAAACCTATACACGTAGATGAATTGTTGCATAAACTAGAACAATACTTAAATTTGGTATGGATTTACAAGCAATCTCAGCCTGAAGGAGAAAAAGCTGAAGAAGCAACGATAGTAACCGATCAATTAACTCCTCCTTCTCCACAAGTATTGCAAGAATTAGTCACCTTAGCCACTAAAGGTAACTTTAATGCCATTCTCAAGTGGGCCGATGAACTGGAGGAAACAAACATAAGCTTTGCCCCATTTGCTAACGAACTACGGCAACTAGCAAGGCAATTTGATGAAGATTTAATTCTAAGTTTTTTGACTAAATATGCAGTGTAAACAGTATGAAAACAATTATTGAAAACCAAAACCAATCTATCAATAATGCTCCTTATAGGGGAATTATTTTAATCGTTGACGATAATCCTGCCAATTTACAAGTGTTATCCAGCTTTTTAGATCAGTCTAACTTTGAAGTCTGGGCAGCACGCAGTGGAGAGAAAGCCCTTCAGCGATTAGAAAATGATGATTTACCTGATTTAATTTTGCTGGATATAATGATGCCAGGTATAGATGGTTTTGAAACGTGTATACAGCTAAAAAGCAATCCTCGTGTCAAAGATATTCCAGTCATTTTTATGACAGCCCTTTCAGAAACTGCTGATAAAGTCAAAGGTTTGCAATTAGGAGCCGTAGACTATATTACTAAACCTTTTCAGCATGAAGAAGTCTTAGTACGAATTGAAAATCACCTCAAACTGAGAAATTTGACAAAAACCTTAATCGCTAAAAATGCCGAATTACAACAGACTCAAACTCAACTGATTCAAGCAGAAAAAGTATCAGCTTTAGGTCAACTAACAGCAGGAATTGCTCATGAAGTTAATAATCCCATCAATTTTATAGCTGGCAACTTAAATTTTGTTGAAAAGTATGTACAAGAGGTAGTTAGTTTACTAAACCTATATCAAAAATATCTGCCTGAACCCCCAGATGAACTTCAAACTGCAATTCAAAAAAGCGATCTTGAATTTTTGTTAGGTGATTTATCTAAAATTATTCAATCTATGCAAGTTGGTACAGATCGCGTTACAGAAATTGTGTCATATTTAAACAACTTCTCGCGCCACAGAGAAGCTGGTAAAAAACTAGCTAATTTGCATGAAGGCTTAGAAAGTACATTACTGATTCTTGGACATCGGTTTAAGCGAAATGCTCATCAACCAGGCATCAAATTAGTTAAAGAATATGGAGATTTGCCACTTGTTGAATGTTTCCCCGGCGAAATAAATCAGGTTTTTATGAATTTAATTTCTAATGCCATCGATGCAATTGAAGAAAAAAATAAAAATAAAGATATTGATACAATTTCTCAAAATCCTGGGGTGATTAAAATTAAAACCGAGACAGTTGGAGAGCAAGTTATTTTAAAAGTTGCTGATAATGGTTTAGGTATAAGCAACGCAGATCAAACAAAAATATTTGATGCTTTCTACACAACAAAACCTATCGGCAAAGGAACAGGGCTTGGTCTATCTATTGCTTACCAAATTGTGGTTAATAATCATCACGGTAAGCTCACATACAATTCCAATCCAGGTGAAGGCTTAGAATTTATCATTGAACTACCCATCCGATAAATGAGAACTGTAAACTAAATAAAAGCAACCATTACTTCTTAATGCACTAGCTCAGTGATTCAGGAATTAACAACCTAACTTCCGCGAGCCTGTTTTTAATTTAATAAACCATAGGACTAGAGGGACAATATATTATGTCCCTAGTCGCATTTTAAAATTGCTATATGTAACAATTCCATTGATCTAAACATTACTGTTATTATCGAATATTCACTTCTTGCAGGTAATTTACTTGCTGAAGATATTCAATTTTATTAGCTGAGTTTTTAGAGATAAATGAATTTGTTCTTTTTGCATAGGCTACACTTTGATTACTAGCCTGCACACGTTGTTTTTGAGTATACTCATTCAATTTAACTTGAGCTTGAGCATAAACTAGAGCATCTTGAGGAATATTTCGGAGAAATTTTACAGCCCGCTCAAAATCACCAACAGATGCTTTTTTATAAGCGTTCTGTAAAAAGTAAGCTGCTCTGATTTGGCGCTTTCGATCGTATTCAGCTAACTTTTCTTGAACTAATGCACCAGCCCGACTTTCTTTAGGGATTTGGCGCAGATATTGTAATGCATTAGAAAAATCTTTTATCTCGGCACTTTCATAAGCTTTTGCTAATAAATCTTGTGTCTGTGCCTCAATGTTAACGTATGCTTGCTGAACTAGTTTATCTGTTTTAGATTGCCAATATGAAATTTTTGGAATTTGATAAACAGCATCAAGAACATCTGACCATCGGCTCTCATGAAAAGCTATTTGAGCTATTTGGTATTGTTGAGCAGCAACTTGCCATTCTTCTTGCCATTCTTCAATTGTGGCTTGCGCTTCTGGATAAACATTGCTGTGGGAGGGAATTGATTTAATAAGTGCGATCGCTTCTTGCAAATCCCCAGCTTGATATTCTTGTGTGGCTTTAGATAAAGTCTCTGTTTCTGAGTATGCTGGGGCAGTATTAATTAAAGAATATGCACCAAATCCCATCAATAAAGAATTAGCTGCCAACCCGACTTTCATTCCTGTGAACAATGGAGATAATTTGCTAGGTGTAGAATTATCCCCTTCAATTGCCGCTTCTGGAAAAAATTGATTATCTGCTTCTAACGTTTCTAGTGGCTGAGTTTCCCATACTATTTGTTTGAGTACCCGTAGCACCTCACTGGCTGACTGGAAACGATTTTGAGAATCGTAGCGGATCATTTGGCTGAGAACAGCAGCTAGATAATCGTTGACTGGCGTGTTTTGAGAACGCCAAAAAATTTCATTAGTATGAGGATCGACTTTTAATTGTAGTGGTTCTAACCCAGTTAAAGCCTGGATAGCAATCATACCCAAAGCATAAATATCACTGTTGGGCTGTGTTTGACCAATAAATTGCTCTGGTGGTATGTATCCTAATGAGGTGACGGGAATCCGATAAATCGGTAATTCTGCACCGATGCCAAAATCGATAGACTGGATTGAGCCAAAGTCAATCAAAACTAACTTGCGTAAGGCATCGCTATTACGTCTAATCAAGTTCTCCGGTTTGATGTCACAATGAATTACGCCTTGAGAGTGAACAAATTCTAAAATACCTAAAACATCTATTAGAAATTCTACAACTTCTCTTTCATTCCACAGACACCCCCACTGTTGAGCAATAGGTAATTCAGCAGTCAGCGCATGTCCTTCAATTAGCTCTTGTACTAAATAAAACTGCTTATTTTCTTCAAAGCAGGCGATAAACTCAGGAATTTGTTGATGGCTTCCCAGAAGCTTAAGGGTTTCAGTCTCAGTTAGAAACATTAACCTCAGCATCTCCAAGTAGCCAGGTTCGGAACTGTTGACTTTAATCTGTTTAACAACGCATTTGGGACTCTGCGGATAATCTACGTCTACAGCTATGTATGTTTGTCCAAATACCCCTGCACCCAGGCTTTGGACAATTTGGTAACGCCCTTGTAGTAATTTACCGATTATGTGGTTAGTCATGACCTGGTTACTCAGTAAGTCCTTATTATTTAGTTTTTCTGACATTACCTCCTGTTTCCGGAATACTTTAGAAATAAATAAACAGAGTTTTGATACTTTAAATGTATGTTTAATTTTTTAAGTATTTTTGCGTAAAAAATATGATTTTTTATTAAAATTTGTATTCTTGATTTGATTAACTATTTTCGATGGAATTCAAACAAAGGCTTCTGATGTGCAACCTGAGTTACCCTTGAGTTATAAGCAAATAAGTGAAAATTGTGATTTTGGGGATTGAAGACTGCTTATGTTCAACTACAATCCGCTAGACTGCGTACCTTCATCAGTAGAATTACCAGATTCTGATGATACACCCGTGGATAACGAACTACAAATATTAGTTCCTAATTTATTATTAGCTACTTTAGCTTTAATTTGGCAAAACCGTGATGATTGGTTTTTCGGCATCAACATGGGAATTTATTATACACCCAGTAACCCTGCCATTGTTCCAGATGGATTTCTCAGCTTGGGTGTAGAACGTTTTGTTGGAGAAAATGGACGTTCTAGTTATGTTCTTTGGGAAGAAGATGGAATTGTGCCAATTTTAGCTTTAGAGGTTGTGTCTCAAACTTACAACGGTGAATATGAACAAAAGAAAATAGATTATGCCAACTTAGGTATTTTATATTATGTAATTTATGCTCCAACACGTCTGCGACGAAAGCGACAACGTTTAGAAGTTTACCGTTTAGTTGAGGGTAAATACATTTTAGAACCAGGAGATAAACTCTGGATGCCTGAAATTGGTTTAGGTATTGGAATTGAAAGAGGAACCTATCAAGGAAAAACACGGGAATGGCTATATTGGTATGACGAGAATAATAGTAGGTACTTAACGCCTGAAGAACAATTGCAAAATCTTTTAGCTAAATTACAACAGCAAAAAATTGACCCTAATACACTTTAAATATGCGTTCTAAAGACTTGCTGCTTGATGCATTCTTTTTTATCTTGACTTTTTGTAGCTTAATAATAAGCAAATGTTTTTTGAATTTTGAATTGTTTAATTATTGATTTCTTCATCGTGTTCAAGTACTTCAGATTTGTCTTGTAACGGCTTCACTACTCGCGCGATCGCTTCTTGAATAAAAGCTTTAATAAATTCATCTCTGCGATTAATTTGAAACTGTTTCTGCACAACTTCTGTCATTCCACCATCACCCCAGTCTTGATCGTGACGAAAGTATTCAATAAAACTTTTACCAGCAATTCGTGTTAAATAAGCTGCTGTCACGCCTTGAATTGCCCTACCAACTAGAAAGGTAGCAACATTGAGTTGCAACGCTGTAGATAATAATTGAATTGCTCCCTTGACAATCCCCAAACTAGCAATAGTTTTCGCTAAAGAAAGGGCTAACTCTCGCCCCCGTTCCATATTTAATTCACAGCCGTAGACTCTGCCAATTTCCACAACCATTTGAGCGTTGACTGCTGCTGTCGCTAATAAATCTACCACTGGTATGGGTGTGACTGATACGACACCAGCACCAATCCATTGGAACCGTTCTACGATTTTGTCAGCTTGACGGCGGCGCTGGCCATCAATTAGTTTTCGCGCCTCGTCTCCCAATCGCAGAGATTGCAAAAGAATGTTATCCGCCACCAAATCTTCACCTTCGGCGCGTAAAACAGCAGCTGTGCGCCGCAGTAAAGGGACAATATCGGGTTCCGGCTGGTAGGTTTCGCCAGTTTCTAGTTGTGCAGATTGGGGATTAGCTGCGATCGCCACTACATCATTAGTAGCAATAAATCCCCGTACCCGTTGACGTAATCTTGCAAGGATGGCTTCTTTATCTTCATCTGTATATAGATCGGTTTTGTTAAGAACTAAAAGCGATCGCTTGCCAATTTCTGCTAACCCCCGCAATGGCTCATATTCTGAGCGTCGTAAGTCGTTATCCACCACAAACAACAGTAAATCTGCTTCTGTCGCTAGTTCTCGCGCCATTTGTTCTCGTTCCGTTCCCGCCACCCCTGCTTCTAAAATCCCTGGCGTATCTGTAATTAAAATCTTGCGTTCTAATCCCTTCAACCGCAGACAATAGGTTTCTCCAACTTGGGTTGTACCCATCGGTGCATCTACTTGACCCACCATGCGTCCCATAATTGCATTCACTAGGGAAGTTTTGCCAGCACTCCCCGTACCAAATACCACTACTTGAATTTCACCCCGTGCTAAGTTCGCTTCAATCTCGCGCGATCGGCTTAATAAAGCTTGACGTGTGACTTCATCTTGAATTTGCGCTACCTGTTGGCGCACAGCTTGGAGAGTTGTAGAAGCAGCGTCAGATTTAGCCGCAGGAATTTGGGCCGCAGTGACTCGCTTGGGGTTGCGGCGCGATCGCTTTTCCCCAGATTGAATTACCAAAACATAATAGACAAAAGCGGCAACCAACGCTCCTATAAGGACAATCAGCAGCAACAGCAGCAAATTGCCAAGCAACGGCGAATAGGACAATTGCCAATAGAGGCGCGATAGGGAATCAATTAGCCATAGGGCTAGCCCCAAAATGACGATCAGACCAACAATTAGCGTGACTATGCGCGACAGTGGCATGGTTGGGAAAGATTAGTGGGTATTCAGTAGGCAGATGCTTCTGATCTTAATAGTTTCAGGGTTTTTTGAGATCAAATTCAGATTGTTATATCTCAGTATAGAGATACATCTAATCTTCATAGTTTCAGTATTTTTGACCAGGGTAGAAAAAGTCCCTTTTGATAGACTAAGAGCGCATTTTGGATAAAATGTGTTCTCACTTGCGGCTGGATTTCTTGTTTTTGCTGAAAAACCGCCTAGTCAAAAATTCAACAGCGAGTAATACCATGACTGCAATACCTCAATTAAAGTACTTTAACTGGGTTCAACAAAAATTCCATCGCCTTAGTATTCGGCAAAAAATTTTTTATGGATACGGTTTGGCTTTGGGAGTTGCAGTTTTAGGAACAACAGCAGGGTTGGTAATAGGCGATCGCTACTTTCAACAAGCAAGACAACAGATGGCTTTGGTAGATGAAGAAGGAACCTTGTTAAGTAGTTTACAAGGCGAAGTGTTGAAAATACAGATTCATCAGCAAGAAATAGTGCCTTTTTTACAGCAGCCGCAAGCGTTGCAAAGAGGAATATCTGATTTTAAAACCGATCTGGCGGAAGTTGAAACATTGGTTTCTCAGGCACAAGAATTTAGTCAAACCAATTCCCAATCGGATTTACAAACTCTGCTCACAAAGCATAACAGTACTATAGCCGTATATTTTGAACAACTCAGGGCGCTGATTCGACAAATTTTGCCATTAAGTTCACAGCCAGAGGGAGCTATAAAAGCACAGCAATTAATCTTGAAATTCACTCAAAGTCGGGATGCTCTCAAGTTTTATCAATTTTCCCATGAGTTAACCGACTTTGCCCAAACACTTCAAGAACGCCAAGAGAAAGTCGATCTAGCCCAAAAACAAGCTGCGCTTATCCAAGCTCAGATTATTATTAGTGCTATGCTGCTGTCAGTAGCGATCGCTGCTATTTTGGCTTACTACACCAGTACAATCATTGCCTATCCTATTAAAGCAGTGACAGATATCGCTCAAAGAGTTAGCCAAGAAGCTAATTTTGACTTGCAAGCACCCGTAATTACTCAAGATGAAGTTGGGGCTTTAACTACTTCTCTTAACCAGCTAATCCAACAGGTAAAGCACCTTTTAGAAGAACAACAAGCTGAAGCCCAAGTTCGACTAATTCAAAGTGAAAAAATGTCTAGTTTAGGACGGATGCTAGCTGGTGTGGCTCATGAAATTAATAATCCTGTAAATTTCATTTCTGGCAATCTCGTACACGCAAAAACCTATACTGACGATTTATTAGCATTACTGCAAATATACAAAGCCGAAGTTCCTCAACCTTCCACTGCTGTGCAAACTCTAGCAGAAGAAATTGATTTGGAGTTTCTAGAAGTAGATTTACCAAAACTCTTTAATTCAATGAAAGTTGGTGCTGAACGCACGCGAGAAATTGTCCGAAGCTTAAAAGATTTCTCTCGTTTAGACGATGGTGAAGCGCAGTTAGTAGATATACACGCTTGTCTAGATAGTACATTATTGATTCTGAACAATCGCCTGAAAAATGGGATTAACCTTGTTCGCAGTTATGGAGACATTCCAGGGATTCCAGGCTACACAGGTTTACTTTATCAAGTATTTATGAATCTTCTCAGCAATGCACTTGATGCCTTGGAGCAAAAATCGGCTGAAAATCCCGAATTTATGCCTGAAATCACTATTATTACAGAGCGTTGCCAGAATGTGGTGATAGTGCGAATTGCTGACAACGGCCCTGGTATTCCACCAGAAAATCAGAAAAAGATATTTGAAACATTTTTTACAACCAAACCACGAGGCATTGGCACTGGTTTGGGGCTAGCGATCGCATATCAGATTGTGGTAGAAAAACATCAAGGTAAGATTAGCTGCCAGTCTGAGTTAGATCGAGGTACAGAATTTGCGTTGGCTCTGCCCACTGGAGGTATCGCTTTGCCCACCACAAGTAAGCTGTTAAGCATTTAATTTGCACATTGAGATGGCAGGGGGGCAGTTCTTGCTGGGAGCAAGGGAGAGGGTTTGCACCTTTTACTACTATGAAAATGGTGCAATTTAAATGACGATTAGTTTATCACTTTACCGATTTCTTATCCTTGAGCTAGTAGCTTTCCAAAGTTAATTTTTTCATAATAATTAACAGTAAGTAGAAGCTTGGGTGTTTAAATCTTTTAGTGGACTGACGAAAGTTTGCCTACACCAAACACTTCAAGCCAGTTTTGGCAAGCTTTTTGAGAACAAAGGGAGAAATTTATGGGACTTTTCGATCAAATCCTTGGGGCTGTCGCTAATCCCAATCAACAAGGTAGCTTAGGGCAACTGGGAGGAATTATTAACACTGTACAACAGTTGAGCGATCGCACTGGTGCAGACCCTTCTGCCATTCAATCAGTCTTGTCAATTGTGGGTAGTCAAGTGCGTTCTGCTTTACAAGACAAGCAAGCTACAGATGGAAATGAAGCCGCACAAAGTCTAGTTAATCAATATGCTGGGACTTCACCTAATCCTCAAGCCGTCAATTCGCTGTTTTCTCCTCAGATACAACAGCAAGTAGCTCAAGTTGCTTCCCAGCGCACTGGATTAGATGCTGGTATAGTTCAACAATTGCTACCTTTAGCAGTGCCTTTAGTGCTGAATTTTTTGCAATCAGGTGCAAACGCTCAAAATCCGCAAGCTGGCGGCAATCCTGTACTGAATTCCTTCTTGGATGCTGATGGCGATGGTGATGTTGATATCGCTGATGCCATCCAAATGGCTAGTCGGTATATGAGACAGTAATACTTTTCCCACAGATGCGATTGATTAATCGCATCTCTCTTATACAGACACAGATTTTTCGCGTCTCCCCCACTCCTAATTCCATAAATCAGACAGTGTATGTCTAAACTTTTTGACTGTATTACTGACGAACTGCAAAACTTTATTGCAGCCCAACACCTTTTCTTTGTTGGTTCTGCACCCTTGAGTCCAACGGGTCATGTTAACCTATCTCCTAAAGGTTTAGGATGCTTTCGCGTTCTCTCTCCCAAGCAAGTAGGTTACTTAGACCTTACAGGCAGTGGTAACGAAACCTCAGCCCATTTACAAGAGAATGGGCGGATAACCTTTATGTTTTGCGCCTTTGCAGAACCCCCGTCTATCCTGCGTCTTTATGGTCAAGGAAAAACGATTTTACCGAGTTCTCCAGATTGGGACTCTTTATACTCTTTGTTTGTACCGATGCCTGGAACTCGTCAAATTATCGTCGCCGACATTGAAAAAATACAGATTTCTTGTGGTTTTGGCGTACCACTCTATGAATATCAAGGTCAGCGCCAGACTTTAGTCAACTGGGCTAGTAAAAAAGGTGAAGAGGGAGTTCGAGAATATCAACAAAAGAAAAATCTTGTCAGCATCGACGGTTTAGCAACACCATTGAGTGGATTACTCTAAATTTGACAAAAGTGTGCTACTCATACACCCTATCTTCATTTATAATTTTGCTTTTATCAGCCTTTTGGATCGGTGTTACCACCAATTATTACTTGGAACAAGTTTCCTAGTAAAGATAAAAATGCCGAAGCTAACACTAGCAGCATTAAACTGGCAAGGCCAGCAAAGGGAGAAATGATGAATAAGATTAACAATGCAAACATCAAAATCGTTAGTAATGTCTTATTCATCTTTTTCACCTTTAATAGTTGCTACTTTCTACTTAAGGAAGCAAGAGTTATTTCAAAAACTCCTATATTACTGTCATAATAATGTATTTTAAACGATGTTAATAAGATCGCCTCCGGCGTGCGGGACGCGATCGCAAAAATTGTGCATTGACATAGCTATTTTCCCGTCCTGTTCCTTCTATCTGTAGGGAGAATACAACAATGGCAGGTTTGTGTACATTAGTTTACTTATCCCTAACCTTCTGTTAAATTCATCTTAATATACGTAAAACCTATTAACTTACTGTACTTAGGTTTTCAGTTATGAATGTGGGTAGTCAGCCCACTAACAATAGACGCAAAATTCCGCTCTGTCTCTAGGAGAAAAAAGCAATGGGGCCAATGTTTATTAGTGCCAACGATTGGCCACATATAGCATTTAGATTGTCTTTAGCGCTCCTGGTTGGTTGCTTGATTGGGTTTAACCGTCAGCAAGGCGGTAGGCCAGCAGGGATGAGAACATTCATGCTCGTAAGCATGGGAGCCGCACTATTTGTCATGATTCCTTTGCAGGTTGAGGGCGAGAGTCCCTATGCTGCGACTAATGCGCTGAGTCGGACAATTCAAGGTGTAGCTACCGGGATAGGATTTCTCGGAGCCGGATTGATTTTACAAGAGTCTCCTAGAAAATCTGCAACGCCAAAAGTAAAAGGTTTAACTACAGCCGCCTGTGTCTGGACTGCGGCGGGATTGGGGGCTGCAATTGGTTGTGGCCTATGGCAAATGGGATTATTGGGAGGACTACTGACTCTAATTACCCTGAGTGGGGTAAAGCGCCTGAATCGCGCATTTGTATTTCTGACTAGTCAAGGAAAACACGGGACTACTCAGGATCTCACAACCACCTCTGATGAAGATGATGATTGACCTTCGTTATGCTCCAATGGAAAATTGATCGGATTGCCGCCTGGTATTTTATTGAAAAATAAAAAATAATTTATTGTTTCTTAGCGAATTTTAATTAGTTTATCAGGGCTAATTCAGAGCAATCGCTGATTATAGTAATTGATGTAGTGAATTCCGTACTGGAATTGGTTGTCCAGTTAACCAGAAAATAGAAAATAATAGATATATGGACAAACGCTATTTTTTACAGGCTAGTGCAGTAATAGTCGGCACAGCATTGTTATCAAGGTATATAAAGTGGGGGTCAAAAGAGATGACAACTTCTAACAGTGGATTTGAAATTACCAAACCAGAAGAAGAGTGGCGCACGATTTTAACGCCCGAACAGTTTAATGTATTGCGTAAACACGGGACTGAACGCCCTCACACCAGCCCATTGGATAAAAAATACGACAATGGCACTTATTATTGTGCCGCATGTGAACTGCCACTATTTACCTCTGATACCAAATTTAACAGTGGTACTGGCTGGCCCAGCTTTTTTAAACCGATTGAAGGTGCGATCGCTACTACTGTAGATAAGTCGTTGTTTATGACCAGAACTGAAGTACATTGTAGTCGCTGTGGTGGTCATCTGGGTCATGTTTTTGATGACGGGCCTGCACCCACTGGCAAGCGCTACTGCATGAACGGTGTTTCGCTGAAATTTACTCCTGCTTAATAATTAAGTTGCGAAGCTAAATAATCCGTCGTAGAGATATGCACGCGCTAACCTAAATTATCAAATTTTGAGGCTTGACCAAGGGTGAATCAATTGTTGACAATAACTTCCCCTCCTGAATGCTAATGGACGAAATATTGCCAATAAAAAATACAACTCTTGGTCTTCGCTAAAGCTATTTATCTCAATTGTCTTATTTACTTGGGTTATTCTTCTCCTTTTTGTCTTTGGGATCTTTTTTAGGTTTTTTAACTTCTTTATTACTTTTTCTTTCCTTCGACATCAGCGTTCTCCAACTAGATTACTTAGTGAAAGCTTCTACATTCTGCGGTCAAAAAATCAGGAGATGACTTACCTGATATTATTTGAATGCAAAAAAGAAAGCGTCAAACATAAATGCCACTAATTACCATGATACGGTGTTGTTTGATTATCGGTATCACTCCAAAATTTAAAATCCAAAATCCAAAATTCAAAATCGTTTGACTATTGCTCCAACAATTTCATCCGTTGCCACCAACGATTGAGCGGATAATAGACCACAGGTGCCCAGAGACTACTAAGAATGGCAGAGACTAGAGCAACACGCTGGTAATATGTCCAAATATCTGTTACTTTGCGCTCATTGCCTATCAAAGTTAATTGCAACCCAAAGATAGTTTCTGCCAAAACTGCCATCACAAAGACAATTACAGCAATCGAAATAAAATCTTCTTCAATAAAACGCTGTTTCTGGAGCAGACCAGTTAAAATTCCTACTATCCCTAAACTGAGGGCATGAGTAGGGTTAGGTGAGGTCATGGAATCTTGAAGTAGCCCCAGAACTATACCCGCCAAGGCTCCGGCAAATACCGTGCGCTTCACACTCCAAGCTACCACCCAAATTAACAGCCAGTTAGGGCCAATTCCCAATAATTCCATACCTGGCAGGCGGGTTGGCAATAATAGTAAACATAACAGTACAGAACTAGCCGTCACTATCCACCCGAACAACTTTCGGACACCAGGATGCCAACGAGAAAGCGGCTGGATTTGAAACTTAGATTTTCGCTCCGATGATTTTGGCTTTTTCTGTCTGCTAGCACCAAATGCAGGAATCTTCATTTTTCTATAGATTTTCTGGAAGAATTTACTTAGACTTTTGCGGCAGTTGATTTGCCGGCTTTTCGTTTTCTAACTCTTGGTTTTCTGGCTTTGGATAAACTGTTACCCAATCAAGAGAGCGGATTGGTGGAAAAAGCTCAATTTTTGCCACTGATGCGGGAAGTTTCTTTAAATCGAGGGACTTAATTCGTCCTACTGCCAAGCCAGATGGAAATTTTTGACTATAGGTAGATGTGGAAACTAAATCTCCTACCTTGACATTTGGAACTTTTTCATAAAACTCCAGCACAGCTTCGGCAGAAGAATCTCCTCGCAAAACCCCTTTAGCTGCCGTGCGACTAACTGATACACCCACTTGACTTTTGAGGTCACTGATTAATAATACCCGACTAGTATTAGGAGTTACACTTTCCACCAAACCCACTAGTCCGCCATCTGCCTTAACTATAAAGCCTTCCTGAATCCCTGCATTTGCGCCACGATTTAGAGTAACTTGTTGCCACCATTGGTCAGCACTACGTCCTATAACCCGTGCTGGAACTGGGCGTGATGCCAGTGGCTCTTTTTCTACATAGCCTAATAAATCTTGTAGCTTTGTCTTTTGACTTTCCAAATCTACTATACGGGTTTCCAATTCTAATATCCGGGCATCTCTAATCCGTTCTTCTGGAGTTGGCCCTGATTGCAACATCTCTAACGGACGAGTAATTGCCTGATATGTCTCAAGCACCAATTCGCCTTGAGTCTGTCGCAATATCCAAGCACTACCAACTACTAGAGCTAACAACCCGATTTGTAACCCTTTACGATCCCACCAACGCCGTATTGTAACCATATATACCTTGCTTGCTTAAACAATTAAGTTCTATTTGGATTCTCTTTATATAGAACCCAAATAGAACTCAAATAGAACTCAAGTATGATATTTTTTTGTTACATATTGCGAGAGCTTTCGATAACAACCCGTTCTAACTGCTTAAAGTTCTCTAAGACCCGACCTGTTCCCAGCACAACACAACAGAGAGGGTCGGCGGCAATATGAGTTACAATCCCGGTTTCATGGCTAATTAAGGTATCTATGCCTTTGAGCAAAGCACCACCACCAGCTAACATGATACCTCTGTCAATAATGTCTGCTGCTAGTTCTGGAGGTGTACGTTCCAGTGTCCGCTTCACAGCTTCTATAATTATTGATAGCGGCTCCATCATACTTTCACGGATTTCTGGGGCTTTGATGGTTACAGTTCGTGGTAGACCAGAAAGTAGGTGTAAGCCTCGGATTTCCATCATGGCATCATTATCATCATGGGTAGGATAGGCAGAACCAAGCCGAATCTTGATGTCTTCGGCAGTGCGTTCGCCAATGACTAAGTTATGAACTTTTTTAATATACTGAAGGATTGAATCAGTCAGTTCATCCCCAGCAATGCGTACTGATTCGCTGATTACTGTACCCTGAAGACTTAGCACCGCGACTTCTGTTGTACCACCACCAATATCGATGATCATGTTGCCTGTGGGTTCAGCAACCGGTAGTCCTGCACCAATGGCAGCAGCTACAGGTTCATCGATTAAATAAACTTTTCTTGCTCCTGCTTGATGTGCTGCATCCATTACAGCCCGCCTTTCTACACCCGTGACACCACTAGGAATGCCAATGACAATTCGGGGTAAGATCAGAGATTTGCCTTCATTTACACGCTGAATAAAGCTTTTCAGCATCAACTCGGCTATATCGAAATCAGCAATTACACCATCACGCAAAGGGCGGAGGGCAATCACATTTCCAGGTGTGCGGCCGAGCATTTTTTTGGCTTCTTCTCCTACTGCTAGCGCTACCTTTTCATTGACATCGATAGCAACTACAGAAGGCTCTTGCAGTACAATCCCTTTACCAGATACATAAACCAGGGTGTTAGCAGTACCAAGGTCGATACCCATATCCCATGATGTGCGAAAGTTCCTAAAAATACCCACGCGTCTATAAGCCCCCTATGTGCGATACTTCTTGACTACAACGGTAAGAGTAGATTCGATTATGTTTATATCCTGAGTTCAGTAAACTAAACTATTTTTTTATATGATTCCCAGGAATATTTACGATGTCTCAGGCATCTATGTTTTGATATTCTCTGGTTTGCTTAGTATATCCGTATACTTTTATGTGTTTCTCCAAGTAGTTATGTATAATTTTTCAAGTCAATTATATTGTTAACTGTTTAACACATTATTTTCAAGTGTTTCACAATTCGCTATGATAAAAGTCAGAATTCACGAGTACACTTGTACTGAAAGGTAAAACCTATGAGTATCAATATTGTCACCCTGATTGGTCGTGTAGGTAACGACCCTGATATTAAGTATCTTGACTCTGGAAAAGTTGTATGTAAGCTAGCTCTAGCAGTTAATCGGCGCACGAAAGAAGGGGAACGTACCGATTGGTTTAACTTGGAAATGTGGGGAAAGACGGCAGAAGTTGCCCATAATTATGCACACAAAGGCAAACAAATTGCCGTCAGAGGTTCCTTGAAGTTTGACACATGGAGCGATAATCAAACAGGAGCCAACCGTTCTACACCAATTATTAGAGTAGATCAACTTGAGTTATTAGGCTCTAAGCGCGATTCAGAAGGGGGCGGAGATTTTTCGCCAGAGAATTTCTAATTGGGCATTGATTATTAGTCCTTTGTCTTCATAAATGACAAAGGACAAATGACTAATGACAAATGACTAATAACTAATTTGCAAAGTCACCGATGCTTCTACTTCCTGTTCACCACCAACGACAGGAGTTGAAGAATCAGCTACCTTGGCAGCTTCAGCGCGTAAAAAGACGGGTGGTGGAGGCGCACTGGCATTATTAACTTGAATGCTAACTATTTCTTTGGATTTGAAACCCAAAGCACTGAAAACAGCATCAGCTTGTTGCTGGGCATCTTGAGTAGCTTCTTTTAATGCTTGTTTTTGAGCAGCTGCGATCGCTTCATCATTCGCAACAAAGCTGATACCATTAATTTGTGTTGCACCCGCTTTCACTGCATCATCCAATAATGTGCCAGCTTTCTCTGTGGGAATCCTAAAACTCACCGTGTTAGTGGCAGCATAGCCTGTAATCCTCTGCACATTATTGGTGTAGCTGTAAACTGGATTCAACCGGATACCAGTAGTTTGTAATTTTTCGACATTTTGGCTTTTGAGGAACGCAACTACAGCCGACGACTTCCGGGCTGCTTCTTGTTGTACCTCCTGTGCTGTTTTCCCCTGAATCTCCACTCCTAAACTGACTTGCGCCAGGGTTGTAGGAATCGCTTCAACTCCGCGACCACTCACACTAAGGGTTCGCCACATTTTATCTTTTTCTTGCGCTAATGCAGGCAGTGTAAAAGTTGTACATACCAGCAGAGATAAAGACAGTATTTTCCACAAGTTTCCAGATGGAAACTGAGAACCGGGTAAAGCGGCTCTAGTCATAAGATTTGCACTCCTCAAAGTATCCACAGATGTTTTTAATAAGCGTATATAGCAATCTTGTGGTGGTTGTTGAGAGTCAACAGCCACCACAAGTTTTTCACAACTTTAGTGCGGCTAGATACGATTTCTATGTTCTTACTTTGACACTGCGATCGTCAAAAGCTGAAATGGTTACATTTTTTGATACTAAAAAATTACACTATTCTTTTTAAGGATTTTGTCACGATGGTTAATTAATTCACCGACTTTGACTTGCTGCAACTTCCTAAACTGTCTGTAGTCAAGGTTTGCGAAGTTTTCTGATGACGCTTGATTGAGTAGACGAATGGCAGAAATTAAGTTTTTGAACCTGCCAATAGCGTCTTTACATATAGATGTTTTTCAGAAACACGTCAAAATCAAAGAGAAGGATTTTCACAGAACCCATGCATTTGTTAGATCCAATTAACTTCTCTTTTCCTCTGCTGGCTACTGCAACAGAAGCCGCAGACAGTTCAATGGTAGTAGCCGCAGTGCTACTAAGCTTAGTAGTCGTTTACCTCGCCAGCAAAGTTGGTGGAGAGTTATCAAACAAAGTGGGTTTACCGCCCGTTTTAGGCGAACTAGTGGGTGGTGTGGTAGTTGGCATCTCTGTTTTCCACCTTTTAGTGTTTCCAGAAGGCAGTACAGACAGTTCTAACTCTTTGATCATGTCCTTCCTTCAAATTACTGCTGGTTTAAGTCCTGAAGCCACTCCAGCCGTGTTTGCAGCCCAGTCTGAGGTCATTTCTGTTTTGGCTGAGTTGGGTGTGATCATTCTGCTGTTTGAAATCGGCTTGGAGTCGAACTTAAAAGACTTAATGGCAGTTGGTATCCAAGCTACCGTCGTAGCGGTAGTGGGGGTAGCAGTACCCTTTGCGGCTGGTACTGTGGGACTGATGACTTTATTTGGAATTGCTGCTGTACCGGCAATTTTTGCAGGGGCGGCTTTAACTGCCACTAGTATCGGGATTACTTCCAAAGTACTGTCAGAGTTAGGGCGACTCAATTCTAAAGAAGGGCAGATTATTTTGGGTGCTGCCGTAATTGACGATGTTCTAGGAATCATCGTTTTGGCGGTAGTTGCGAGTTTAGCTAAAGATGGCGTGGTGGATGTCAGCAAAGTCATTTATTTGATTATCAGCGCCACTGGTTTTATTTTGGGAGCAATCCTACTAGGGAATGTTTTCAATAAGTCATTTGTAGCGATCGCTGATCAACTCAAAACACGCGGTGGACTTGTAATACCAGCATTCATCTTCGCCTTTGCTATGGCATATCTTGCCGCCGTCATCCACTTAGAAGCGATTTTGGGAGCTTTTGCGGCAGGTTTAGTCTTAGAAGAGACAGAGAAGCGCAAAGAATTGCAAATGCAAGTCTGCCCCATTGCCGATATGTTAGTGCCAATTTTCTTTGTTACTGTTGGCGCAAAAACTGATTTGGGAGTGTTAAATCCAGCAATTCCAGACAATCGGGAAGGTCTAATTATGGCAACTTTCCTGATCCTAGTAGCCATTCTCGGTAAAGTAATCACAGGCTTAAGTGTCTTTGGTCAACCGGGAATCAACCGTTTAGCGATCGGTGTGGGGATGATTCCCAGAGGGGAAGTTGGATTAGTGTTTGCTGGTGTCGGCGCAGCCAGTGGCGCTCTCTCGAAACCATTAGGAGCGGCAATCATTATGATGGTTATCTTGACAACCTTTTTAGCTCCTCCTTTGTTACGATTTGTATTTCCAGATCCCAAAACTGTTGATGCAGGCTCAGAGCAACTGGTTTTAGATGGTTCCTCTGGAAACTCGTTAGTAATTGAATCACTTCAGGCAGGGATACCAGCATCAAATGATAGTAGCAATTTGGAAGTAACTCCAGAATCTAGCGATCGCTAATTAAATTCTTGAGTAAATTCTTACTGAGTTCTGAGTTGTTTTCGCTCAGAACTCAGGACTCTGAATTAAGTACTATCACCGGGCTTTGAAGATTCTGCAATTATGCAGTGGAAACTTCTCTTACTAAATTTCCGTCCCATCTGATTGTAGAATAATCGTCTGTTTATAATTTCTACCAGCATTCGGAATGTTATTTATTTTTAGTCTTCCTTGGCTTATGGGTCTTTATCTGAATATTTTCCAGATAATTGGGGAGTAACACCCATAAATCTTGCTAGATCGTCTGACAGTAATGGGAATTATCTACTTAGTACATTGATGGCAAAAAACAAAAAACAGTTATCAGTGGACGGATATCAGTTATTAGTTTTCTAGCTTCCTTGGAAGTTAGAGTTTCTACCTCTGAAGGTGGGAAATTTCACATGGGGATTTAAACCCAATAATGAAACCTAGTAACTATTTTAAGTGTGTGTTTATACCAGCTTAAAAAATCAAAAAAAGGCATCAAAGGTCAAGTTTAAGTGGTGACGGCGTGATGATTTCCCAATGAGTTGAAATATTGACGGCTCCCATGAACGTGAATTAGGAGAAAGAACTGTGAAATTACACTGGTTACTACCCAGCACTATTGGAACTATCTTCATGCTATCGTCGCCAGTAATGGCTGCGAGGCTTGAATCGTGGCGCTTTGATGCTAATCAAAACAAGCTGGAAATTAATACTGTAGGAGCAGTTCAACCCCAAGCACAACTAATTTTCAACCCGACTCGGCTGGTAATCGATTTGCCAGGAACTACATTTGGTCGTCCACAAATAACCCAACAGGTGGGCGGTGGAATTCGCTCGATTCGGGTTGGGCAGTTTGATACAGAAACAACGCGCATAGTTGTCGAACTGACTCCTGGTTATACTTTAGACCCAAAACGAGTCCAATTTGTTGGTACAACTGGCGATCGCTGGACGGTGCAATTACCTAGACCAGAAGTTGATAGAGTAGCCTCATCTTCTGCCTTATCTCCCAGAAGTGCTTATACTGTTGTTACCCCATCTGAGCCGCAACCCAGTATTTCAAAGGTTGCCACTACTGCACGAGGGGCAACTCAAGTTGAGGGTGTGACAGTAACGGGCGATGGGTTGTTCATCCGTACCAGTGGAGCCAATCCTGGAATTCAGGTAATTCGCAGCCGCGATCGCGCTAGTATCTTCATAGATGTATCTGGCGCATCTTTATCACCACGTCTGGCGCAACAGAATAGTATACCTGTTAACAAACATGGTGTTAGCCGTGTCGAATTTAACCAAATACAAAACCAAACTCCTACTGTCCGCTTGACTTTGCGGGTAGATAAAAATAGCCCAAATTGGCAAGCAAGTAATAGTAACAGTGGTGGTTTGGTGGTTCTGCCTAGTCGCGTTGTCAGATTGCCTGAAAGTAGTAATTCAGACAATCAATCACAACCCCCCTCTTTACCTAGCAGATTATCTCCTAACAACTCCCCAGCAACCATTGAGTCTGTGCAACTGGCTGATAATGGCAGACAATTGCTCATTAAAGCCGATCAAACTTTATCTGCTACAGGAACCTGGGATAGATCCTCCGGTGTGTTCCGCATCACAATTCTCAATGCTAAACTAGCTAAGAGAGTTACAGGCCCGACTTTTGCCCCCAATAGCCCCATTCTTCGGGTACGTCTGCAACCCCAAGGCTCGAATACAGTTGTTGTTTTAGTTCAACCAGCAGCCGGAGTGCAACTTGAGCAACCCCAGCAAATCGGTAACGAGCTTTTGGCTATACCAATACAAGGTTCTCGTCGAATTGTCGCCCTTCCCGGAAGACCCTCCTATGGTTTACCTGGGCTACCACCGCCAAATCGGGGGCCATTCCCAGACCCGAACAATCCCAATCCCCAGCCACAATTCCAACCACAGCGCCGAATTAGCAATGGACGAGTGGTAGTTCTTATTGACCCAGGACATGGCGGTAAAGACTCAGGAGCGCTTGGTATTGGGGGGGCACGCGAAAAGGATGTGATCTTGCCTATTGGCAGAAGGCTAGCACAAATTTTACAGCAAAATGGCGTACAAGTAATTATGACGAGAGATTCTGACTATTTTGTTACTCTTCCGGGAAGAGTGCAATTAGCAGAGCGAGCTAATGCTGATGTGTTTGTTAGTATCCACGCTAATTCAGCAGGTGCAAGTCGTCCTGATGTTAATGGCTTGGAAGTCTATTATTACGACAGTGGTCTGGGTCTAGCTCGTATTGTGCGTAGTAGCATTCTTCAAAGTATTGGTACTCTCAAAGACAGGGGAGTACGACGAGCCAGATTTTATGTCCTCAGAAAAAGTTCTATGCCTTCCATTCTCGTGGAAACGGGTTATATGACTGGTCGAGAGGATATGGCTAGGCTGAGAACCTCAGCTTACCAAAATCAAATGGCAGAAGCGATCGCTCGTGGCGTTCTTCAGTATTTAAAGAGAAGATAAGTAATTTAGTCAAAATTCTTGAGTAAATACATCTAATCTTTACCATTGTTCTCCAATTTAGTAGTAAAACAATTTAAGTATTATTGCGGCGGGACAAGAGTAGCATCTTTGTTATTGTCATCTGATGCTTTTAAAGTCAAATTTATATGGGCTAATGGATGGCATGGCAAAATTAAAGGAGCGTGCTATATTTTACGCCATTAGCTGTGTCTTAATAAAAGCGTAATACTCAAGTGTGTGCGGTGATGGTGTGAGGATTTGCCAATATGTGGACGGCTCCCATGAATATTAATCAGGAGAAAAGACTGTGAAATTACGCTGGTTACTATCCAGTACTATTGGAACTATCTTCATGCTATCGTCGCCAGCAATGGCCGCGAAACTTGAATCTTGGCGTTTTGATGTCAATCAAAACAAGCTGGAATTTAATACTGTAGGGAGTGTTCAACCCCAAGCACAATTAATTTTTAACCCCACTCGTTTGGTAATTGATTTACCAGGAACGACATTTGGCCGTCCCCAGCTAACCCAACAGGTAGGCGGTGCAATTCGCGCTATCCGGGTTGGGCAGTTTGACGAACAAACAACACGCATAGTCGTTGAACTGACTCCTGGTTATACCTTAGACCCCAAAGGAGTACAATTTGTTGGTAGAACCGGCGATCGCTGGATGGTGCAATTACCTACGCCAGTAGCCGAAAATGTCCCCTCAACAAATACTGGTGGGCAACAAGAACAAGCTTTAGCAACAGCAACTCCACCGAGAACATCTCCATCGGTGTTCTCCGAAAGAAATATTTACAACGTGGTGACAACACCCCCTGTCAATCCATCTAAAAACGGAATGCTTGCCGCCAGAGTTACTCAAATTGAGAACTTACAAGTCACAGGCGATGGTTTTTTCATCCGTACCAATGGTGGTAATCCTCAGATTCAGGTAAATCGTAGCAACGAGCAAAGAGAAATTAACATCGATATTGCCAGCGCTACTTTATCACCAAATCTGGAGCAACGCGATTTGTCAATTAATCGCTTTGGTGTCAGCCGCATTCAGTTCAGCCAACTACAAACAAGCCCATCTGTTGTTCGCATGACTTTACAGGTGGATGAAAATAGTCAGAATTGGCGAACAACTAATAGTAACAGTAGTGGTTTTGTGCTTTTACCCAGTCGTGGCATTGCCCAGTTACCTGGAGGTAATAGTCCACGCCCCATACCATCTAGTACAGCTACTATTGAGTCTGTGCAACTGGCTAATAATGGCACACAACTATTGATTAGAGCCAACCAAGCTTTATCTGCGATAGGAGGCTGGGATAGAACTTCTGGTCTGTACCGTATTACTATCAACAATGCTCGATTAGCTCCCAAAGTTACAGGCCCGACTTTTAATCCTAATAGCCCTATTCTGCGAGTCCGCCTGCAACCACAAGAATCTAATACTGTTGTCGTCTTGGTTCAACCAGCAGCCGGAGTGCAAATTGGGGAACTCAACCAGGTTGGCGACGAACTTTTGGCTCTAGAATTGCAACCCTCTCGTAGTGTCACCTCCCCGGTTCTTTTACCTCCTCTATCATCAAGCCAAGGGCAATTCCCAAACCCCATAGATAATCCCCGTCCTATATCCCAGCCAAAGCCGCGCCCCTCAGTTCCCAGAGGTAAATTACTAGTAGTGATTGACCCAGGACATGGTGGAAAAGACTCAGGCGCTCCCGGTTTAGGTGGACTTTTAGAAAAGGATGTAATTCTGCCTATTGGTAAAAGGGTAGCAGCAATTTTAGAGCAAAATGGTGTCCAAGCAGTATTAACGCGCGATGCTGACTTTTTCGTAGAACTTCAGGGACGGGTAGAAATTGCCCAGCGAGTGAATGCGACTGCCTTTGTCAGCATTCACGCAAATTCAGTTGATAATCGCCCTGATGTCAATGGGTTAGAAGTATATTATTACGATAGCGGTTATGCTCTGGCTGAAGTAGTTCGCAATACCATCCTCCAGGACATCGGTACAATCAAAAACCGAGGAACCCGTAAAGCCAGATTCTACGTTCTTAGAAAAAACTCTATGCCCGCGATTTTAGTAGAAACAGGTTATATGACTGGTCGAGAAGACAATCCGAGATTGGCAACACGAGAGTATCAAAATCAAATGGCAGAAGCGATCGCTCGTGGTATCCTAAAATATTTACAGCGTTAATATAGTACAAATTACTATTAAAAGGTGGTATTTAGACTCCTTTGGCGTACAGAATTTAGTGGTCAATTAGTCCATTGTCTGCTAAATTCTGTATTTTAAATCCCAAAACCTAAATTAATATCTGCCTGTGTATTCATCTTCGATCTTTGAAGCGAATCTTGACGATTTTTCGGCTCTTGAACCCCAACGTGCCCCAATTGGCATCTTTGACAGTGGTGTGGGTGGGCTGACGGTACTGCGCCAACTATATCGGCAACTCCCCAATGAATCAATTATTTACTTTGGGGATACAGCCCGACTCCCTTACGGAATTCGTTCACAAACAGAAATTTTACAATTTACGCGCGAAATTCTTACCTGGCTACAACAGCAGCAGGTAAAAATGGTAATTATGGCTTGCAACACCAGTTCTGCACTAGCCTTAGAAACTGTGCGTCAAGAATTCAATATACCCATTTTGGGAGTAATCTTACCGGGTGCAAAAGCTGCCGTACAGCAAGGAAAGCGGATTGGTGTAATTGCCACTCCAGCTACAGCGAAAAGTAATGCTTATAAGCACGCCATCCTCGAAATTGCTCCTGATGTCCAAGTCTGGCAAGTTGGATGTCCTGAGTTTGTGCCACTCATTGAGCAAAACCGAATTCATGACCCCTACACTGCTGAAGTTGCACGAACTTACCTAGAACCTTTAATAGAGCATGAAATTGACACCTTAGTTCACGGCTGTACCCATTATCCCCACCTTACACCAGTATTGCGATCGCTCCTCCCCTCTCAAGTGAAGCTAATTGACCCAGCCGTTCATGTCGTGGCAGCTTGTGCCCAAGAGTTAGATTTGCTAGGCTTAAAAAATAATCACCACCCACTACCAACTCGCTTTGCCGTTAGCGGTTGTCCACAACAATTTTCCCAGTCAGGAGTGCAGTGGCTAGGCTATACCCCAATGGTTGAAGAAGTTTGCTTCACTGATACCCCTATTTCCCAACTCCAATAAAACTAATTTGTCCTCAGTCATTGGGAATTGGTCATTAGTCATTTGCCCAATTCCCAATGCCCAATGCCCAATGCCCAATACCCAATACCTATTGACTATTAACTGCTTCAGTCACCTTTGCCCTTACTGGTATCTCTTGTTTATGTTTTCCTTCGGTAGATGAAGGGAAACGTCCAGGAACAGTTTTTGTACCCGTTCGCTTTGCCAGTGCTAATAACAGGTAGACTGTGAACAAATATCCAGACGCTAAAATAAAAATCATCATAGGTATACTTCCGTAAATCATTGTTCTACTAGCACCTTTTCAAACGAATATTAAAATTCCATAACATTAGTAGAACCTCAGCCAACCAAGTGAATTCTTGATTGCTGTAGTTTCCTATGGTAAATTTACCTATAGAGATAAAATTCTCTACGGACAAAGAATTTATTGTCTAATGCGACTTCTTGCAGACCATAGATCCACAATACCTAGATTACGTTTAGCAACCTAAGACTACGATTCTCTGCGATCTACTTGATCTGCGTTATTTTTACTCACACTGCTGCGAAAAGAGCAATGCTTGCGCTCAACGTGCGCTAAAGACGTGTAGCGGCTTCCCATAGGGATATGGCATAGCTCCAAATCAGGAGTTTTGCATATCGTAGGAAAAACCAAGAGAATAATTCTCTTAACTTAAGCTACGACTAATTATTTTAGACTCACATCACCGAGTCTGTAAAATCACTTAGTAAGCGACTTACTTTTGGAGTGTGAATATCTGAAAAATTTAAAATTCCTATATTTTAGCGTAACACAACGATCCTGAATTTGAAGCCCATTCGACGGCTAAATTTCAAATTTTTTGAATAGCTACACTTCAGTTCTGAAGAAATTTGGTTTTATCCATTAGCAACTTGATTTTAAGTGTATCCATTTTGTCAATAAGTAATATTGCTTTAATTTTGCTTTGAACTGTGGCGGTAAACGTGTACTGGGAAAATACTTGATATAATTTAAGCTAGCATTTATTCCCATATACTGAGAAGTCATGTTTTAAGTTAATTTAAAATCTAACTTTCTCCCAAATTAAGTATAATTGCTTATTGACAAAAGTATTATCAACCTTAATTATCACCGATAAACTCATGAAAATGAGATTACCTTATGAAAACTTTGCGCTGGCACAGGGTTATCTTAAAATGAGTGTAGGATATGTAAACTTTCGTAACCTAAGTCAGAGTCCGCCCATCCATGACCCCAGCCACCTCCCTGTTTACCCCTGTGGAAGCAGACCTGCGACTACTAGCAGATAACCTAAAACAGCTAGTTGGAAATCGCCACCCCATTTTGTTTGCAGCAGCCGAACATTTATTCGGAGCCGGGGGAAAGCGTATTAGACCAGCAATTGTCCTGCTAATATCGCGGGCAACAATGTTAGAGCAAGACATTACACCCCGTCATCGTCGCCTAGCTGAGATTACAGAAATGATTCACACAGCAAGCTTGGTACATGACGATGTGGTAGATGAATCAGACGTGCGGCGAGGCGTTCCTACCGTTCATAGTTTGTTCGGTAATCGCATTGCCATATTAGCAGGAGATTTTCTTTTTGCCCAATCATCCTGGTATTTAGCCAACTTAGATAATTTAGAGGTGGTGAAACTCCTCTCAGAAGTGATTATGGATCTGGCTACTGGGGAGATCCAGCAAGGACTAAATCGTTTTGATGCTGGCATTTCTATTGAAACTTACATCCAGAAGAGTTATTACAAAACAGCTTCGTTAATTGCCAACAGTTCTAAAGCTGCTGGGTTACTTAGTGAAGTTTCGCGGGAAACTGTTGAGCATCTGTACAGCTACGGTCGTCATTTTGGTATAGCATTTCAAATTGTTGATGACATTCTAGATTTCACCAGTACAACAGATACCTTGGGTAAACCAGTGGGATCTGACTTGAAAAGTGGTAATCTAACTGCACCAGTTTTATTTGCTTTAGCGGAAAAAGCGTCCTTGGAAGTGCTGATTGAGCGAGAGTTTGCTCAAGAAGGGGATTTAGAGCAAGCACTAGCATTAATTCAAGAGAGTCAAGGCATACAGCAGGCACGAGAGTTAGCTGCTCACCATGCGAAATTGGCAATTGAACATCTTTCAGTTCTTCCACCCTCAGAATCTCACCAGGCATTAATTAACATCGCTGAGTACACACTGAGTCGCCTTTATTAAATTATTTCTCTGTTATTAGTTACAAAATGGGGCAATAGAAGCCAAGTTGAACCTACCAGATGTTTTGAGGTGGGTAAATTTGGCAAAATTTTCAGCCAAATTTTGAAAAATGTTCACTGATAACTGTTTGTTAACCAATTTTAGATTAGTCAGAAAATTAAGCCGATCGCCTGGTTCTTTAAAGAACTAAAAGGGTAGTAATTGGCATTAATTTCTTTTCATCAAAAACTTTTTCAAAGAAATTTGACGTTTAAAATTTGGGATGTGGGATTGTATCTAAAAAATCCCACATCCCAAATTTTTCTATGCAATATCAGGGGGTATCTGTTTAGGCGATCGCAGCTGTCGTAACTCTTTCTGCATACGTTTCTCTAAATCGGTTCGCCGAATTTCAACGGTATGAGTGGTCTTACCCGGCGTTTCCAAAAAAACGATACTATCTACGGGTTCTAATGCCACCAATTGGAACAAAATATGGGTGGCAGGAGTAATTTTAGCTAGCATTTGAGGGTCAAGCCCAGCAGGGGAAATTAGAGAGACATCCTGTATGGTAGGGAAAGCGTAAATAACTCGCTTTTCCAATCCTGGATTAGCACGATTGCTCAAAGTAGTTAAAACCCAGCTTGCCTCTGAATTTTGGAGAATATAGTACTGGGAATGACGTAATTTTAGAGCGATCGCTCTAAGGGCAGGAGCAATTGCTGCAATCAGATTTGGTGTTATACCATCGCGGGGTGCATTGTCAATCAGCAATTGAATTTGTGCTTCTAAATCCATAATTACTTGTATACGGCTCCTGGGTAATGGCAATAAAATCTATCAAAGTGTGAACAATCCCATCCAAGTTGGGAATAATAAAATCAGCCACATTCTCAATATAGGATTGGTCTGCGTTTAGCTTATACGTAAAACCGAAAAAGCCAATACCCACAGTCGTACAGGTTGTATTTAAATACTTAGGGTCTTTTGAAAACTGAGACTATGAATTCAGCCGCAACCGTAACTATTCCATCTGCAAATATTCTGGGAGAAAATTCTAAAGGCGTGGAGGTGATCTTTCAACTCCTGTCCAAGGAGTTTCAACAATCGACCAAAGCTTCGGAACAGAATTGCCACGATGTAGCAAGACGTATTACCACCGAAGTCTATCGAATTTGCCATGAAAGCAAACGTATTCAAGCTTCTGGATCTGTAGAAAGCTCGGCGATGACCTTGGCTCGGCATCGGCTACAGCAATGTCTCAGGTACTATCAGTTGGGTTCAAATCGCGGCAGGGTAGAATTACACAGTACTCTGAGTGCAATAATTTATCGATACATTAATCCGCCTCAGAAGCAATTGAGTTATCAAGGGCGACTGACTATAATTGAAGATTTTTTACAAAGTTTTTATCTAGAAGCATTAAACGCTTTCCGGCGAGAAAATCAACTCGGTGCTACTTATCGCCCCCAGACGCTTCTAGAATTGTCTGAGTACATGGCATTTACCGAACGCTACGGCAAGCGACGCATTCCTTTACCAGGCCGTCAGCAGCAGTTAATTATCTTGCGGGCGCAAACCTTTTCTCAACAGCAACCGCCAGAAACCAGTGTAGATATAGAACAAGCCGCAGAAGGTAGCAATAACGAAGGTGATGGTTCTTGGGAAGAACCAGCAGTGCATCAATTACGCTCCACAATGGCAACGCAAGCCGAACCCGAACCTGAAGAAGATACTTTGCGTTCTGTTGTGGTTACAGAATTAATGAATTATCTCGAAGAACGGCAACAATCTGACTGTGCTGATTACTTTTCTCTTCGCCTCCAAGATTTATCAGCCCAGGAAATTGAGTCGGTTTTAGGTTTAACCCCTCGTCAGAGAGATTACTTACAACAGCGCTTCAAGTATCATTTGATTCGGTTTGCATTATTACACCGTTGGGAATTAGTTCACGAGTGGTTAGAAGCCTCTTTGCATACCAATTTGGGCTTAACTCCCCAGCAATGGCAAGTATACACAGCACAACTGGACAATAAGCAACGGTCTTTATTAGAGTTGAAGCAACAAGGGCAAGCCGATGAGAAAATCGCAAAAACTTTAGGGCTGTCAATGGCACAACTTCAAAAACGATGGTTTAAGATTCTTGAGCAAGCTTGGGAAATTCGTAACTCATTAGTTTCCGGATCAGGTGCATCTACTCATGAATAGTGACTCAGAATCCTCACAATACCAGTATCTCGGTTGGTTATTGACAGATGATGTCAAAAATACCGACCAATCTCTAGAATGTGAGGAAAATGACGGGGTAAAAAAACTCCTCAATGAAGCTACTGCTTCAAAAAGCAGTGAGACAAAATTGGGAGAAACCCCCCAGAACCTTCAATTGGGAGAAATTCCTACTGTGCTAGATCGTTTCCAAGCCGTCCTTAAACGTCGGTTACAAATCCAAGTCCAAGAAAACCCACCTTTGTTTCCCTGGGAAACACAACTAATCGACTATCCCGATTTTGTTGATGAGCCGTCAATGACGCTTGTTCCTAGCTGGGGGTGGATGGTACAACAGTCGAAGCTGAAACTGCCGTGTCCCTTGCCGGAGAAAGTTTTCCAGCAATTGTTGGAACAATGTCAGGCATTGGTGACATCTTCAGTACCCCTGGGAGCAAAATTAGTTCAAGTGGTGGAGAACTTTTTTCCCAACGAGTCTCAAGCACTAAACGATATAGCTGGATTGGTGCTAAGAAGTACCTATCGTTCTGCAAGTACTCTGGAGGCAATACCCAATATTCAGAGCGATTATTCAGATTTGCAGCTGCGTCAACAGATGGCTTTGTCGTTGATGGCGGCTAAACAATTGCTGGAAAATTTGACTCTACCACTTTCAGCAACCAGTCCAGTGGTAGAAAGACAATGGTTAACCACTGTCGGTAATTTGAACATCAGAGTAGAGTATCAGTCTGTAGGTAAACTTACAAAGTTACTTGTTCAGGCTGAGTTACCCGTTAAAGGGACTTTGACACTCCGAGGAAGTGGCACGTTAGCAATGGCAACATCTTCGACTCCGGGATACTTAAGTGTAGAGTTAGGCTGTGAGCAACTTAACCCAACTTATACTTTGGAAGTTGAGTTTCCAGAAATCGACGAACAGCCACTTTTGTTTGTCATTAATCCCACTGTGTAACCTTAACTACTACCGCTAGTATGTAATGTCGAATGTCTTAAGGTAACTATTGCCTTGAGGTTTTTTCATCCTCTAGATAATACTAGCACCAGGGTGCTTACTTATACTTAAGCGTGGTCAAGTTAACCAGTGATAATTTTTTGTGGGAACTCGTCATTCCACTCGGTTGCTAGCAAAGCCTGGGGAACGAGTTAGTTTGTTTTGCTAATTTCGGCTCTATTTTACCAAGCCACCAATTTTTAACAACGAATTTCTTCAATTGTGTTGTTTTTTATACAAAATTATCTTCGTTGGAGTTTCAGTTTGCGGTGATGGCGTATATTAATACGCTTGAGTTCAGGCTAAAACTGTTTAGGAATTTCCGTTAAAAAAGATCCGATCTCCGGGTAGCACAGTTAGCTGTGCTGCCCTACAAATATAGGACTTACGCAAAATCATCATAAAACGAACCGCATACCCCTTCGGGGAAGCAAGCTACGCGCAGCGTCTCGTTAGATAAGGACGCAAAGGACACAAAGGAATAAGAGTTTCAGAGAGTTCTTGCGTAAGTCCTGAAATATACAAATTTTTGGACAATTTATTCTTTGGAAGTCCATAACTTCTAAAAATACGCGCTAAACCTTGATAGATGTATGAAGGCAGCATAAGAAAGCTTCTTCTAACGGGAATACTTTAAAGTAGGGCGAATAATTTTGTCCTCAGCATTGTTTCCGTGGCATCTATACTTAGACTCGAAATGCTCAACTTATCCTGGATGAATCGGTTTTGGCGTGTTCCTGTAGGCAATTTCTGGCAGCGAAATTTGCAGCGATCGCCTTTAATAGAAGTAGAAGATTCAATTTCCCTGCGGGTGCTGGTGCTAGCATTGGTTATTTTGGGAATTGGGGCGACGGATATCGCTGCCGAAACTTCATTCAGTTTTTGGGCGTTACCTTTAAGTGTATTGGGTGCGGTTTGGAGTTATTATCGTCGCCGCGATGCTAATGTTGCAGTTCAGTTTGGCATTGCTATCGGCATGTTAATAGCACTTGGTAGTTTCTTTGGGCGGTTAGTGGGAGAGTTGAATGATACGCGGTTGGGTTTGGCGGAGTTGTTGATTCAACTCCAGGTTTTGCATAGCTTTGATACACCCCGCCGCAAAAATTTGGGTTATTCGATTGTTATAGGATTAATTTTATTGGGTGTAGCGGCAACCCTAAGTCAGACTTTAGCATTTGCACCTGTATTGCTGTTATTTTTAGCGATCGCTCTACCAACTTTAGTGCTAGATTATCGATCGCGCTTGGGTTTGCAGCCATTAAAAACTCAAAAGGAAAAACTCAACAAGAAGAATTCCTCAACTCTTAATTTTAAATTTTTAATTCTGACTTTTTTGCTAATTGTCGGCCTAGGGCTGGCAATTTTTGCTGTTTTACCTAGATTCCCTGGCTATCAATTACGAACATTTCCTGTAAGTTCTCCTATCGAGTTAAAAAATAATTTTACAGGTCGTACTATCATCAATCCTGGTTATGTCCGCCAAGGTAGTGGTAAAAATCAAGACGGTGGTAGCGGTGGTACGGGACAAAGCAAAACAGGTGAACCAGGTAAAGTAGATAATAATTTTTATTACGGTTTTAATAGTCAAATTAACCAAAACTTGCGGGGCGAGATGAAGCCTAAAGTTGTGATGCGGGTGCGATCGCAAACTGAGGGTTTTTGGCGAGTATTAGGATTTGACCGTTATACAGGTAAGGGATGGGAAGTTTCCCGTAATGATAATGTTACAACCATCAGGCGATCGCCTTGGTCTTACCAAATTTTTCTGAACCGACCTTTGATTACTGGTAAAACTCAAGAGATAGTTCAAACTTATACAGTGGTGGCGGATTTACCTAACTTAATTCCGGCAATGGCTTATCCGAAAGAGATTTACTTTCCGGCACCAGTAGTCGCAGTTGATACAGAAGATGGATTGCGATCGCCTGTGGAATTATCGCAAGGACTCACCTATACAGTAATTTCGGAAGTACCATACCGCGATCGCACTTTATTAGGTCAAGCTTCTACTAATTATCCACGACAGATTAAAAAGTATTATCTGCAAATTCCTCCCGAAATTGCCGATAAAGTCCGACAACGTACTGAAGAAATTCTTGCTAACTACAATCGTGAACGAGTCGCAAAGTCTTCTAAAAGCCTAGATTCACCTTATGAAAAAACTCTCTACTTAGCTCAATATTTAAAGCAACGCTACTCTCTTCCTCAAAATCCCTTAGATTTGCCTTATTTGGGAGAAAAAGATGACTTAGTAGAAGCTTTTCTATTCAAATACAAAGGCGGGTATCCAGACCATTTCTCAACAGTCCTCACGGTGATGCTACGTTCCATTGGTATCCCAGCGCGGTTAGTAGCAGGGTTTAGTGCAGGAGAATTTAATCCATTTACAGGGTTATATGTTGTCCGTAACACTGACGCTTATGCAATGACCGAAGTATATTTTCCGAAATATGGCTGGTTCGCCTTTGACCCGATTCCCAATCATCCCCTCATACCTCCATCAGTAGAAGATACTCAGACTTTTAGTGTGTTGCGCCAGTTATGGCACTGGGTTGCTGGATGGTTGCCTTCTCCGGTGACAGGTTTGTTGAATAATGTATTTGAGACAATATTTAGATGGGTAGTTAGAGCGATCGCTTGGTTTTTAGCTTTATTCTCTCAAGGTTGGTTTGGTGTATTAACAGGCTTAATCTTGGCAACTACAGCAGCTTTCTTCGGTTGGCTGGGTTGGGGACAGTGGCGAGAGTGGCGCAACCGTCGATGGTTAAAGAAATTGCCAGCAATGGAGAGCCTTTATCAACAAATGCTGCAATGGACAAGTCAAAAAGGTTTAGGTAAGCATCCAGCACAAACACCTTTAGAGTATGCTAGAGGATCGTACCAGCATCATTCCCCAGCAACAGCTGAGGTCATAGATGAGATTAGCCAAGCCTATGTTAGTTGGCGTTATGGTGGTCATACTCCTAACTTGAAGCGATTGCGAGAGAGATGGCAAGAACTGAAAAAGGCTGGTAAGACTGATAAGTAACCCAAGTTGTAGGTTATCAACTGACGTGTGTTTGCTAACCCTCAATTCATGCGATCACAAGATTACTTTGGTGTTTTCTTAACGCTTGATACATAATTGCTAGAAAATTAAAGAGTAATTTTTGACATGGTTATTCTCAGAACTCTGAGAATAACCATGTCACTAAATCACGAAGAATGCCTTGCCCTACTAGAGCAAATTCGTTGGGGTGGAAAGCCAAAGTGTCCATATTGCGAATCAAGCAACGCTACTGCATACAAGAATGAACGCAGGTATCACTGTAACGAATGCTTTACCTCATACAGTGTTACTGTAGCTACACTTTTTCACAAGACTCATGTAGAATTACAAAAGTGGTTTGTAGCAATTCACCTTGTGCTAGATTCACCAGAGGGTATCAGCGTGCGTCAGCTTGCCACAGAGATTGGGGTTAATAAGAATACAGCTAGCTATATGATTGAGCGTATCCATCAAGCGATGACCGAGGAACAAGAACTGCTGAAGAAGCTTGTAAAAGCAACTCAATCTTAGACTAGTAATAAAAATGTAAAATTCATTTATTGTTAAGTATTTTTATTTCAGTTACTGATTATTGGTACTAGCCTATAGTATCCAGCTATCGATTTGGAGGTAATTTGATGATTTTAACAATCCTTAAACCAAAAATAGCTACATTTATTGCTTATGCCTTCGTTGTTATAGCTTTTTTTCTTGGTTTTGGTCTCAATTCTGCCCTTGATTATTTTTTTGAACCAAAAACAGAGGTAGGTAAAGGTAAAATAGAGCAACAATACACAATAGACAGAAATAAAATAATTTATGGAGTTTTCTCAGCTATAGCATTAAGTTTTATATCATGGAATGTTGTCTCATCTGTTGTTGAAGCTTCTATTAAATCAGATTCAGAAGAATTAAAAAACAAAGAAATGCCAGATAAAGTGAAAGAAGCTATGTCTGTTTTTAAAAGAGAATTTCCAATATACATAACAAGAGAAATAGAAAATATATTGTCAGAATTAGAAGATAAGGAAGGATATAATAAATTAAAGGAAACAATTCAATTACGTATTGCTGAGAGAGAAAGGAAGTTTTTAGAAAGATATTCTAACTCTATAAAAGTTGTAAATCATTTTAAAGATATTAATCGCGGGTTGCATTTAGCAGATAAAACTACGTCTGAGACAATAAGACAATGCAATATTGCTGCCATTTACCGAGATTCATTTCGCCAAGATATAAGGAGGTGTTTAGGATGGTTGATAATCAGCCTTCAGCATCTGAGAAATAGTAAGTATAATCAAGAAGAATGTGCCTCCATAAAACCAAGTATCGGAAATGAACCTTATAAATTTGCCCTTAATATTATTAAAGAGGAACTAAAAAAGGTTTCTGGTGAAAACGATGATACAGGTGTTGTAGAAGATTACGTTGATAGATTAATTAAACTTTTGTCCGATGAAACTCCTAATGAATAAAATATATTAATTTATTGGCAATATTATTATTTATGGTTTGTTAGTAAATAAAACGTTAACTATTGATGGTATTCGACCATACTAACGTTTGTTGAACATGTTAATATCACCCTCTGGTTCTGGAGTATTTTTAACTTTTGTTATTTCTTTAAATATTTTCCTTTCGAGTGTTTTGACGCGACTGCGAAGCGATTGGTATCTCTTTGGATCGGCTATTACTCTTATTTCTGTGTCTATAATATCAAGAATATTTTTCAAGTCTTTAGCGTAATCATTTAAATGGTCTAAATAATCGTTTCCAGATAATTTCATTTTTAGTACACAATTAGCTAAACTTTATCAAAACTATTGTCCTCGTTTAGTAGATTATTTGTTTACTATCTGTAAAGTCACTACCGCTAACTAGGACAGGATAATATTATTGATTCAACTACATTCAAAGCCAAAATTAAAAATTTATAGAATATTTGTACTGCTATGCAATCGCACTTTCTCACCAAAAGCGATCGCACGCACCTCAACCATCACATTCAACTTACAGCCAAGATTCGCTAGACAACTCTCTCACTTGTCTCATGCGCTCAAAATCACTATCCTATGAAATAATTGTCAAACAATGACGCAAAGCGATTGCACTCTTACAACCTCGCTAGCAGTCAAAATTTTGACATAATTAAACATAGACTTGAAAAAAATGCAACCTACAATTGCATTTTTTTCAAGTCTAGCAAATTAGCTATTATTTTGAATTTCGTCTAACTTAGCCCGCACTGCCTGGATATCCTGCCACATCAACCATTTCGGCGCACCTCTTTCTTTAGAAGGATTACGCAGCAAGTAGGAAGGATGAAAAATTGGCATACATAAACGCCCTTCCCACTCTAGCCACTGTCCGCGAATTTTCGTAATCCCCCGCTTATCGCCAGTGATGCCTTTGACAGCAGTTGTACCTGTTAAGAGGATTATTTTAGGGTCAACTAGGCGAATTTGTTCTAGTAAGTAGGGCAAACAAGCCGCCACTTCTGCTGGAGTAGGAACTCTATTATCTGGTGGGCGACATTTATTGATATTAGCTATGTATACATCTTGTTCAGTACTCAGATGCACAGATGCCAGGATTTTTTCTAGCAACTGCCCCGATCTGCCTACAAATGGTAAACCTGTTTCATCTTCATTTTGACCGGGCGCTTCCCCTATAACCATAATTGGGGCTTTAAGATTACCCCGTCCGACAACAGCATGGGTGCGAGTGTCTCCCAATGGGCAACGGTGACAACTATTGCAATGCTGTGCCAACTCTGTTATGTCAGAATAAGTTCCGGGAGCGATCGCAATTTTTGCGTCTGTGGGAATCAGTTCTCGTTGGTTAAGGGTTGAGTCGTCAAAGAGGCTGAGTTGGGTTTCGCTGCTCATGAAAATTAGGATTTTGACATCAGCACCATCTGTCTTATCTGAGTTAAATACTGCTCTGCTTGGAGATTTATCAGAAAAAATAGACTTTTGCTGAATAATTATTATTTATACAAATCTTATTGTATCAGTTAATTTGAGACAAAATTCAGTCATGATAAAAGTAGTGCCGTCCTAAGATGCTGGGGGAACCCATGTCACAGACCCCGCTTTTTGCCGATCGCACCCATGCGGGTGAGTTATTGGCGCAAGTGATTTATGATGTTTTGACTCAGCAAACTATTGATTCTGGGGTAAAGCCTGTACCAATTGTTTATGCCTTGCCAAGAGGAGGTATACCAGTAGCAGCACCAATAGCACATCTTCTAGATTGTCCTTTGACAATCGTTGTAGCGAAAAAGATTAGCCATCCAGAAAACCCAGAGTTAGCAATTGGTGCAGTGACTACTTGTGGAAAGGTTATTTGGAGTGATCAAAAGCTATTTCGGTCTAAATATGATGCACGGTTGCGGGAAATGGCTTTGAATCAAGCCATTAACCAAGCAAAATCTCTTGAGGCTCAATTAATTCCTGCTTGTCCGCAGGTCGATGCCGAGAATGCTACGGTCATTTTAGTTGATGATGGCATTGCTACGGGTATGACAATGGCGGTAGCGGCAACTGCCATCAAAGCGCTTTCGCCAGAAGCAGTTTGGCTATGTAGTCCAGTAGCACCACAAAAATTGCTACCTTGGTTAGAACAGTGGTGCGATCGCACAATCGTCTTAGAAACACCAGAACCCTTCTGGAGTGTGAGTAATTTTTACGCCCAATTTCCCCAAGTTGATACATTAGAAGTTCTCAAATATCTCCAGCAACAAAATACAATAGGGCCGATGGATCTGTGCGAGTAATTTTGAATTATCGGTATGGTTTCGCTGAGAGCGACGTAGGAGCGTCATTACAAATTACAAATTACGAATTACGAATTACGAATTACGAATTATTTGAAGTTCCTTGCTGGTATTGCATAGCTTTGGCATAATCACCCAAGGCGTAGCAAGCGACTCTCAGACGGTCGAGAGCTTCTTCTTCACTGCGACGGTCTTTGATATTTCTAGCTAAGAGCAAACGTTGTTCGTAATATGTAATTGCTTTGTTATAGTCACCCAAAGCTTCACAGGCAACTCCTAAACTACCTAAAGACTGTTCTTCGCTACGCTTGTCTTGAATTTCTCTAGCTAATAGCAATCGATCTTCATAATACTTAATGGCTTTAGTATAATCACCTAAAGCATAACAAGCATTACCTAGATTTTTTAGCACCTGAGAAGCACTACGGACATTTTTTAAGGAGCGTGCTAATACTACACACTGTTCATAATAGGCGATCGCTTTTGGATAATTATTCAAAGCATACCAAGCATTACCCAAATTTTTGAGTATCTGTTCCTCACCCCAGTTATCTTTGAGTTCCCTCACAATTTCTAGACTTTGCTGCTGATACTCAATAGCCTGTGTAAAGTTGCTCAAAGATTTATACACCAATCCCAAATTATTCAGTGCTGCCACTTGACTGCGTTTATCTTGTAGCTGTTGCGTTATTTTTAAACACTTTTCTAGAAAATCAATAGCCTTGTTATGATCATTCAGGTGACGGTATGAATTACCTAAATGGGAAAGTGCTTGCATTTGCAATGCTAAATCTGAGATATTATTGAGCAAAGACAAACACTGCTGAGAGTAAGAGATAGCACCTTTGTAGTCTCCGGCGCTGTAACTTACCAATCCTAAAAAAGAAAGCGCCTGTGCCTGTTTTTGCAAATCTCCAACTGCTTGAAACAGCCCCAAAGATTGTTGTAAAGACTTTAGCGCCGCTATTAATTCACCAGCTTGCTGCTGTTGAATTCCTTGCCGTAGTAGGTTGGATGCTTCGGATAAATTGCGATCGCTTTCCTGGGAAGATAATATTTCTGCGTGTGAACCAGAGTCAAATTGGTGAGTAATTGTATTACGTTTCACTGGTTTTAAGTTTGTTGTTGATATGTCCGATCTATCTGTTATTCCATTCGCCTTTAGGCATCCACCCCTTCTTGTTAAGTCTGGTGGTAAATATAGTGTTCCCAAAACTAGAAGGTATCTTTCATCAGGTTGGTTTAGCGGATCGTTTAACAGTTCTACGAACGACATCTGCGCTTTATATATGGTGCAGGCTTTCTCGCACCTCCATTAAAATTTTTCCTAGCATATTTTTACCACTACCATCGGCTCCGCAACCCCAGTAAAAATCGATAGGCGAGTTTTCAACAATTTCTGCATTGCCTGTGGAAAGTAAGATATTCCTAATATCTGTATGAGTTTTAAATTTACACAGCACAGCTTGCCGCATGATGTCGTCTTTAACTTGTTCCCAATCTTGACGTAGTGGACGGCTTCTCTCACGCCCCATTCTTGCCGCATCTTTAGGTGTTTTAACTTGGCGGATTTGTTCTAAATGAGGTGTATCCACAAACTTTTGCGCTTGAAAGTAGTGTTCGCTGGTTGGCCAATATAATCCATCTAATTGAAACCCGTGGGGTGAAAAGTTAGAGAAACAGCCATATTCTTCACGAGTGCTATAAAAGTAGATTGTCATAAAAGTCAATTTTTAAAGATACTAAAAGGAAGACCAATTATTTTAATTATTGATGAAAGAGGAGATAAACATTACGAAAGCTGTTGGTATCATGTAGTTCGGCAGCTTTTGTTTCAAGAAGCTTTGTAATTCATTTTGGTCTAAGGATGGGTTACTAGAGACAACATAAGCAACTAACTGCTTATGGCCTATAGGAATCCGGTTTGATTTGGAGAAAATATCCGTAGGATGTGTTAGCAACAGCGTAACACATCAAACCCGTGATAACAGTGCGTTACGAACTCCGTTCTAACACACACTACAATACCTAATTTTGTTCTAAAATCAAATTGCTACCATCCATTCATACCAGTAAGCTGGAGTGAGAGTCAAGACACTCAATTGTTGTTCAATAAATTGGGAAAAACTGGCAAAGGAAGAAAACATTTGCGCTGGTCTTGAAACTGAGGTTAAATGCGCGTCGAGGGATAGAGGATTTGCTGGGCTAAAATTTATTCAAGAATTAGTACAAGAAAACAAATATTTTGTCTTGCGGATAAAAAATAATTGGAAACTAGAATTTGAGGACTCAACTGGGTTGGTTAAAGTTGGTGCATCTACTGATGCTCTTTCCTTTTCGTTAAATTCTGATCCATTTCAGGATATGAGGATCTTTGTCATAGCGGTAGGTAAAGCCGTCTCTAGCTACGATAGTCTCTCCTTTGCTTGCCTTACTTCTAATAGTGTTAATGGCATAGGAAGTTAATTCACTCATTTCTTTATGAGAAAGACCTTCGCTGAGAGTTTTTTCAATCAATCTTGCGGATTTATTTTGGTATTCATTATTAGATAAGCTGTCTGTAGTAATGAGAGTAGTTTCAGTCGAGTTCTGGGTAATTCTTTTTTGGTTTCGATAATCTTGAATACTCACAAGTTGCCAACTAGAATCTTGTGAAAGTTCCAAAACCCATTGATGATAATCAAATAAGCTTTCTCTATGTCCTACACTAATAAATGTTGTTTTGGTTTCTTGCAATTGTTGATATAAATTTCCTTCATTTTTCAAATCCAAGGCACTTGTCGCTTCATCTAATATGGTGAATCTGGGATGAGTAACTAACAAGCGTGCGAAAGCTAGACGTTGTTGTTCTCCTAGCGATAGTATGTTTTCCCAAGGAACTTCTGTATCAAAACCTTCAACTCGACTTAGTAAGTTTTGCAGGTTTACTTGTTGCAAAATATTTTTGATTTCTGCATCGGTCATTTGACGATTTGTATTAGGGTAAAGTAACTGTTCGCGCAGAGTTCCCAAAATAATGTATGGACGTTGGGGCAAAAATAAGACTTCTTCTAAAGGAGGTCGCACCAAACGACCAGTACCCGCATTCCATAAACCAGCGATCGCTCTTAATAAAGAACTTTTACCTCGACCACTAGGGCCCACAATTAATAAACCCTCTCCCGGCTGAACAGAAAGCGATAAATCTTCGACAATCACCTGTTCATAGTCAGGCGTTTGTAAAGTAACATGCTCAAAAGCTAGTTGCCTTTCTTCTATTGTTTTAATCGTACTGACATTTTCCGGTTGTTTAGTCACTGCTTGTAGCGCATTTGACAGTTCAACTAAACGCTCAACATAACTAGAAAATCGTCCTGAAGTAGCAAATTCTCTAATTACTTCAGCCATAGCCGTAGCAAACAGATTACAAGCTAAACTGGCTTGGGCAATTTCTCCAAATTCAATTTCGCCTTTAATCTGTAAAGGCCCAAATACTATAAATGGAAATATTTGAATAATCGCTTGATATCCTCTATTAAAAATATCTTGAGTTACTTCCCAATTAATCTTACGTTTAGCACTTTTAATAATATTATTTAATCTGCGTACTATTATATTTAATTCTTGTTTTTCTCCTCGAAAGAAAGCTATTGATTCAGCGTGATTACGAACATGATTGACACTATAATTATAATCCCCCTGATGTTCGAGTTCCTGTTGTTTAATCTTATTTAATTCTTGAGCTAAATAAACAGCAATTAAATTACCTATAACTGTATAAGCTACCAATACAACTGCTACCCAATAGGAAAGAGACCAGAGAATTACTAAAAAAGTTATCATTTCCAGCATTTTTTCTAAGAAAGTAGCCGAAAAAGAAAGAGCATCTCTTGTTAAAGGTTCTATTTCTTGGGTTATTCGTTGATCTGGATTATCAATATCGGATTTAAAGTTAATTTTATAATAGGCACGATTACTCAAATATTTATCTAAAATTCGGTCGTTTAGCCATTGATACCAATCAAGAGCGATTTGTTTTCTAACATATCTAGTAAATCCTACTAAGAACGTTACGCAGACAAGAGCAGCACCATAAAGCCATAATGTATTAGTAAATTTATTTAAATCTTGCTCTTCAGTAATGATATCTAGCAAAAAGCGGTTAACAAAGCTATTAAATGCAGTTACACCTACGAGCATTATGATTAATAATACTAGGAGAAGAAGCATTCCCCATGTACGGATTACATCTGAAAATGTTCTGCCGTTTGCCTCGGTAGGATACAGGAAAGACCCGACGATCGCTCTGACATTCCCCCAAAAATCATTAGCAGGTGAAGAATCATTTCTTGAGGATTTACCAATCACAGTTGTAGCTTGCATCTCTAAAAAATAATGGCTTGGCTAGTTAGCATTAAAGACTAGGAGAAAAAAGTCATAATTGATTCTTATTTTTTATCAATTGAGAAAGTGTTCTCCTGACTCTTTAAATTGTTGAAGTTTTGAACTATTTTCACAGTTTCCTATTCAAAGATACCATTTTTCCATAATTCTAAAACTTCTTGAGCAGTAAAATAACGTTCTTTTTCAGTGGCAAGAGATTTGATAACAGAACGCATCTTCTCGTACTGTTTTCTAGGTTGAGGATTGTGTAGTTGCTTTTCAAATAGATATTGGAAATTACTAACTCCACTCCATTTGCCAAATACAACATCTATTTTGTTATGAGGAAATATTGCATAGCTTTTGGGATCGCGCAACAAAGAATTGACATGAATACCTGATTCGTGACGTTGTGCAGTTTGAGAATAAGGGGCGGCGGGGCGAATCCCCATTTGCTCGATGTAATTAATCACTGCGGCGATCGCATCATAGTTAATCCCCTCTACTTCAATACCGAAACGGACTCGCAAACCATTTAAAACTTGCTCGATCGCCACATTTCCGGCTCGTTCTCCCAAACCACAAAATGTCCCCGATACTAAAGTGGCTCCCGCCATGAGAGACTGAAGAGTATTTTCTAAAGCCAAGCCCATATCGTTGTGATAATGTACTCCCAAGGCTACCCCTGCGGTAGATTGGAGCAAGTCGTTAATCCAGATATAACTCTTTTCTGGAGTGAGAACCCCCACCGTATCACACAGTAGAAAGTGTTCGATATAAGGACTGCATGAGCGAATACATTGCACTAAATAGTCAAAATCGGCTCTAGAAGCATCCTCAGCCGCAAAATCTACTCTCAAACCTGCGACTTTTGTAGCATAGTGTAGATTTTCAACAATGACATCAAGAGCATCTTGACGAATTCTATTGATTATTTGAGATGAGATATCATCATCAATGGTTTTATCTTGAAATTCGCTCATCAGGCGAACTTGGGGATTTCGCAAAAACAGCAGGCGATCGGAAACAGCATGGAAGAGAATAATGCGCTTAACTCCGCACTCTTTCGCTAGATCGATATACTGCTTTCCCATCATCGTATCAGCAGTAATTAGTCCATCCCATCCTTCTAAGACTAATGATTTGACTAACTCTGCTTCTTGTTCGCAAACACTTGGCATGATGGCAAATCCATCAATTCCTGTTTGAGCAATCAGACGAGCAAGTTGGTGTTTGGTTGGGTAAGAGAAGAAAATACCTACTTGTTGTTCTCCATCCCGCAGAGTTTCATCGGAAATTTTAATAGGAATTTGCATTTTTTTATACCACTCCAAAATTAAGAAAGTCAGGTTAATAATTGAGAGCGATTACTTTTTTGGCCTCTTGCATCACCGTTTGTAGTTGTGTGGCTAATACTTTGACATTGGGTTCATAAAGCATTCGCCCATGATTCCCAGGTATAGAAATCACCTTGACAGGCTTTTGAGCATAGGTTTGCCATCTCCAATCAGGTAAATCGTAATCAGAAAAAGCTTGGAGTTCTCGCACAACAATTTCATGCACTTCTTGAGCGCGGAATAAAACAATCGGTGCAGAAATTGAATGCTTAGGCTGATAATTGGCATAATTGAGCGTTAGCACTTTCATCACCTGCATATTGGTTTTTAGTAAGTCAAGGGTCGAGTGTTCCGGTAGGACGTTATATCTGTATAAATACTCTGCTGCCAAATTCCAACGGGCTTGGTCATCATTTTGAGCAGCTAAATCAGTGTATTTCAAACCAAAAGAAACTCCCTTTAAAGCTTCAATTCGTTGGAGTAATTGCCAAATCCAATCAATCTCTGTTCTATTAGTTAAATGTTCGGGACAAGAAACTAATCCAGAGTCTAAAATAGCCAAGAATTCTATTTTTTCGCTTTGCTGTTCCAGTTGCAAAGCCATTTCAAAAGCAACAGCACAACCTGATGAGTATCCTACTAGTATGTATGGACTTTGGGGTTGTTGTTGGTGTAATACCTCAATCAGTTGGCTTGCATGAAGTTCTACTGAATTTGGAAGTGGGTTGAGTCCATCTCTTCCTGGAGTTTCTAGCCCATAAACTGGATGCTCATTTCCTAAATTGGTAGCCAAATCTTGAAAATAAAAGCCATGTCCGTTTGCACCAGGAAGACAAAATAGAGGAGTTGCATTTCCTTGAGGTTGGAGTAACAGTAAATCTGGATGGGATTGTTGCACTCCTGTATTAGAAATTTGTTCGGCTAGTTGATCAATAGTAGGGTTCTGAAATAAACTACTCAAAGCAAGTTGTTGCCCAAAAACCTGTTGAATATTATTGAGCAATTTGATTGCTAATAAAGAATGTCCGCCTAAGTCGAAAAAGTTGTTATAAATGCCAATTTCTTGACGTTCGAGGACAGCAGACCATAATTGCGCTAGTTTTTGTTCAACTTCGTTGCGTGGTGCTGTATATAAACCTTGAATCTCAAGATTAGGTGTAGGTAAAGCTTTACGATCAATTTTGCCATTGGGAGTTAAAGGTAACTCATCCAACACCACAATCTGAGCAGGAATCATATAATCAGGTAGTCGCGATCTAAGATAATTTTTTAATTCGATAGATAAATGATTGGTGATTCCCGTTACGTATGCAATTAAACTCTGATTGGTTTCTGTTTTATATAAGATGACAGCAGCTTCTTTGACTAATGGATGTTGTAATAAAAGTGATTCAATTTCACCAAGTTCGACTCTAAAACCACGTAATTTAATTTGCTCGTCAATCCGACCGAAATATTCTAAATTGCCCTCAGCATTCCATCTTGCTAAGTCACCAGTTTTATAAATTCGCTCAGTTTTACCAAATAATTCAATTTCAATAAATTTTTGGGCACTAATTTCTGGACGGTTGAGATAACCTCTAGCTAAACCAACTCCTGCAACGCATAATTCTCCTGGTATTCCTGGCGGTAATGGTTGATTATGTGCATCCAAAATATAAATGCGGAGATTGGGAGATGGTTTACCAATTGATGGTTTTTTGCCGTTAGGTTGACAAAGTGCGTTGCCATTGGCCAGCGTAGCTATCGCTACAATAACTGTACATTCTGTCGGCCCGTAGCAGTTATAAAAACGTCGTCCTGTTCCCCACTGGCTAACTAATTCAGCCAGACAAGCCTCCCCACCAACACCTATAGATTGTAAATTGCTGAGAGTTGCCTTTGGTAATATAGCTAAAGCTGATGGAGGTAAAAATATATGAGTAATTTTGTGTTGGGTTAAAAAGTCAACTAAGGCTTGACTTGGTAATAAACTTTCTTGATGGGCTAAATATAAACAAGCACCTGCCGATAAAGCAGTCGCAATTTCACCAATAGACAAATCGAAACTAAAAGAACCAAATTGAAGCACACGGCTATGGGGTTGCACTTGAAAGGTTTCAACCCAGCCCAAGGCGAGATTGACAATGGCTTTATGCTCGATCGCTACACCCTTCGGTTGTCCCGTCGAACCAGAGGTGTAGATAACATAAGCTAAATTATCAGCTGTAATTTGAGGATTAGGATTATGGGTTAATTCTTCAGCAAAAACTTCCTCATCTAAACAAATAACCTGGTGTTTAAGTTCAGTTAGAGGTAATTTATCTAATAAAATATTTTGGGTTAGCAATACTGATATCTCAGAATCTTCTAACATGAACTGAATCCGTTCTGGGGGATAATTAGGGTCAATCGGTACATAAGCTGCGCCAGTTTTGAGAATACCGAGGACACCAATAATCATTTCTAAAGAACGTTCGACAGAGATACCAATCAAGGTGTCTGGCTGAATTTGATAATTGTGAATTAAATAATTAGCTAATTGATTAGATTTTTGATTAATTTCTTGATAAGTTAAAGTTTGAGATTCAAAAAAGACAGCCTGATTATCGGGATTTTTCCTAACTTGTTGTTCAAATAAATCAACTAAAGTTTTATTTTTAGGATAATCAGTTTGCGTTTGATTCCAGCTTTGAAGTTGTAGCAGTTCGGCTGCTGTCATCAAAGGCAAAGTGTGAATTGGTTGGTTGGGATTATCAATAATTCCCTTGAGCAGAACTTCAAACTGTTCCGCCATTCTTTGGATAGTAGCTTTTTCAAAAAGGTCGGTGGCGTATTCCCAAGAACAATTTAGCTGGTTGTCATATTCCATCACCATCAGGGTTAAATCAAACTTGGCGATCGCACCCTTCACCCCCAGCCATTCAATCTCTAACCCTGGTAAACTCAAGTCTGGACTTTCGTTATTTTCCAGCGCAAACATTACCTGAAATAATGGGTTATAGCTCATACTGCGTTCTGGTTGTAACTTTTCTACCAGAACCTCAAAGGGGATATCTTGATGAGCGTAAGCATCTAAACAAGTTTGGCGCGTTTGTTGGAGAAACTCGATAAAACTTTGTTCGGGATTAATTTGGTTACGCAGTACTAAAGTATTGACAAAAAAGCCAATTAACCCTTCTGTTTGACTATGTGTGCGGTTGGCAATAGGAGAACCAATACATAAATCGTTTTGGCGGCTGTAACGAGATAGTAGAATATTCAAAGCTGCCAACAGAGTCATAAATAGGCTTACGCCTTGCTGTTGGCTGAAATTTTTAACGGCAGCACTTAACTCTGGCGTGAGAGAATAAAGAAAGCGATCGCCTCGATAACTTTGCTGTGATGGACGAGGATAATCTGTAGGCAATTCGAGTAATGGCGAAGCATCACCCAGTTGATTTTTCCAATAGTTAATCTGCTTTTCTAATACTTCGCCTTGTAACCAATTTCTTTGCCAAGCCGCATAGTCGCTGTATTGAATAGCCAAGGGAGGAAAGTTTGGGGTTTGACCTTGGGTAAAAGCAGTGTAAGCTTGCCGTAACTCACGCACAAATACCCCCATTGACCAGCCATCACTGATAATGTGGTGCATATTTATGAGCAATACAAATTTACGCTCTTGCAATTGCAATAGTTTGGCTGTAAATAAAGGGCCAGTATTTAAGTCAAAGGGTTGTTGTGCATGAGCATTGATTAAATGTTGTAAATATTGACTTTCATCTAAGTTCCGGCAATCTTGTACGGCTAAAACTTCGAGTTCGTCTAAATTACGCAGCGCAATTTGGGGTTGTCCGGCGACGGTGGGAAAATATATCCTCAGACTCTCGTGGCGATTGAGTAGATAAGCCAAACTAGAACGCAGGGCATCAATATTTAGGCTGCCGTTCAGTTGTAGAGCGATCGGCATATTATAAGTAGCTGATGGCCCTTGGAGTTGTGCTAATAGCCATACGCGTTGTTGAGCAAAAGAAAGCGGCTTGGGAGAGTCAGCACTTAAAGTAGGAATTTCTTCTGTAACGGCAACTTGCGTCTTAGCTGCTTTCAAGAAAGCTAGAATTTCTGCTTTGTTGGCTTGAATTTCTTGCTTGAGTTCATCTGTTAAGGCATTTTTGCTAGTACGAATCCGTAACTTATCATTTTCAGCCCAAATTTTGCAGCCTAGATTCTGCAAACGAAGCATTAAAGAAACTATTGGCTGATTTTGTGTCATAGTCATAGTTCAATTTCCTCTTCGTCTGAGTTTAAAGGTTGCATATCTGCGCTGGACAAATTAACCCAAATGTAGCTATCTATATAACTTGCCAATTCGCTGAGAATGGGAGAATCAAATACTTGACGTAGTGGTATTTCTACGTTGAAAGTGTCGCGGATGCGGTAGCACAATTGAGTGGCTAATAATGAATGTCCCCCCAAGTTGAAGAAGTTATCTTGTCGGGCTACGGCTTCATATTTGAGTAGCTTTGCCCATAGTTGAGCCAGCAATTTTTCTGTCTCTGTTACAGGTAATTCAATATCTGTGGCTGCCACTGCTGCACCTGGCGCAGGTAAAGCTTTGCGGTCTACTTTGCCATTTGGTGTTAGTGGCAGTTTTTCTAAAACAAGAAAATGGTTAGGAATCATATAATCAGGCAGATTTTTTGCCAGTAAATCTCGCCATTCTTCTAATAACTCTGGAGCAACTTGATTGATGCGATATTGTAACGGTTGATTGGCGTAATGTTGCCAAGGTTTCAGTCGCCAATTTTCTCTTTGATTGAATCTTGGTATTGTCTCTTGTTCCGGGATATTTCTTTGTAAAATAACATCGTAGTAAGCAAACCCTGTGGAACTATATTGAATAAAAGGCGTATAAGGTAAATCTCGCGTTAAAGTGCGGAATACTTCGGGTTCTATGCCTAATTTGATTTGTGAAATTACAGCTTTTAAATCTGCAACATTCCCCTCTAATTGAGGAATGTTTTCCAACAATGCCATTTCTAAAGTTAGACGGGCATTCGGAATATCTTTAATCCTTAATAAATCTGGTTGCTGAGTTGCTAAAATTTTCTCGATAGTTGCCAAATTTAACTGTTGTTCTTGCCAATCTAAGCATTGGGATTCTGCAACAGGAGTATCTGTACCATCCAAATATAAAACCACATCATAACGAAAACGGCTCATTTCCGTATGGCTGTAACCCCGTTTCAATTGAATTTCTACGTGACTAATCCGAGGAAATTTTTGTTTAATAGCAATAAATAAATCAGGGTCAATTAGTAATTCGCCTTCGGTACGGATGCTTTTTTGAATCTGTTGGCGCAAGTCCTGAATTGATAATTCATCAGGGGCGCGATAAAACTCGACTGCCGTATGGAAAGCTTCTAATAAATTGAGATTTCGCACATCTCCTATAAATATTTTTCCTTGAGGACTTACAGTTTTGATAGCACCTTCAATTACTGATAACAAGTAATCCAAAGACGGAAAATATTGAATTACAGAATTTATAATTACCAAATCATAAGCATTTGTTTCAATGCCATCAAACTGGTTGGCTGCCCTAGTTTTTAAGGTAACTTTATCATTGATAGACTGCTGTTTTAGATATTGTTCAATATACTGCAATCCACCTGATGAAAAATCTGTGCCTAAATAATGCTGACAATGAGGTGCAATTTTAAACAATAACATTCCTGCCCCGCAGCCGATTTCCCATACCTGTTGAGGTGCAAGTTCTAAAATTTGATCGACGGTTGTATCTCGCCATTCTTGCATTACAGTTTTGGGATAAGGATTTCCGGTATAGCTGTTAATCCAGCTAGCTAAATTCAGGGTAGGATCGTCTTCTGGGTTTTGTTGTTGATAGTACGCATCATTGAAAATTTGTTGCCATAATTCTACTTGTTCACCTTGGAGGTATTTATCCTCTGTTTGTGCGGGGACAATATAGGCGAGTAGACGGCGATCGCTTTCGCTTTCTTCTCGAACTAAAACAACCGCTTCCTGAATTTTGGGGTGTTTGAGTAAACATGCTTCAATTTCACCTAATTCAATACGGAAACCCCGCAATTTGACTTGGCGATCGATCCGCCCTAAATATTGCAGATTACCATCGGGTAGCCACCTAGCTAAATCACCAGTTTTATAAATTCGCTCAGTTTTTCCTAATAATTCCAATGTGATAAATTTTTCGGCGGTTAAATCGGGACGGTTCAAATAGCCTTGTGCTAAACCTGCGCCAGCAATGCACAATTCTCCTGGTATTCCTGGGGGAAGGGGTTGATTGTAATTATCTAAAATATAGATGCCAGTGTTGGCGATCGCCTTCCCAATTGATAACACAGACCCTTGAAAATTTTTGTATTGCTCAAAAGTATTTACCTGATAGATATCTGACCAAATAGTAGTCTCTGTTGGGCCATAAAGATTCCAAAGTTCAGCACTTCTTTCTAGTAGTTGATAAGCAAGTTCCCAAGTTAATGCTTCACCACCGCAGTAGATTTTTAACTGGTTTGAACCTTTCCATCCTGCGGTTAACAACATCCGCCAAGTAGCTGGAGTAGCCTGCATAATAGTAGCAGCATTGTTATGTAATTGTTCTGCTAACTGTAAACCGTCAGAGGCAATTTCTCGACTAGCTAGAATTATTTTTGCACCTACGATTAGAGGTAAATAAATTTCCAGTGCAGCGATATCAAAAGATATAGTTGTGATAGCCAAGAGAGTATCAGACGCAGTTATTCCTGGCTTGTCTTTCATTGAATATAAGAAATTAGTCAATGAGGAGTGACAAATTGCCACGCCTTTTGGTCTTCCAGTCGAACCAGAAGTGTAAATTACATAAGCCAAATCATCAGGACTACTATTTATCTGAGGATTATCTGTAGGTTGTTGAGTCCATGTTTGTTCGTCTAGAAATAGTAATTGGCAGTAGTTGTTAAACTTTTCTAAGGGAAGTTGCTTTCTAATAGATTTAGTTGTTAATAATACTGCTGCATCACTATCTTCAAGCATTAAATGAATGCGTTCTTGGGGATAACTCGGATCGATTGGCACATAAGCCGCACCAGCTTTAAGGATAGCCAGTAAACCAATTATGGTTTCTAAAGACCGTTCAACACAAATACCAATTAGAGTGTTAGGCTGAATTTGGTGATTTTGAATTAAATAATGAGCTAGTTGATTAGCTTTTTGATTTAGTTGTTGATAAGTAAGTTTCTGTTCATCAAAAACAACAGCGATATTATTTGGAGTTTTCTCCACCTGTGCTGCAAATAATTGATATATGCACAAATCTTTAGGGTAATCTGCGTCTGTTTGATTCCAAATTTGTAGTTGTTGGCTTTCTGCTGGGGTGATGATGGGTAGCTGATAAATCGGCTGTTGCGGATTTTGGGTAATTGCTGTCAACAAGACTTCAAAATGTCCCGCCATGCGTTTAATTGTTGATGCCGCAAATAAATCTGTGGCATATTCCCACATACAATGTAGTTGCTCGTCCCTTTCACACAAATCCAGCAATAAATCAAACTTGGCAAATGGAAAACTTTGTTCCAAATATTGAATATCTAGCCCTGGTAAACTAACATTTACTCCCGCCCCCGCTGCGTTTTGCATCACCATCATCACTTGGAATAATGGATTATGGCTGAGACTGCGTTCTGGTTGCAGTTGTTCTACCAAATACTCAAAGGGAATGTCTTGATTAGCATAAGCATCTAAGCAAGTTTGCCGAGTTTGTTGCAGTAATTCACTAAATCCTTGCTCCGGCTTGATTTTGCTCCGCAATACTAAAGTATTGACAAAAAAGCCGATTAACCCTTCTGTGTAGCTATGGGTGCGGTTAGCAATCCCAGAACCCACACACAAATCATCTTGGCGGCTGTAACGTGACAGTAAAATATTGAAAGCAGTCAACAGGGTCATAAATAAACTCACCCCTTGTTGTTGACTAATAGCTTTAAGTTTCTGAGTCAGTTCTTTGCTCAAACAATATTCTTCACGCTCACCTTGGTAACTTTGCTGCGCTGGACGAGGATAATCAGTAGGTAACTCCAGCAACCGAGGCGCATCACTTAATTGTTGTTTCCAATAATTTTCCTGGCTTGATAAACTCTCCCCTTGTAACCAACTGCGCTGCCAAGCTGCATAATCGCTATACTGAATCGGTAACGGTGATAAGTTGGGAGTAGAACCCACAGCATAAGCAGTATAAGCCTGTCGCCATTCGCGCTTAAATACACCCATTGACCAGCCATCACTGATAATGTGGTGGATATTAATCAGTAGGATATTTTTCTGTTGGCCGAGTTGCAGTAGTTTAGCTCTGAACAGGGTGTCAGTATTTAAGTTAAAAGGTGCTTGAGCATGGGTATCGGCTAACTTTTGTACAGTTTCCGCTTGTGTTTGAGAATCGAGTGCTTGTAAGTCTGCAATTTCTAATACTTCTATATCTTCGATATTTCTAATTACTACTTGGGGTTCTCCCTCCAAAGCAGGGAAATAAGTGCGTAAAGTTGTATGGCGTTCCAACAAATAGGTTAAACTCTGGCGTAAAGCTTCTACATTTAAGTTGCCATCAAGTTGGAGTGCAAAGGGCATATTGTAGGTAGCAGAAGTTCCTTTACCTTCAAGTTGGGCGAGAAACCAAAGTCTTGATTGGGCAAAAGATAGAGTTTTTGGCTCATTTTCTGCTTGGGGCGTAATGGGAGGTAAAGCAACACTCGCAGATGCTTTGTCAATTTCCCGCGCCAACTCAGATAAAACACTTTGCTCAAATATCTTACGGACGGATAATTCAACGCCAAAGCGATCGCGAATTCGGGCAATTAATTGAGTTGCTAACAGTGAATGTCCACCTAACTCAAAGAAGTTGTTAGAGCGACCAACAGATTGAATTTTTAACAACCCTTGCCATAAAGTAGCTAGTATTTCTTCTGTAGGAGTTACTGGTATTTCTAACTCAGTGAAAGCGTCTGTATTTGGTGCTGGTAATGCTCGCCTATCTAGTTTACCGTTAGCAGTCAGAGGCAACTGTTCTAAAACCATTATCTGGCTCGGAATCATATAATTAGGCAGACGATTTTTCAGGTATTCTTTAACTTCAATCTCTAAATTGATGGATTTTTCCGCCGCCGTAATATAGGCTAATAGCCTGGAATTATTATCAGTTTTATATAAAATTACAATAGCTTCTTGAACTAATGGATGTTGTAATAAAAGTGATTCAATTTCACCGAGTTCAACTCTAAATCCGCGTAATTTAATTTGCTCGTCAATCCGACCGAAATATTCTAAATTGCCCTCAGCATTCCATCTTGCTAAGTCACCAGTTTTATAAATTCGCTGAGTTTTACCAAATAATTCAATTTCTAGAAATTTTTGGCTAGTAATTTCTGAACGGTTGAGATAACCTCTAGCTAAACCTATTCCTGCAACGCATAATTCCCCTGGTATTCCTGGCGGTAATGGTTGATTATGTGCATCTAAGATATAGATGTGTACATTAGATATTGGTTTACCAATTGGTGGTTTTTTTCCATTTGGTTGACAAAGATAAATAGCCGCAGTCACAGTTGATTCTGTCGGGCCATAGCAATTGTATAAATTTTGTTCTATTCCCCACTGACTAACTAATTCAGCAGGACAAGCTTCTCCGCCCACAGTGATACATTGCAAATCGGGAAAACTTGCTTTTGGTAAGACTGATAAAGCTGAAGGTGATAAAAGGCTGTGAGTAATTTTATGTTGGATTAAAAAGTCAACTAAGCTGTCGCCTGGTAATAAAGTATCTTTATTTCCTAAATATAAACAAGCACCTGCGGATAAAGCAGTCGCAATTTCACCAATAGACAAATCGAAACTAAAAGAACCAAATTGAAGCACACGACTATGGGGTTGCACTTGAAAAGTTTCAATCCAACCCAAAGCTAGATTAACAATGGCTTTATGCTCAATCGTTACACCCTTCGGCATTCCCGTTGAACCAGAAGTGTAGATGACATAAGCTAAATTGTCAGGCGTGATTTTCTCAAAAATATTCCTTTGCGTCTCTGCGCCTCTGCGTGAAACATTATCCAAACAAATAACGTGGCAAGGCTTATCTAAGTTATCTAAATGTAATTTATCTAATAGAAGACTTTGGGTTAATAATATCGATATCCCAGAATCTTCTAACATGAACTTAATCCGTTCTTGGGGATAATTAGGGTCAATCGGTAGGTATGCTCCGCCAGCTTTCAGGATACCAAGTACACCAATAATCATTTCCAAAGAACGTTCGACAGAGATACCAATTAAAGTATCTGCCTGAATTTGGTAATTGTGAATTAAATAGTAAGCTAATCGATCGGCTTTTTGATTGAGTTCTTGATAAGTTAAAGTTTGAGATTCAAAAAATACAGCCTGATTATCGGGATTTTTTCTAACTTGTTCTTCAAATAAATCAACTAAAGTTTTATCGTGGGGATATTGTGTTTGAGTTTGATTCCAGCTTTGTAATTTATGACGCTCATCCTCTGTCAGCAAAGATAAACTATTGATTGGTTGCTTCGGGTTATCAATAATTTGCTTGAGTATAACTTCAAAATGTCCCGCCATTCGTTGGATAGTTTCAGCCTCAAACAAATCAGTTGCATATTCCCATTCTCCGGTTAAACCTTGAGGAGTTTCTCGGAAAATTAGCGATAAATCAAACAGTGTCGTGGTATTTTCCCACTCAAAACGGGAAAGAGTTAAGCCAGGAATTTCTAGTTTCTCTGGAGTTCCACTTTGCAAGCCAAAAGCGACTTGAAATAGAGGATGATGAGAAAGCGATCGCTCTAATCCCAATTCATCAACTAGCTTCTCAAAGGGTAAGTCTTGATGGTCGTAAGCATCCAGGGTTACTTGCTTCACCCGTTGCAGTAATTCTAAGAAAGTGGGATTTCCTTGCAAGTTGGTACGCAAAGCCAAAGTATTGACAAAAAAGCCTATTAATGGTTCTATTTCTCTACGGTTACGATTGGCGATCGCAGAACCAACAACAATATCCTCTTGTCCACTGTAGCGCGACAATAACAGCGCAAATACCGCCAGCATTGTCATAAACAGAGTAGTTCCTGACTCCTGGCTTAAACGCTTCAACTTCTGCGTCAAATCTCGATTGAGTTGCAAAAACTCACTCCGCCCCTTAAAGCTTTGCACTGATGGGCGTGGTTTATCTGTCGGTAATTCTAACAGTGGCGGAACATCTGCTAATTGTTTTTGCCAGTAATTAAGTTGGGTTTGCAGTACCTCTCCTTGTAACCATTGTCTTTGCCAATGAGCGAAATCGGCATATTGTAGAGGTAATTCCGGTAAAGGAGACGATTCACCATTACAAAAAGCTGTGTAAAGAGCGAACAATTCCCGGCGGAAGATATCCATTGACCAGCCATCGCAGACAATATGATGGATAACCAGTAAGAGTAGATGGGATTGTTCAGCTAATTGCAGCAACTTGACTCGCAGTAAAGGCGGGTTTGATAAGTCAAATGGCTGTTGTAATTCTGCAATCGCAAACTGTCGCGCCTTGCTTAAGTGATGTTCTGTTGGGACTTGTCGCCAGTCTAGCACCTGTAACTTTAGCTGCGGATGAGCGTCAATCACCTGTATAGGTGACTCATCGACAATAGAGAAGCTAGTGCGTAATACCTCATGACGTTGGATAATTGTGGCGATCGCTTTTTCCAACGCACTGACATTCAAAACTCCGCTAATTTCCCAGAAAAACGGCACATTATAGACACAATTTTCACCTTCTAATTGGTCAATAAACCACAGCCTTTGTTGAGCAAAAGACAGAGGAAGAAGTTGTTCCCTTGATACAGGAGTAAGAAGCGGCGATTTCTGTTGCTTCTTCAGTTTTTGTAAAACTAATTCTCGTTTTTCAGGTGATAGAGATTCAAGACGTTTTAATAAGTCACTCATAATAATTCGTAATTAAAAACTCTGTCTTGAAAAGTTTCCTACGCCGGGAAACCCGGCTTCGAGGAACTTTTCGCTGCGTAACTTTGCGCTGACTCCGCGCACCTTTGCGTTGAAAAAATCCTCACGAAACTAACTCTTTCCTCACCTCTTCCTCCGATAACTCATCCACCTCCGCCAAAATCCTCGCCAAATCATCATTTTCTACTTGCTCATTCACTTTTTGCGCTAGTTCAGCAATAGTTGGATTTTCAAACAAATAACGTAAAGGAAAATCTAAAGTAAAAGCCTCTCTTAAGCGAGAAACAACTTGAGTAGCTAATAAAGAATGTCCTCCTAACTCAAAAAAGTTATCGTGAATTCCCACTTGTTTTAACTTCAAAACTTCTGTCCAAATTGTGGCTAATTCTTGTTCAATTGGTGTATGAGGAGCAACAAAATCAACCTCTCTATTTCTTTGATCGCTGTCAGGAGCAGGCAAAGCGCGGCGATTGAGTTTACCATTAGGAGTGAGAGGAAATTTATCAAGAAATACCAAAGCAGCAGGAATCATATAATTTGGTAGCTTTACCTTGAGAAAGTTTCGTAAAGTGCCAGTAGTTAGTGAATCATTGGTTGCTACCAAATAGGCTACTAATAATTTATTTACTGGTTCATCTTCCCGTGCAATGACTACAACTTGTTTGATATCAGGATGTTGAACTAAAATCGCTTCAATCTCTGCTAATTCAATGCGAAAACCGCGAATCTTTACTTGTGTATCAATTCTACCGATAAATTCTAGATTTCCATCAGGTAGACGGCGGACTAAATCTCCTGTTTTGTAAAGGATATCTCCTGCAATAAAAGGATTAGGTATAAATTTTTCACTGGTTAATTTTGGTTGATTTAAGTAACCTCTAGCTACACTTGCACCACCTACATAAAGTTCACCAGAAATACCAATTGTAACTCTGTTTAAATTATCATCTAGTATATAAACTGTTCTATCGCCGATGGGTTTACCAATAGGAACTGAATGGACATTTTCAGTAAGTTTTTGAGGAATCGGATAACAACAGGTAAATACTGTACATTCAGAAGGCCCATAGCCATTAATTATTTTGGTTTCTGGTAATAGTTCTAAGGCACGTCGAACATGATTTACAGAAAGAGCTTCTCCCCCAATGAGTAGTTGTTTAACACCTAATAATCCTGACGGTATTGTATCAATCATTAAATTGAATAAGGCGGAAGTTAGCCACAAGATATTAACTTTTTGTTCTTGAAGAATCTGGCTTAAGCCTTCTTGCGTAGGAATTCTTTCTGGATACAGTACACAACGCCCACCATAAAGTAATGGTGTCCAAAGTTCTAGGGCTGACGCATCCCAGGAAATCGATGAATGTTGCAGCCAAATCTGGTTTGCATCTAGTTGAATATAATCAACCCCAAACATAAAACCAAGAATGCTACGATGGGGAACTTCTGTACCTTTTGGTGTTCCTGTTGAGCCAGAGGTATAAATGATATAAGCTAAATTTTCTGGATTAACTTCACTGGGTAAATTATCTTGACTATATTGGCCAATAATTTCCCAATCTGTGTCAAGATTCACCACGGTTTGATTATTGAGTGGGAGTCTATTTTGTAAATGAGTTTGTGTTAATAAGATAGGTGCTTGTACATCTTCCAGCATGAACGCTAATCTTTCAGCAGGATAACCTGGATCTAGTGGTACATACGCCCCTCCCGCTTTGAGAATAGCTAGTATTCCGATTACCATTTCTAAGGAACGCTCAACACAAATTCCCACCCGAACTTCAGGTTTAACTCCTAGCGATTTTAAATAACGGGCTAATTGATTGGCACGGTTATTTAATTCCCAATAAGTTAAATGTTCTTGTTGATATGCAACCGCTATGGCATCGGAACTTTTTTCTACCTGTACTTCAAATAAAGCATGAATACATTTATAATTAATAGAATTATTTTCTTGATGGTTTTCTAATTTAATTATCTCTTTTTCTTCCTCTGCACTAAGTAAAGATAATTGAGAAATATATTGTTGTAAGTTATCTGCCATCCCTAACAGCAATGTTTGGAAATGCCCAATTATGCGGTTAATTGTTTCTTCATCAAAGCAGCTACTATCATAAACAATCCTGCCAGCTAGTTGTAAACACGGATTAATTACTACTGTAATGGGATAATTCGTGCGCTCAAAACAACTAAGATGACTAATTTCTAAAGTTTTTTCAGTTTCTTGTTTAGCAGAATTTAGCGGATAATTTTCAAAGACTAAAAGACTTTCAAAAAGTTGCGATCCGGTCGGTATATCACTTAATTTTTGAATCTCTGCAAGAGAAAAATAAGCATATTGTTCTTGTTCTAATGCTTGGGTTTGTAATTGCTTGAGCCAGGGTAATAATTCTGTTTTGGCTGTTATTTTTGTCCGTATTGGCAGGGTATTGATAAATAGCCCCACCATCGACTCTACTTGCTCAAGCTGCGGTGGACGACCGGATACAGTTGCACCAAAGACTACATCACTTTCTCCACTGTAACGAGAAATTAATAATGCATAAGCTCCCTGCACCAAATTATTCAAAGTTAAATGGTGCTGTCGCGCTGCCAATTGCAATTTTTCAGTTACCGTTTGAGATAATTGAAAACGTTGCTCTTTATATGTTTCTTTCTTCCTGTTACCTGACAATGAAGTGGGAGTTTCAAACCCTTGAAGAGTTTTTTGCCAAAAGTCCTTTGCTTGCTCAATATTTTGTTGTTGTAACCATTCAATATATTCTCGATAGGGGCGAACTCCTTGGAGACGTAAATATTCGCCTCGCTGATTTGCTTCATAAAAAGCCAAAACTTCTTTGAGGACAATCTGCATTGACCAGCCATCAAAGAGGATATGATGATGACTCCAAATAAATTGGTATTTCTGCTCTGTTAGCTGAATGATGGTAAAGCGCATTAGAGGTGCTTGAGCCAAATTGAATTTCTTTTGGCGATCGCTTGACAAAAACTCCTCTAAATGATTTTGTTGTTCATCAGGTGTTAAATGTCGCCAGTCCATTTGCACCCAAGGAAGATCCACTTGCTTACTCACCATTTGCAAGGGCTTTTCTATCTCTTCCCAATAAAAAGAACTACGTAAAACAGAATGTCGTGCCACAACCTGTTTCCAAGCTTTTTGGAAAGCAGAAAAATTCAATTCCCCAGAGAGAATGCAAAGTAACTGCTCAAAATAAACTTCCGATTCTGGTGCATAAAGGGTATGAAACAACATCCCTTGTTGCATCGGTGAAAGTTCATAAAGGTCTTCGATATTTTGCATAGTTACCCCTGGAAAGTTGACTGTTGACTGTTGGCTACTTGGTTTTGTTGAGTTTGGCTAGGAATTTATCAAGTTGTTTTTGATTGAGTTTGGCTGCTGAAAAGTCTGAAGGAGTATAGCTTTGAGAATCTTTTGTTTGACAGTGAGTAATTAAGATTTTTAATGCTTCGATGAATCCTGAAGCTAACCGTTCAATGGTGTCTCGTTTGTGAACTTTCTCGCTATAAGCCCAAGTCATTTCTAGTTTTCCTGCACGAATAAAGCCGCTTATTCCTAACAGGTGGCTGCGTTGATTAAGTAAGCTTTGTTCGGATTTTAATTCTTTAGCCAAACCCAAAACTTCAGATGCTTTCAGCACTTGGTCGAATTGTCCCAGGTAGTTAAAACTAACTTGTGCTGATGGTAGGGACTGCAATTTTTCCCGAATTGTCGTGTTTTCGTGCAAATATCGCAATACACCATAACCAATTCCTCGGTTAGGGATGCGCCGGAGTTGTTCTTTAATTGACTTTAAAGCCTCTCCTAGATGGTCAATTTCTCCTAGCTGTAAGCAAACAGGGAATAATGTTGTAAACCAACCGACAGTCAGGGACAAATCTACATCTTCAAATAAGTCTTCGCGTCCATGTCCTTCCAAATCAATTAACAAAGAACTTTCGCCTGTCCACTGGGCAAAACTTTCCAGTAAGGCAGTCAACAATACATCATTAATTTGAGTATTGTAAGCAGACGGTACATCTTGTAAAAGGCCGTGTGTTTGTTCTTCGTTTAAAGCAAGTGTCACAGAAGCAGTTGAGGCTACAGTGTTCTTTTCTTTACCAAATGTATAGTCTACTGGTAAAGCTGTGACTTGAAGGCTAGATTGACTCAGCCAGTAATCCAACTCTTTGGCAGCCTGTGTTTGGGCATATTCTGTTAAGCGATCGCTCCAATATTGCCAAGAGGTTGTTTTTGCTGGTAATTTAATAGCCTCACCCCGACTAATTTGTTGGTAAGCAGTAGCTAAGTCTTCCAATAAAATCCGCCAAGAAATCCCATCAACTGCTAAGTGGTGGATGATGAAGAGTAAAGAACTTGGTCTATCATTGCCTAATTGAAATAACGCGACTTTTGCGATCGCTCCCGTAGATAAATCTAAACTAGCTTGGAGTTCTCTATCTTTAGTTGCGATCGCAGTTTGCTGTTCTGCTGGCGAAAGCTGCGACAAATCAAACACGCTCAATGGTACATCCTGGGTAACGGCGTTAATTTGCTGCCATTCCCCTTCCTGGACAAACCGCAAACGTAAAGCATCGTGATGCGCTAACAATTGCTGAACTACTTGCTGCAATAGTTCAGGTTGTACATCTGACGGAACTTCTAGCAGTGCTGACTGATTGAAGTAATGGGGTTCGGGTAATTTCTGCTCGAAAAACCAATGCTGAATCGGTGTTAAGGCTACAGCACCAGTTACTAAGCCTTGTTCTGCGTTGATTTGACGAGTGATACCTGCTACAGTCGCTAACTCAGCTATGGTTTGATACTTAAATAGCTGTTTAGCAGCAATTTGAATACCTGCTTGGTTCGCTTTGGAAATTAACTGAATACTGAGAATAGAATCTCCACCCAGTTCAAAGAAGTTATCGTGAATGCCAACATTTTCGACTCTTAAAACTTCCGACCAAATCGCCACTAATTTCTCTTCTATCAGTGTGCGAGGAGCAATAAATTTATCTTCAGCACTGCGAGAAAATTCGGGTGTAGGTAAAGCGCGGTAGTCTACCTTTTGGTTGGGAGTCATCGGTATGCTTTCCAGCTGCATAAAGGCAGCCGGAATCATGTAATGCGGTAGTTTCTGCTTGAGAAAATCGCGTAATTCATTAGTGGTTGGTTGCGGTTTTTGGGTTACAACGTAAGCCACAAGCCGCTTTTGTCCGGGGGTGTCTTCATGTGCGATCGCCACAGCTTGCAATACTTGTGAGTGTTGTCTCAATACCGCTTCAATTTCACCCAATTCAATGCGGAAGCCGCGAATCTTCAGCTGATTATCAACTCTACCCAAGTATTCCAGCTTGCCATCCTTGCGGAATCTGACTAAATCCCCAGTTTTGTAAAGCCGAGATGATTGGTTTTCGTTTGCTCCCTTGCTCCCCTGCTCCCCTGCTCCCCTGCTTTGTAAAGCATTGGAGACAAATTTTTCGTTTGTTAACTCAGGACGTTGCCAATATCCCCTAGCTAATCCTGTTCCACCAATATGCAGTTCTCCTGGAACGCCTATCGGTACAGGTTGGTGATATCGATCTAAAATATAAACTTGAGCATTGCTAATGGGTCGTCCAATACTAACAAAGGTGGCTTCTGGGGTTAAGCGTTCTAATGTGGTGACTACCGTTGCTTCTGTCGGCCCGTAAGTATTGAATAATTCCGGTACTGAGGAAAGATGAGTAACACTACTGTGCCAATGCTGCACTTTTTCTAGTTGAACTGCTTCACCACCAATAATTACAGTTCTCAAACCTTCAAAAATGCGAGAATCTTGGGGCTTAAGTTCAGCTACTAACTGATGCCAGTATGCTGTCGGCAAATCCAAAACAGTTAACTGCCATTTTTGGCAATACCGCCAAAAATCCTCGCTGGAGTTGAGTATTTCTTCGGTGCGTAATACTAAGGTTGCACCGACACACAAACAAGGAAAAATTTCTTCAATCGATGTATCAAAGCAAATAGATGCAAATTGCAGAACTTTATCGCTGGCCTTAATGCCATATTCATCAATGGCGGTGATGACAAAATTCATCAATGAGCGATGTTCGATTGTTACTCCCTTGGGTTTACCTGTAGAACCGGAGGTGTAGATAATGTAAGCCAGGTTATTTAGTTGAACCCCGCTAATTGGATTGGTTGTACTTTGTGGCGCGATTAATTCCCAATCCGTATCTAAACAAATTATTTTTCCGGTATAACCTAGCAATTTATCTTGGAATTTATCTTGCGTCAGCAAAAAGCCAAGTTGCGTATCAGCAATAATTTCCGCAATTCGTTCTTGAGGATAAGCTGGGTCAAGCGGAACGTAAGCACCACCAGCTTTGAGAATGCCAAGTAAGCCAGCGATCGCGTCTAGGGAACGCTCAACGCAGATACCAACTAGGGTTTCTGGTTTGACTCCCAAACTTTGCAAATAATGGGCGATTTTGTTGGCGCGATCGCTCAATTCGCGGTAAGTTAATCTCTGCCCATCCTGCTCTACAGCTACAGCATCCGGTGTTAACTCTACCTGAGCCTCAAACAATTTATGGATACATTCATCAGTGGAATACTCTTTGTGAGTCTGATTCCACTCCATCAATAATTGCTGCTGAGACTGGGTTAGCAGTGATAATTCCGAAATTTGCTGCTCTGGGTTAGCAACAATCTTTTCTAGTAAATTTTGATACTGCTCTACCATCTGCTGGATTGTAGCAGCGTCGAATAAATCAGTGTTGTATTCCCAAATCGCTGTAATTCCTTCCCCTTCGCCATATTGCGGAATTAAAACAACATCTAGGTCAAACTTTGTTGATTTGTTGCTGAGGGCTACATTCGTTGTGATGTTCAAGCCTGGGAGTGTTAAGTCTGGCCGGGGAGAATCATGGAAGCTAAACATCACTTGAAACAGTGGATTATAACTCAAGTTCCGGATTGGCTTGAGAACTTCCACGACCTTATCGAAGGGTAAATCTTCGTTAGCAAAGGCTTCCAACGTGACTTGGCGGACTCGCTCTAGTAACTCCCCAAATGTAGGCTCGCCAGACAAATCGGTGCGTAACACCAAATTATTGACAATCATGCCAATTAGTTGTTCTGTTTCGCGCATCCGCCGATTGGCAACAGCTGTACCCACACACAGATCCTCTTGTGCGGTGTAACGGCGCAATACTATTAAAAATGCCGCCAGCGTGGTCATGAATAAAGTAGTTCCCTGTTGACGGCTGAGAACTCTCAAAGATTCGCACAAGGGAATAGGTAACTCTACCCTGATTTGAGTGCCATTGTAAGTTTGTTCTACTGGTCGGGAGCGATCGTAGGGTAATTCCAACAGAGGTGGACTGCCAGATAACTTTTGCTGCCAAAAGGCTAATTGAGCTTGGGCTTCCTCACTTTTCACCCACTCTCGCTGCCAATGGGCATAGTCGGCAAACTGGAGTGTTAATTCTGGTAGTGAGGAAGGCTTACCCAAACAGAAGGCTTGATAAATTGCGAGAAACTCATTTAAAAATACGTTGTTGAAAGACCAACCATCATGAACCATGTGATGTTCGATGTGGATTAACAGATGCTCTTGGTCGCTCAACTTCAACAATAACCACCTAACTAATGGCAGTTTATCCAAGTAAAAAGGTTTCTGCACCTCTGCGTCAAATAAACGCTGAATTTCGGCTTCTTGCTCGGACTTAGGAACGGTTTGGACATCTACTACTTTTAAGTTGACTGGCCAGGCTGGATGGATTACTTGAAATAAACGTCCATCTGCGGCGGGAAAAGTTGTGCGGAAGATTTCATGTCGGCGGACAATCTCACTGAGGCACTGTTCTAATGCTGCAATATTAAGTTGTCCAGTGAATCGCAAAGTTACCTGAGCTTGATAGGCGCTACCTTCCGGTGCTACTTCTTGAATGAAATGCACTCGCTCTTGAGCAAAGGAAGGTGGTAAGTATTCTGAGCGTGGAACTGGTTGGATTGCAGGACGTTGTAATTGCTGCTGGAGGTGGTTGGGCTGTTCAATCAGTTCAGCTAAACCCGCTATGGTGGGATTGGCGAAGATGTGGTGAAAGAATAACTCGACTTGGAAACCATCGCGGATGCGAGAAAGCATTTGCGCTGCGATTAAAGAATGACCGCCCAAATTGAAAAAATTGTCATTGATTCCTATCGGCTCTATTCCCAGTAACTCAGTCCAAATGCTGGCTAGTTTTTCTTCAATTGGGTTACGCGGTGCGACAAAGGTTTCTTCGAGGTCGGGACGGGTGCGATCGCTCTTTGGCAGATTTTGCCGATCTACTTTACCATTTGCAGTCAGGGGTAAAGAATCTAAAATCACAAATACCCCAGGAACCATGTAATTAGGCAGTTTTTCTTGAAGGAAGCCTTTGAGGGTAGCGATAATTGCTTCTGGCTTTTGATTCAGGACTATATAAGCAACCAGCCGTTTATCACCAGGAATATCTTCACGGGCAATTACAGCAGCTTGTTTGACATCTGGGTGTTGAATTAAAAGCTTCTCTATTTCATCCAATTCAATGCGGAAGCCGCGAATCTTTACCTGATTATCAACTCGCCCCAAAAACTCAATATTCCCGTCTGGTAAATAACGTGCCAAATCTCCAGTTTTATATAATCTGGGAAAGTGCTGAGTATAGTTTTCTCCTCTGCCCCTCTGCTCCTCTGCTCCTCTGCCTCCTGCTTCCGCAAACGGATTCGGGATAAATCTTTCTTTAGTCAACTCTGGACGGTTCAGATAGCCTCTAGCCAAGCCGTCGCCACCAATATATAATTCGCCAGGAGTCCCAATAGGAACGGGTTGCAAATGGCTATCGAGAATGTAAACTTGGGTATTAGCGATCGCTTTACCAATGGTTGCTTGAGTATCCCCTGCACTACATTCTGCAACTGTGGCGCAAACAGTTGATTCCGTTGGCCCGTAAGCATTAAAGAAACGCCGCCCTTCTGACCATTGAGCTATCAGCTTAGGATTACAAGCTTCTCCAGCAACGATGATAGTTTGTAAGTTTGGCAATTCTTCTAGTGGCAAAGCTGCTAGTGCAGTGGGTGGTAATGTGACGTGAGTGATTGAATGCTCGCGCAAAAATTTTATTAAATCTGCTCCTGGGCGCAAGGAATCTTGAGTTCCTATGTAAAGACTAGCTCCAGAACCCAAAGCCATTATAATTTCCCAAACTGAAGCATCAAAGCTAAAAGAAGCAAACTGAAGAACACGGCTATGTGGGTTTACATCAAACAATTTAATTTGTGCTTGAGCAAGATTGCATACGCCTTGATGCTGAATCAGCACTCCTTTGGGTGTTCCAGTTGACCCAGATGTATATATCACATAAGCGAGATTTTCTGCCGTCACATCGCTACGAGGATTTTCGTGACTCTGGTGCTTAATCTGTTCCCAATCACTATCTAAACAAACTGTCTTTACTCCGCTTGTAGAAAATTCCTCAACAAACTTCTGCTGAGTTAATAGCACTTGTACTTGTGAATCTGACAGCATGAACGATAGACGCTCTTTAGGATAGGTTGGATCTAGTGGGAGATATGCTGCTCCTGCCTTAAGAATCGCCAATAGTCCGACAATCGTTTCTAGGGAACGCTCAACACAAATCCCTACCAGAACTTCTCTTCCTACGCCCAAAAATTGCAGATAATGAGCTACTTTGTTGGCTCGGTGATTCAACTCTTGATAAGTAAGTTTCTGTTCATCGAAGACGACAGCAATATTGTCTGGAGTTTTTTCTACTTGTGCTGCAAATAATTCATGTATGCACAAATCTTTAGGATAATCTACCTTTGTATCATTCCATTTCACTAAGATTTTGTGTCTTTCTTGCTCAGTTAAAACAGACAAATTATGATTATTATGAGTAGAACTGCTCGCCATTTCTTTCATAAATTTTATATATAAAATAATAAATTAGTAGTTTTATTTTTCATTAAGGGAGTGGCTGATTTTGCCTTTTATAGCTGATATTGCAACGGTTCTTGGGGAGGCTAAATAGTTTTTGCCTGTGGGATCGCCACTGCGTCCTTTAAAATTACGATTGGTTGCATAAATCCCCGTTTCTTCTTTGTCTAAAACCCCAATTCCCGAATTAATACAAGCTCCACAACCTGACTTAAGAATTTGTGCGCCTGCTTGGGTAAAAATGTCGAGATAGCCCAGTTTTTGGGCTTGTTCTCTAATTTCCACGCTTGCTGGAACAATAAACAAATTCACCCCATCTGCCAGTTGACGACCCTGCAAAACTTCAGCAGCCTGAGCCAAATCGTAGAGTTTGCCACCTGTACAAGAGCCAATAAAAGCTTTGGTAATTGGAATTTCTTCTAACTCACTAATCGGGACTACTCGATCTGGTTTTGGAGGACGAGCAACTTGCGGTTCTAGATTACTGAGGTCAAATTGATACACTTTTTCGTACTCAGCATCAGGATCGGCAATAATTTCTGTAAATTCTTGGTTAGAGCGACTTTTCACATAATTTCGCGTCGTCTCATCAGGCACAATCAACCCACAGATAGCACCACACTCAATGGCCATATTGGCTAGAGTCAATCGTTCATCAAAAGGTAGTTGTGAGAGAATTGACCCGCGAAACTCCATCACTTTACTAGTAGCACCAGCACAGCCGATTTGCCCCAGAATAAACAGGATAATATCTTTGGCACTGATATGGGGAGGTAGCTTTCCAGACAAATCGAATACTAACGTTGAGGGAACGCGAATCCACATATCCCCCATTGCATAGATATTCGCCATATCTGTAGTTCCGACCCCGGCAGAAAAAGCTCCTAAAGCTCCGTAAGTGCAGGTATGAGAGTCTGTACCAGCAATTATCATTCCTGGTCTGACAAATCCTTTTTCTGGGAGTAAGACGTGACAGATACCCGCAGCTTCGCCTGGGGAAACTATATCAAATAAATGACAGCCTTGCTCTTTAGCAAACTCAATCATTTCCTCATACATGACATAGGCTTTGCGATCGCTACGGATGTCATTAACTTGGATAAAGTGGTCTGCTACTAAAACTACCTTTTGAGCATCCCACAGCTTGGCTTCTTCTCCGTAGTGTTTGTAAAATGTCGTGGCGACAGGCCCAGCCACAGCATCATGAGATAAAGCTAAATCGACCTGAGCAAAAACCACTTCTCCGGGAAGGACGTAGTTATTACCAGAGGCTTTAGCCAAGAGTTTTTCCACTAAAGTCATAGGTCGTTTGGGAGTTACGCTTTGAGGAATGCTGATTTTTCTCTGACAACGCATTTGATTAAAAGGTATCAGTCCACCTGTTTGGGCGATCGCATCTACTACAGGATTCTCTTGTTTTTCTCCCAAAATTTCTAGAGACAGCCCAATATTGATGCTATTGCGATAAAAAATTTCTGCAAAGGATTTAGCCTGAATCTTTTCAATTCCAGCAGCTTTGAGGGCAACAGGGGCAATTTCTCGACTCGAACCGCAACCGAAATTTTCCCCAGCGACAATGACGTTATATTTTAATAGCTCTCCTACACCAATCAAATGTTCTAAAGCATATTGTTTTAATATATCTGGATCGTAAGTTGTGGCTCGATTAGCAGGAATAATATCATCAGTATTAATATCATCTCCTAAGTGTAAAACCTTATTTAATTGATTCATAAAGCTCTTTGAATTCAGAATATTGCTCGCTGGAAACTTCTTCTAGTAAAAGGTCAATTAATTTTTCAGTATTTATCAATATTTCTGCTCCTTGGGGAGACAAATCGGCTGTCCGATATCCTTTAGCTAAAACTCGCTCTTGTGCTGTTATAATTCGTTGGGCTGCCCTCACTTCTCCCCACTGCTGGAGCATTAAAACACAAGCTGCCAAAGTTCCCAAAGGATTAGCAATACCTAACCCCGCAATGTCTGGGGCTGTACCGTGAACCGCTTCGTATAGTCCAAATCCATCAGCATTCAGACTGGCTGATCCTAATAAGCCAAGGGAGCCAACTAACGCTCCACCAATATCGCTAAGAATATCTCCGAACAGATTGCTTGCCAAAATTACATCAAATCTCTGAGGATTGAGAACCATTTGCATAGCTAAGTTATCTACTAGCATTGGTTCGATAACAACACCTGGGAACTGTGTGGCTTCTTCTTGAACTAAACGAGTCCAAGGCAAATGAGGTAAGGCATTTTCTTTATGAGCTACAGTCAGCAATCCTCGGCGTTGTTGGGCTTTTTGTAAGGCTTGACGAGCTATCCGCCGAATCTCTTCATCGTAATAGAGCATGGTGTGATAACCATAAGCACCCTTTTCATCAAAAGACCTTCCCGCAGGGCCAAAATAAATGCCACTGACTAGTTCTCGAATGATGAGTATATCGAGTCCTTGAACTTTTTCTGGTTGGAGGCTAGATTTATGCACCAGACTATTAACAATCCGAATTGGACGCAGATTGCAAAAAAAATCGTAATGCTTTCGCAGTTCTAACAGTCCGCCCTGAGTCACTGCACCAAATATAATTCCATCAGATCCATTGCATAGTTCGGCCGTAGCTTGAGGAAAGTAACTACCAAATTGCTCTAAGGCTGTAGCACCAAGCCAACCATAGTCTACCTGCAAGGTAAATCCTTCAAGTTTTGCAACTTGTTGCAAAACTTTTAAAGAAGCTTCTACAACTTCTGGGCCAATCCCTTCCCCACTAATAGCAACAATGCGATAAGACAGATTATTCAAAGACTTCATTTTTCCGTATCTGTTGATTGAGCAGGAGCTATCGATTTTGTAATTCTCAAAGCTGAACTCCCCTCCTTAAAATGATTTCCCATATATCAACTTCATAAGAACAACCACCAGGTAATGGTTCTGGAATTATGTCACTCCAAAACTTATATTAGGCGCAGGTCAGGTTACTAGGATAGGCTTTACTCATGTCGTTCCCTCGGTGGTGTTTGTTATCTATTAACAGCCTATACTCTACTGATATAGTTTTTTTACAAACTACACGATTTTTTAAATAACCTCTTAAAAAGAATCTCAGTTTTTTTAATAAAATGCAATAGCAGATAAGACAGTTAAATAAATATTTAATTGGACAGTTAAGAAAGTTAATTTCTTAACTTTCTTAACTTTCTTAACTTTCTTAACTGTCCTTGCAGGTACACTTAACTGGTGGTATATATTTAATGGTTAAAAAATAGAACTTACGCAACTGATAAATTAAATAAAGGTGAAGGTTATCAAAGGTTCAAAGTTATTGAGGATTAACAATTGACCTTAAAGTTAGTTAAGCCATAAGCCCTTCTTTTAATGAGCTTAATGTTCTGATTAATGCCCTCAACAACACCTTGGGTCGTTCGGCGATCAAAATAAGCAAGAATCTCATCTATCCATCTACTGATGGTTCAGCAACTTTTGGGGAAAAATTTATAAGCTGTTTCTGTCCATTCCAGGAATTCATATAAGGCTTCATCACTGGTTATGTGACTTTAAAATATATCTTTAATTGCTTCTTTATTTCGATACATTTCTCCTAATCCTGGAGTAACTTTTTGAAGTGAATGGATCTTGGCTTATTCGTCTCAAAAAAGTATTTATTTCACGGACGAGTAAGCTTTTTCTACCTTCAAAAACTTTTTGGGCAAACGTACATCATCTTCCTATCTGCGATCGCCTGACTCATGCCATTACTGTGGGAGTGAGCATTAAACCTGTAGCACTTATTCTGCATAGCTTAGAGCTTTTCGTAGTGCCATTTGATTCTCAAACATCTACCATTTCAAAACAGAACGCTCCCGGCTTAGATATACGGTCAATTTTTTGGCAGCAATGGCAACAGTATCGAGATTATCTTTATTGTTGCTGCGTCAAGTGGATAGGTGGAAACCCGACGGATGCTGAAGATGCGCTCAGTCGGGCAATGCTGAAAGCTTGGGAAAAGCTGCAAAAATACAGGGAGAAAATTACTAATTTTAAAGCTTGGCTGACGACGCTGGCTCATAATCTCTGCGTGGATATTTATCGAGAAAGCAGTCGGGGCGCGAATAGAGTTGAGGATATAGATACGATTCCAGAGGAACAAAGGCTGGTTTCTTTGGACGATATGCCCCTAAGTGCTTTGGAGATAGGCGAGAAAAAGATTGTTATTCGCGGTGCGATCGCTAATTTATCGACAAGGCTGGGCGAGATGTTTATCCTGCACTTTTATCAAGAACCGCGGGCGAGACGGTGACATTATCCGTTGCGGTGGAGGAAGCGATCGAGGTAGTGCGTGATGTGCAACAGTCTGAGTCGAATGGCACTAAGAAAAGGTAAAATCGTTGAGGCTCTTGGGTGCAGAGGAGCAAAGGAGCAGGGGAGAAAGAAGAAATTTTAGGCATTGCGTTCAGATATTTAGAAATTCCCCTCTGCCCCCCTGCTCCTGGAGCATCCTTACGCCGCCTACCCTTCAGCTTAACTTAGTGCCATTCAATACAGTACCTGTTAGTGTAAAAAGATAGATCAACTATGCGATGAAATCTGTTGCTGTCAGACTACTAGCTTGAATACGATCAACAACCGCTAAAGGTGGTTCACTGCTACCAGCGATCGCAATTAAAACGTTACCACCAGTTTGAATAAAGGACAGTTGTCCGAAGCTAATTTGATCGGGTAACTTAATGTGATCTACTCCTTTCTGAAAGTCAAAGATTTGGTCAAATCTAGCACCTCTACCTAAAATAAAAGTATCATGTCCAGATCCTCCACTAAGCAGGTTAAAACCTAAACCACCATCAAGTAAATCATTACCTTCATCGCCGTTGAGAACATCGTTATCTGCACCTGCAAATAGTTGGTCATTGCCAAGACCACCATTGAGTAGGTCATCTCCGGTATCTCCAACAATAGTATCGTTATCCCAACCACCATTGAGGAAATCACCCCCAACACCACCATTTACATAATCGTTACCGAGATCACCATTAATAAAATCACCGCCTTCGTCACCAAATAAGCGATCGCTACCTGTTCCACCGTTGATCACATCATTGCTCAGTCCGCCTCGGATAATATCGTTACCAAAACCTCCGTTGAGAAAATCACTACCATCTGTACCAACGGTTTGCGGGTTTGCAACGCCAACGCTAGGAATGTCTTGTGAAAGTGGTGATTCGTGTTGAGAGTGCAGTTCGGCATTGCTAACTTGTACAAAATTAGCTGATGTAAACTGATCGGGACTAACAAAAGCTACAAGCGCCAATAACTCACCTGTTGCAGCCACAGAAATCAAGGAGCTAGGGCCAACCGCCTCTATCTTGATCTGATTGAAAGTTAAGCCACCAGCTAAACCAATGAAGTCATCGGTAGGGTTAAAGTCAACAAAAGAGTCTACCCCCTCACCTGCTTTAGCTACAAAGCGATCGCGCCCTTCTGCACCAAAAAGTACATCGTTACCAGCACCACCATAGAGTAGATCGTCGTCAGCAGCACCAAATAGACCATCATTACCCGATCCACCCAACAGGATGTCGTCACCACCACCCCCACCTACAAGGTCATTACCACTACCCCCAGATACAAAATCGTCTTCATCGTTAGGTAAACGTAAAAAGAAATCATTACCGGCTCCGCCAAAGAGAACATCTTGACCTAAAGAACCAACAATAAAATCGTTACCCAGTCCACCGACTATTAGATCATTGCCATTACTACCATTAAGTAGGTCATTACTCACTGTACCTACAAGTACTGAACTTGGGATGTGCAATCCTGTGACTTGATAATAAATATTTAGCAGACTATTTTGACCATCAAGGATGTTGGAATCAAAAAGATGAGGCAATGGTCTTGACATATTTTTGGTTAGGTATTTCTGAGAGTTTTATAAACTATGAAAAAACAGCAACAGGTCTTACAGCTAAAACTCAACAAGTTATTAATAACTCTGTTGATAAGCTTTAGCTGGGCTGTATATGGAAAATATCTGGTCAAATTTTGCAACTGATATAGTTACACGAATCTCAGAAAAGTTTTTGCATGAAGTGCAACGTTTTTAAGATTCTTCTCAGAATCATATAAATAAATGTATTTATAAAAAATTAAACTTTGTTTATCAACAGGTTAATTTTGATTGAATAACTGTTGATTTATTTGCATATATGAAACCTTCATAAAAAAGGATTAAATTTTGTTTATGTAATTATTAATTTTGAATATTATTAAAATATAGAGTTTAAAATAAAAACATGATTAAATTTTCTTATATAAAGATAAAATTATAAAAAATATAAAATTCCTCTATCATTATGTGTGTATAATTTTTACGAATGGTGTAACTTGCTTGGATAAAGTGGATAAGTTCCACAGCTAACCATAAAAATTGCATTAAGAATCGACTTGATGTAGTCAGCAACAGCAATTCATTCTCAGTCTAAAAATACCTGCAAGATGTAGGTAGCTTAAGTTAGCTTAACGATAAAGGGAATTCATGAAAACCGCTTGGGAAAAGTCATTCAAAACTAAAATGTGCTTTAAGCAAAGGTATTGAACTCAAGATATTTAGGATAAGCTATAGAGTTAGACTCCTTTAATTAACCGAGCATAAAGCCTGTATTTCAGTAATCTTCAAAATTGGAATTTTTGATTAGCCAAATCATATCGCTTGTGGACTTTGTTCACACGTATGTTTCTGTGCATAGTCTGAGTAATAGCACCGAAAACTGCAAGGAACTTCAACCATTATGTTCTATTGCAGAAATGCTTTTGGATTTAGGTTTTTGCTAATTTAGTTAGTCCATTAAATTAGTTAAAATACTTAGAACTCTTGTTAGATTTAGGCAAGATCAGTTACGCATAGTTGCTTTTAGGTATATAAAGACTTATGCAATTAAGAGACAAGATTTTTAGCTGTGCAGTTTATACCAGAAGCGATATCCTCGACAAATTGTTTAGACCGAAAAATATTCCTGATTTGTCAGATGGAGACAGCGAAGAAAGAAAAGAACGTCTCTCAGTTCGACGAACAATCTTTCTACATCTAGATGGGATTGCCATAGGCCCAACTACAAATGCTTTACAGGAAAGGGGAGTTTTCTTCTTGTTTGAAGAAGGAAAAGTCGTACCCCTGAATCTAGTTCTGAAATATTTTCCGGGAAATATAGGCTATTTGAATGTTGCTTTGCGGTTAATGGTGTCGCAAGGATGGATGAAGTATCAAGAAATAGAGGGAGAAATCTTTTACACCTTGACTCGCAGAGGCAGCATAGCGTTAGGACTGTCATCAATTTATAAAGAGTTTGTTGCTTTTTTACCTACCCTGATTAATATCAATGACTATCTTTTTGGAGATTTAACTTTGTCGTTGCAGTCTAAATTAGCTGACGGCATGAATTTCTCCTCTCTGCTAGCAAGAGCTAAAAGACAGTGGGACTTGGTAGAAAGTACAGATGAAGATTATCAGTATGTATGTTGTCAGATATTGCACCATCTCAATGGCTTATTGGTAGGCCCAACAATGGTATCTTTAGCAATGGCTAATGTATTTGAGCAAATCGATCCCAAAACACACACACTTGATATTGAGCAGTTAACAGGTAATCAAAAACATTTACTTGAAGCTTTTGAAATCCTGGCTTTACAGGGCTGGGTTGTAATTCAAGACCGTCAAGTTCAGTTCATCCGTACAGGGTTATATGCGATTTCTAGAGCTTACGCCTACGGAGTCACGGTTTCTTATTTACCAACCTTTGAGAAGATTCCTGAACTATTATTTGGCAATCCCACTATTTTATGGGGACGAGATACTGATGGACATGAAACCCATGTGAATCGTCCAGTAAATATTTGGGGTAGCGGACTAGCTCATCAGACCTACTTCCAGAAAGTTGACGCGATTATTAGAGATATCTTTAACCGTCCGATTCATGAACAACCCAAAGGAATTGTAGATATGGGTTGTGGGGATGGTACATTTATAGAGCATATCTATCACGTCATTCAAAATCAGGCTCTTAGAGGGAAATTTCTCAATGAGTATCCCTTGATTATGGTCTGTGCTGACTATAATCAAGCCTCTCGTGAAGCTACTTACAAAAGACTCAAGGATTTGCAGTCGCCGATAAGCGTCATCTTTGGTGATATTAACGACCCAGACGACTTGGCAAAAGCAATACTCGCCAAACATGGAATACCATCTGACGAGTTTCTCCATGTCAGATCGTTTTTAGATCACAACCGTCCTTTTATCACTCCCAGACTGGGAAATATGGGCTGTGAATTGAGTTCTACAGGAGCTTTTGTATGTAGGGGTCGAATGATTACAGCAGATGAACTCTTACAAAATTTATTAGAGCATTTCCAGCGTTGGAAACCACATATTGGGCGATTTGGTTTGTTAGTTTTAGACTTACATACGATTCCGCCAGCCCTAGCAGCAGCCAATATTGGGTATACCTTAGCCACAGCTTATGATGCAACTCATGGTTATACAGATCAATATCCAATTGAACTGAATCAATTCATTGCTGCGGCAAAATTAGCTGGATTAACTCCCGATCCCCGCTACCAAGCCAAGTTTCCAGCCAATGATTTGGCTACAGTTAGTCTTAATTTATTTGTCCCTATGGAAGTGGGGAGTGGTGAATTACGTTCTGACTAAATTGTTGGAAATACGAACTCCAAAGGATACGAAGAGTTCATCAGGTCATACTGCAAAATCAAGTAGGTGGATTAGAGTTGTCTAATAACTTCAACGAAAAAGCGATCGCCATTATCGGGATGTCAGGGCGTTTTCCCAAAGCAAACAACCTGGATGAATACTGGCAAAATCTCAAAAATGGGGTTGAATGTATTTCATTTTTTAGCGATGAGGAACTAACGGCAGAAGGTGTAGATGCTTCTACCCTTAACGATCCCAAGTATGTCAAAGCCAGTCCGATGATTGACAATGTGGAATACTTCGATGCCGGATTCTTTGGCTATTCACCTAGAGAAGCCAAACTCATCGATCCTCAACATCGTGTATTTCTAGAGTGTGCTTGGGAAGCCCTCGAAGATGCTGGGTGTGACTCTGAGAACTATGAACATCCCATCGGTTTTTATGCAGGTGCGAGTATTAATACTTACATATTGGATTGTATTTTAAGCGATCGCTTGCGTCCTAAACTTGATTTTGAAAGCTTCCTGGAAACCTTCGTTGGTAGTGACAAAGACTTTCTCACCAGTCGCGTATCTTACAGATTAAATTTGAGAGGGCCTAGCATCACAGTCCAAACGGCTTGTTCCACTTCCTTAGTTGCAGTACATTTAGCTTGTCAAGGCTTGTTGAATGGCGACTGCAATATGGCTTTGGCTGGAGCAATTTCCGTCAGAGTACCTCATCGTGCTGGTTATTACTATCGCGGTGGTGGTATTGTTTCTCCTGATGGACATTGCCGTGCTTTTGATGCCGAGGCTGGGGGGACTGTTTTCGGTAGCGGTGGCGGGATTGTCGTTTTGAAGAAGTTAGCGAATGCTTTAGAAGATGGCGATCGCATTCACGCTATCATTCGGGCAACAGCAATTAACAATGATGGTGCCATCAAAACTAGTTACACTGCACCAGGGGTAATCGGACAGAAAAACGCCATCATTGATGCTCTATCCAAAGCTGAAATTAGTCCTGAAACCATCTCATACATCGAAGCTCACGGCACCGGTACACCCATTGGCGACCCCATCGAAATCGATGCCTTAACCCAGGCATTTCACACGCAAACTCAAAAACAGGGATTTTGTGCGATGCCTGCGGCGGGCGTAGCCATCGGTTCGGTCAAGCCAAATATCGGCCATTTGGATGTAGCATCGGGTATGGCTGGACTAATCAAACTGATTCTGGCTTTGAAACACCAGCAGATACCACCCAGTATTAACTTTAACCAACCAAATCCCCGCATTGACTTCGCCAGTAGTCCCTTTTACGTCAATACAAAACTCTCACCTTGGCAAACCAATCAAACGCCTCGCCGCGCTGGAGTGACAGCCCTTGGGCTGGGAGGGACTAATGCCCATGCGATTCTTGAGGAAGCGCCAACGGGGGATAAGGGCGATAAGGGTGATGAGGGAGATAGGTATTATTTATTGCCTATTTCAGCCAGGGGTTCAGAAGCTTTAAAGTGTTTAGCAAAGTCATATCAAGGCTTTCTTAGCACTCAAGGAGAAACTCTACGAGACATTTGTTATACTGCCAGCGTCCGCCGCAGTCATCATACTCACCGCCTGAGCTTGTTAACTCGTTCGCGCAATGAACTATCACAATTACTAGAAACATATCTCCAGGGAGAACTACATTCCCAGATTACAACGGGTATCCAAACTCCAGATCGTCAGCATCTACCGATTTTTATCTTCCCTGGACAAGGTTCTCAGTGGTTGGGTATGGGGCGCAAGTTATTACAGCAAGAATCTGTATTTAAAGCTGTTATAGTTCAGTGTGACGAAGCTATCAGTCAGTATACAAATTGGTCATTGCTTGAACAATTGATAGTTGATGAAGCTGATTCGCGTTTAACAGAAATTGATGTTATCCAACCGACCTTATTTGCCGTTGAGATAGCCTTAGCAACGCTTTGGCAATCATGGGGAATTAAACCTGGGGCTGTGGTTGGTCACAGCATGGGAGAAGTAGCAGCAGCTTATATTGCAGGTATCTTAAATTTAGACGATGCCGCCAAGATTATCTGTAAGCGCAGCCAAGTAATCAAACGGGTCAGTGGTCAGGGTGCAATGGCTGTGGTTGGTTTATCTTTGGAACAAGCCCAAAAGGTGATAGTTGGCTATGAAAACTGCGTATCTGTAGCCGTGAGCAATGGCCCGACATCTACTGTGTTATCAGGCGACCCCAAAGCGATAGAAAGTATTCTGGCGAATTTACAAGCCAAAAATATTTTTTGCCGTTTAGTGAAAGTGGATGTCGCTTCCCACAGTCCGCAAATGGAACCATTACAAGAAGAACTGCGGCAACTTTTACAAGGAATTCAACCCCAAGCAGCAACTATCCCCATCTATTCCACAGTTACGGGTAAATTAATTGATGGTTTAGATTTAGATACAACCTATTGGGTAAAGAACTTGCGGGAGCCTGTATTGTTCTCGACGGCTATTCAAAGCTTGATAGCTGAAGGATATGAAGTTTTTCTCGAAATTAGCCCGCATCCCATTTTAACCACAGCCATTGAGCAAGGACTCCAGTATAGCGATCGCCAAGGTGTTGTACTTCCTTCCCTCAAACGCAACGAAGATGAATTAGCTGTGATGCTCAATTCTCTTGGTGTGATGTATACTGCGGGATATCCTGTAAATTGGCGCAAACTCTATCCCGACAGCGGAAAGCACATTCAACTACCCACTTATCCCTGGCAACGTCAGCGATACTGGTTAGATAGAAAAATTGCTCGTAAAACGCTACCTCCAGAAGAAACGCATAAATCTGCAATATCAGAAGAATGCACCGATTTGTTCTATGATCTAACTTGGCGGTTAAAACCACAACAAAATTCCACTAGTAAAAATAGCCAAGATAGTTTGTGGTTGATTTTTGGCGATACTCAAGGCTTGGGTATTGCCTTAGCATCTCAATTACAGGCGCAAGGTGCAACTTGTCACTTTGTGATACCTGGAAATAGTTACAGCCAATCTTCACAAGGATATTTCACAATCAATCCTAGCGATCCCGAAGATTTGCAGCAACTAATCAAAGATGCAAAGGCAAGTAGTCAGCTACCTCTGCGGGGAATCGTGCATTTGTGGAGCCTGGATAATGCTTCCGCACAAGTCACCGAAACATCCTTGCAAGATGCCGAAAAGTTACTCTGCGGTAGCGTGCTGCACTTAATTCAAGCCTTGGTGAAAAATCCCCCGTCAGACTGGCCGCATTTATGGTTAGTCACGCAAAACACCCAACCAGTGAAATATTCTCTCAATTCTCAGGCGCTACCCCAATCACTTTTATGGGGACTGGGAAGGGTGATAGCACTTGAACACCCAGAACTGTGGGGTGGTTTAGTTGACCTTGATAAGACCGCCTCAGACCAAGCAGCCATACTGTTGGCAGAAATTCAAACAGCCGACGGAGAGGATCAAATTGCTTGGTGTGATGGTCAAAGATATGTTGCACGTCTCGTCACCGGTACCGTGCCCAAGGCATTGAAGCCGTTAACAGAATTTAATGCCGACGGCACTTACTTAATTACAGGTGGTTTAGGAGGACTAGGTTTAAAGCTGGCAGCTTGGTTAGTCGCCAAAGGTGCAAGACACCTAGTTCTCACCGGCAGACAAGGACTGCCAGAGCGTTCTTTATGGGATACTTTACCGCCAGGTGACAAGCACAAAAAGGCAATTACAGCCATTCAAACATTAGAATCCCAAGGTGCAACAGTCAACGTTGTGCAAGCGGATGTCAGCAACTTTAGCCAGATGCAAGCTGTATTTGCCAGCAATACTCACTGGCGTGGCATCATTCATGCGGCGGGGATTTCTATTCCTCAAAGCTTGGTAGAGATGAGTCTAAGCACATATCAAAACGTCTTAGCAGCCAAAGTTAGCGGTACTTGGATATTGCATCAATTGACTCAAAATCTCCAACTAGACTTTTTGATTTTGTTTTCCTCAGCCGCCGCCATCTGGGGTTCTAGCGGACTTGCGCCTTATGCTTCAGCAAACCACTTTTTGGATATTTTGGCTCATTATCGCCAAGGAAACAACTTACCAGCATTGAGTGTTAACTGGGGTAGTTGGGATGAGATAAATGTTGTTGCAGCTGAAGTCCAAAGTCTGTGGTCGCGTGTCGGGTTAAAACCGATGGCTGTCACACAAACCCTAGAAGCGTTGAAGTTATGTTTGCAATCAGGTGTAGTACAAAAAACAGTCGCAGACGTTGACTGGAGTATCTTTAAACCCACATTTGAAGTCAGACGACACAGACCGCTACTAGAAGAGTTGGGACAACCGCAGAAAAAACAAGAAAATAGCACTGTAACCCAGTCAGAGCTATTGTTGCAGTTAGAGAAGAGTTTAGCAGGCGATCGCCACAACTTACTCATCACTCATCTGCAAATGATAGTGAGTGAGATTTTGGATCTTGACCCAGAAAATCCTCCCGAAAACCAGCAAGGATTTTTCCAAATGGGGATGGATTCTCTCATGTCTATCCAACTAAAAAATCGGCTAGAAGCAAGTTTAAACCATCCCCTACCTTCAACCCTAGCTTTTGATTATCCCAACATTGAAATGCTAGCTAACTATCTAACACAAGAAGTACTAGCTCCAATTTTCCATCAATATCTTGAAACAACTCAAGATACATCTACACAGTTAACATCACAAAATCAAAGCAATAGCTTAGATGAGCTTTTCTTGCAAATAGAATCGCTTTCCGAAGACGCAGCAACACAGTTATTTTTGAACTAGTTTTTTCAGGATAAAAAGCAATGTCTATCATTTACACCGTTTTAGATAACATCTCTCAAATGTCAGGAATCAAAAAAATATTAACGATTCTCAGCACATTTTTCATTGTTTCAATTTTGATTACAGGTTTATACCTGCTCTTTAGAACATATAATGAAGTAGGCTTAACTTCCATCATGTTAATTTACTTTATTTTGATGCCTCGGGATTCTTTTCTTGAACGAAAAGAAATGAAAAAAATGGAAAAGCGAATGAATACAGTCAAAGCCTAAACAATCTTGGATTTTAGATTTACCCCATACCTGTTAGGGCAGTGTTTTACTAGGATAAATTGGGGCTTTTTTCAGACTTTTGATATTTCAAGTTTGGAATTTTAAATCTAAGATCCCAAATTCAGTAATAATCAAATATTCTCTCAAAAGTTTTATTTCAGCAATGACTGCTACTAAAGAACTTAACACTTGGATTTTTTCACCAAAACTCAATCCAAAAGCTAAACTTCGCTTCTTTTGCTTTCCTTATGCTGGGGGTGGTACTTCATTATTTCGAGATTGGGTTAACGGTTTACCTTCAGATGTAGAAATATGCCAAGTTTTGCTTCCAGGACACGATACTCGCATCAAAGAAAAGCCATTTTCCCATCTTATTACCTTAATAGAAGCAATGGTTCCAGGGTTATTACCCTACCTGGATATGCCATTTGTTTTTTATGGTCATAGCATGGGAGCATTGCTGTGTTTTGAAGCGGCTCGTCACCTTAGCAGACAACATAATTTAGAACCCAGGCATTTATTTGTTTCTGGTAGCCGCGCTCCACAAACTCCATGTTTTCTCAAACCCACACATCATTTACCAGATAACTTATTTATCGATGAAATCAACAAGCGCTACAAAGCCATCCCCAAAGAAATTTTAAATAACCAAGAAATAATGCAGTTATTTCTACCAATTCTTAAAGCAGACTTTGCAATTATTGAAACTTATGAGTATACTCCTGACTTACCATTAAATTGTTCCATTTCCGCCTTTGGTGGACTGCAAGACGAAATGGTAAATATAGAAGATATTGCTGCATGGCAAAACCAAACATCTGGAAAGTTTACCTTACAGATGATTGAGGGAGAGCATTTTTTCATTAATTATAAAAAACAAGAAATACTGAAAGCTATATCTGAGCAACTAGTAAAAACCTTAACAATTTAACTCCCGGAGGTAGCTTTGGAAACCCTAACAGAAATTTTCTCAGATGTATTAAACATCTCCCCTTTAGAAATCACAGATCAACTCAGCCCCAATACTCTCAAAAATTGGAACAGTATGGCGCACATGAAATTAGTAATGGCTATAGAAGAAGCCTACGATATAGTCTTTACAGTTGACGATGTGAAATCTGTAAAATCCTTCGCAGACGCTCGCCAAATTCTACTTCAAAAAGGGGTCGAATCCTAACCTCTAAAATTACCTTCTGCGTGAGCTTTTTCTACATCCCAGCATTAACCATGAAACTTGATACTCTCCCTCCAATCCAAGAAACTCAAAAACTGACTCCAATTTCAGATGATGACTTAGCAATCATACTGATGATTCGCCACTTTGAATTATCACTTTTAGAGCTATTTTCCAGTGGTAAATTAAACGGTACAACCCATACTTGCCTCGGTCAAGAATACATCCCTGTAGCACTCAAAACAGTTTTAACTGATAGTGACTTCATCCTCAGCAACCATCGCGGACATGGCCATTACCTCGCAAGATTTGAAGATCCCGAAGGCTTGTTAGCAGAAATTATGGGCAAAGAAGGTGCAGTTTGTCATGGTGTAGGTGGAAGTCAGCACATCTACAGAAAAAATTATTTATCTACAGGAATTCAAGGTGAAAGTTTGCCTGTAGCTACTGGGATAGCCTTACATTTACGTCGCCAAGGTAACTTCGGGATGGCTGTAGTTCATATTGGCGATGGTACTTGGGGTGAAGGAGGAGTTTACGAAGCCTTAAACATTGCCCAATTGTGGGGTTTACCTGTTTTAGTAATTGTAGAAAACAACAAAATAGCTCAGTCTACTCCTACTCACCTGCAAATGGCAGGCACAATTGCAGACCGTGTGCAAGGTTTTGGAATTAATTATTTAAAAGTAGACTCAATAGATATTAATGAGATTAGGACGTTGATTAGCCCTCACATTCAAGCTGCTAGAACTAAATCTTTGCCCTTAGTAATTGAATTTGATACTAATCGAGTCGGGCCCCATAGTAAAGGTGACGATACACGAGATATCCAAGAATTAGAAAGAATTCAAAAATGGGATTGGTATTCAGTTTATCAGCAGCAATATTCCGACCAATTTGAGCGGATAGAGCTAAAAGTTAAAACTGAAATAAGTAGCTTGATTAGAGATATTGAATCTAGAGAATTGGTACAATGGAAACTACTCTAAAGAGAACTGAGCGAGTTGTTGAAAATTTAAATCGTGGACTACATCATATATTTGCTGTAGATCCTCAAGTTTTTTTAATTGGTGAAGATATCCTTGACCCTTATGGAGGAGCATTTAAAGTTGGCAAGGGATTATCTTCTAATTATCAAGATAGAGTTTTAACTACACCAATCAGTGAAGAAGCAATTATAGGGATAGGTGGTGGTTTGGCTTTGTGTGGCAATAAACCGATTATCGAAATCATGTTTGGTGATTTCATTGCTTTGGGATTCGATCAGATTTTAAACTTTGCCTCCAAATCTGTATCAATGTATGGTACAAAATTAGATTTAAATATGATTGTTCGCTGTGCAGTGGGTGGTAACAGAGGATATGGCCCGACTCATAGCCAAAGTTTGCAAAAGCATTTTGTTGGTATTCCCAATTTATATTTATTTGAATTATCGCCATTGCATGATAATATTGCAGTGTTTGAAAAACTGGTTAATTTAACTTATCCCTGCATCTTTTTTGAAGATAAGGTACTCTATACTCAAAGAATTTACACTGATGGATTGATTGACGATCTATTTAGTTATGAATTTTTGGATTCTGCCAAGAATTTTGCTAGAATTTATGCCGATAGTTTTGAAGAAAATAACTGCTTGCTAATTTCACCAGGGGGATTAGTACCTAGATGTTTAGCTGCGGCGCGGGAATTATTTATTGATTGGGAAATTGAAACTCAGATTATTGTTCCCAGTCAACTATATCCTTTTGAATTAGAAACCATCATAGATTTATTAGCAGATAGCACTCATATCTTTATTGTGGAAGATAGTGTAGCTGGCGGTACGTGGGGGAGTGAAGTTGCTCATCAAATCTACAGCAGCCTTTGGGGTAAGTTAAAAAATCCTGTCAAATTGGTTCACTCAAAAAATAGTATTATTCCTTCTTCTGCTCATTTAGAGAAGCAGGTAATTGTGCAGAAAGAAGATATTTGCAATTCTGTCAAGGAAGCCGTATTATATGTATGAGATAATTCTGCCAAAATTTAATAATAATGATGAAAGCTATACATTGTTATACTGGCTATTAGATGCAGGTAAGCCAGTAAATAAAGAAGAAGCGATCGCAGTATTTGAAACATCGAAAGCAGCCTTTGATTTAGAGAGTGAAGCAGAGGGTATTTTGCATACCTTACCTGAAGCTGGTGATGAATGCAAACCTGGAGATGTCATTGGATATTTATTTGAAACTGAAGCAGAAAGACAAGATTTTCTCAAAAACTTAGGGAACAAAGCAAAGACAACGGATGATAAATCTTTAACTATTACCAAAGCTGCTCAAGAATTAATTGATAAACATAGTATTTCTGAAGAAAATATCAGAAAATTAGGTAAAAATATTATTAAAAGGCCAGATATTGAAAAGTTAATTAGCGAACAGAGTCGAGATGAAGTTAAAGGTTTAGAAATATCTCGCCAACAAATGGCGATCGCCCGCGTAGTCACCCAGTCACATACACAAATTCCCAAAGCATTTTTGTTGATGAAAATCTACTGCGATGCTGCGACTCAAATGTTAAGTGACTATGGAACAAAACATGACGTTATTATCGGCTTGCCAGAACTATTAATTAAAATCACAGCTACTTTACTATCAGAATTTCCGTTTTTCTTTGGTAGTTTAATTGATGATAATAGATTCATGCTCGGAGAAGTGGCTAATATCGGAGTTACCCTTGATTTAGGCAAAGGGTTATTTATTCCTGTAATTAAAAATGTTGGTGAAACATCTCTAACGGACATCGCTAATAAATTGATGGACTTCAGATTGAAAGCTATGCGCGGTCAGTTTAATGAAGAAGAATTAAATCAGGGCAATATTTCTATTTCTATTAATATGGATAAAGATTCTCTGGTAACAATTCCGATCATTTTGCCTTCTCAAAGTTGTATGTTATCTCTTGGAGGAATCCAAGAAGAACTTTATTTAGATTCTGAACAAAATGTCAATAATCGTAGTTATATAAATTTAGGACTTGCTTACGACCATAGAGTTATTAATGGTCGAGAAGCTGCTCAGTTTTTAACTAGTATTAAAACAAAATTTGAACAGCCAAGTGTCTGAGTATCAAGTAATAAGAAACGAACCGCAAAGGGCGCGAAGGGCACAAAGTAAAGAGAGTTAGAGGAGATATTACATTAATTTGTGAAGTTTTATTATCTATATTTGTCTGCGTGTATCGGCAATTAATTTAATTCTTCATCTCAGCATCAGGGTAAAAACTAGGGGAAATAATTATGGGTAAACTTCCAGAGCGCATCACGAATCTTTCAGCTACTAAACTAGCGCTCTTGGTACAACAAATGCGTGCCAAAACTGATGGAATCGAACTCTTAAATGCAGAACCGATCGCTATTATTGGTATGGGTTGCCGATTTCCTGGTGGAAGTGATAACCCTGAAGCATTTTGGCAAAATCTTCGTAACGGTGTTGATGCTATTAGCGAAATTCCGCCAGACCGTTGGGATACTAATGCATATTATGACCCTAATCCTGATGCACCAGGCAAAATGTATTCCCGATATGGTGGTTTTATTGGTCAAATCGACAAATTCGAGCCAGAATTTTTCGGTATCTCGCCACGGGAAGCGCAGATTCTCGACCCCCAGCAGAGGTTAATGCTGGAAGTTAGCTGGGAAGCGCTGGAAAATGCCGGGATTCCCCTGAATCAATTGCAAAGAAGTAAAACAGGCGTTTTTGTTGGTATTACCACTACAGATTATCTGCAATTGCAAACTGGTCTTGCAGATGATGAATTAATAAACGCTTATACAAATTCTGGTGGAGCAATTAACTTTGCGGCTGGTAGATTATCTTATTTTTTAGGATTACAGGGGCCGAGTTTAGCAGTAGAAACCGCCTGTTCGTCATCTTTAGTAGCAATTCATTTAGCTTGTCAAAGTCTGCGTAATCAAGAAAGTGATTTGGCAATTGTCGGCGGTGTTAACCTAATTGTCATACCAGAGATGAACGTCAGGCTGTGTAAAGCCAAGATGATTGCCACTGACGGACGTTGTAAAACCTTTGATAGCAGTGCGGATGGTTTTGGACGTTCCGAAGGTTGTGGTGTTTTGGTACTGAAACGCCTTTCCCAAGCATTAGCCGACGGTAACAACATCGTAGCTTTGATTCGCGGTTCGGCAGTCAATCAAGATGGTTCTAGCAGTGGTCTTACCGTACCCAACGGATTAGCACAACAAGCAGTAGTACGACAAGCATTAGCCAACGCCGGACTAGAACCCCATCAAGTTAGCTACATCGAAACCCACGGTACTGGCACATCTTTGGGAGATCCCATTGAGGTAAATGCTTTGGGTGCAGTGTTTGGTAAAGAAAAAACAGCTAATCAACCCTTAATGTTAGGGTCTGTTAAAACCAATATTGGTCATACAGAAGCAGCAGCAGGCGTAGCTGGCATCATTAAAGTAGCTTTAGCGCTACAGCATCAAGAAATTCCCCCACATCTGCATTTTCAAACACCCAACCCTCACATTGCTTGGCAGGATTTACCAGTTGCAGTTCCGACTAAGCTGACACCTTGGCTACCACACGAACAACGCCGCATTGCTGGAGTAAGTTCCTTTGGCGCAAGTGGGACAAATGCTCATGTGGTACTGGAAGAAGCACCAGTTACTCGTTTTGCACCCGTAGATTACCGTTTGGGGAGCAGGGGAGCAGGGGAGCAGGGGAGCAGGGGAGAAAAAATTACAATTGAGCGTCCTTTACATCTATTAACACTGTCGGCCAAACATCCCCAAGCTTTGAGTGAACTAGCACAACGCTACATCAAATACTTTTCATCTCACCCAGATATATTCCTTGGCAACATCACCCACACCTCACAAGTTGGCAGAACCCATTTTTCACATCGCCTTGCAATCATCGCCGTAGATAGCGCCCACATGCAACAACAGTTGCAAGCCTACCTCGATACCACCGAAGTCATCGGTATCTATCACGGACAGGCTAGCCAGCAAACTAAAAAAATTGCTTTCCTGTTTACTGGACAAGGGTCACAGTATCGCAATATGAGTAAGCAACTTTACCAAAGTCAGCCTAGTTTCCGTCACACTCTAGACAACTGCGATACCCTACTGCAACCGTTGTTAGGTGAATCAATTTTACAGGTGATATTCTCTGACAATTTAGAAGATACTCGCCTGGATCAAACTGCCTACACTCAAGTTGCATTATTTGTCATAGAATACGCTCTTGCTCAACTTTGGTTATCTTGGGGTATCCGTCCCACAGCAGTTTTGGGTCACAGTGTCGGTGAGTATGTCGCTGCTTGCATTGCTGGCATCTTTTCTCTAGAAGACGCACTGAAATTAATTGTGCAACGTGCTGCTTTAATGCAAGGACTACCTCAAGGTGGAGGGATGGTAGCAGTATTCACCACACTAGAGCAAGTTACACCGTTAATTACTGACTATCCACAACAGTTGAGTATTGCCGCCATTAATGGCGAACACAGTATTGTTTTATCTGGGGAATTAAAGATACTCACAACAGTGCTGCAAAAATTAGAAAGCCAGGGTATTGAAACCAGAAGATTGCAAGTATCTCATGCTTTCCACTCGCCCTTAATGCAGCCAATGCTGATAGAGTTTGCCAGAGTAGCAGCATCAGTAAAATATCAACAGCCGCAATTAGATATTATTTCCAATGTCACAGGTAAGATTGTCAGACATGAGGAAATGTCAAATGCAACTTATTGGGTAGAGCATATCCTTGCAAGTGTGCAATTTGCTGCCAGTATGCAGACCTTGTATCAAGCACGATATGAGGTATTTATAGAAGTCGGTTCCCATCCGACATTGTTGGGAATGGCACGGCGCGAGTGTCCAGAAGTATTGGACGAACAGGGGTTATGGCTGGCTTCGTTGCGTAAAGGTAGAGAAGATTGGCAGCAATTGTTAGATTCACTGGCACAGTTGTATGTGGCTGGAGTAGAAATTGATTGGTGGGGATTTGAAGCTGATTATCGACGTTTTCAGGTGATTTTGCCGAATTATCCTTGGCAAAGACAGCGTTATTGGGTGAGTGATGGCAAGAAAAAGCGATCGCCCCTGCAAAAATTATTACATCCTTTACTCGGTCAACGATTGCGATCGCCCTTAGCTGACACAATTATCTTTGAGAGACAACTGGGCACAGCCGATGTACCTTTCATTAACGATCACCGTATCTACGGTATGGTAGTAGTTCCCACAGTTGCCTATTTAGAGATGGCTTGGGCAGCAGCTACGGAAGTCATTGGTAAGGGTGTTTGTGTTTTAGAACAAGTTGCTATCCGCGAAGCATTCGTACTGGCAGAGGGTGAAACCCGCACTACACAATTACTTCTCACACCAGACGACAAAGGATATACTTTCCAAATCTTCAGCTTGGCATCCCCGGAAAAAGAAGACGGAACCGCTTGGAATCTCCACGCATCCGGTAAACTGCGAGTTGAGTCTATACCAGAACACCAAATCATTGCAGATTTCTCACCCACAGCACTACAAGAACGCAGTCTGCAAGAACTATCCGGTGGAGTGTTCTATCCTTGCTTACACAAACGCGGACTAGAATTTGGCTCTAGCTTTTTGGGTATAGAAACACTCTGGAAACTCCAGAACGAAGTATTAGCGAAAATTCAAATGCCAGTATCCATCATGGCAGAGGCGGGTGATTATAATATGCACCCAGCCCAATTTGATGCTTGCTTGCAGTTGTTTTTGGCTGACTTACCCAGTGAAGATGATGTGTTCATCCCCATTGGTTTAGATAAGTTGTGCTTTTACGGGCAACCCACGACTGAGTTGTGGTCATATATGCGTTTGCACATTGGTAATACACCCAACCCAGAAACCTTTGATGTGGATGTCTGCATTGTAAATTCGGCTGGTGAGGTGGTAGCCCAAGTTGAGAAAATGCACCTCAAACGTGCGCCTAGAAAAGCTTTACAGCGCATTGCCCAGAAGAGTTTACATGATTGGCTGTATCAAATTCAATGGCAACCAAAAGTCCTACAGTCGTCTATCCAAGCTACTGCAACCGGGCATTGGCTGATCCTAGCTGACCACAGTGCGATCGCAGTAGAATTAGCCGAGTTCATAGAACAATCTGGGCAAACTTGCAAGTTAGTCTTTGCCAGTCAGGAATACCATCGTCAAGACTTTGAACAACTGTTCGAGAATTGTGCAAAAGATCGAGAATGGCGTGGTCTAATTTATCTGTGGGGAATAGATTCGACTTTAACAGATAAAACTTCTGCCAGTTTCCCTGCTTTGCTTCAAGCTTTAGTCGCCGCCAAATTATCTCAGCAACCCAAGTTATGGTTAGTCACACGGGGTTGTGTACCCGTAGAGTTAAAACCAGGAGAGTTGAGTATTGCCCAAACTCCTCTCTGGGGATTGGGAAGAACCCTAGCTGTAGAACACCCGGATTTGTGGGGAGGATTAATCGATTTAGATCCAGAAACTAGTCTAGTCGAGCAAGCATCTAGTTTGTGGACTGAAATTAACCATCCAACTGAAGAACAAGTGGCTTTCCGGGCTGGACAACGCTATGTACCTCGGTTGTTGCCCTATCAACCATCATTCTCAATAGAATCTGTAAAAATTAAATCTAGCGCCACGTATTTAATTACAGGCTGTTTTGATGATATTCACGTGAATCTTGCCAGTTGGCTAATTGAAAAAGGCGCTGAATATCTCGTGTTGATGGGTGAAGGAGAACCTGCACTAGAAATTTGCGATCGCCTCAAACAAATGCACGCAATTAATCCAACTGTAGTATTATTTAACTTCAGTAGCTCCAAGTCAGAACAAGTTGCAAATGTACTTCAATACATTGAAGACAAACTGCCAAATCTATCTGGTATCATCCATGCCGAAGGTATACATGAAGACAGCCTTCTCTTGCACCAAACACGAGAGAGCTTTGCCAGAGTTCTCGCACCCAAGGTAACGGGAGCCTGGAATCTTCATATAATTACCAAGGAAATACCCTTAGATTTCTTTGTCATGTTTTCCTCAGCGTTATGCCTACTAGGTTCGCCTGGACAAGGTAATTACGCTGCGGCTAACGCTTTTGTTGATGCTTTAGCCCACTATCGTCAATCTCTAGGTTTACCTGCTCTGAGTGTTAACTGGGCACCTTGGACGCATCAAGATAATCCTGTTGTCCGACGCTGGGCAACTTGGGGCGTAGATACAATTGATTGGCAACAAAGTTTAAAAATTTTAGAACAACTACTGACTGAAAATGTCGCACAAGTTGCTGTCATGCCAGTGCAGTGGAGCAAGTTTACTCAAGCTTTCCCCAGAGGACAAAATCTGCCTTTAACTGCCGAAATTAACCACAGTCAATCAAATATTGTCAGTCAACCCAAATCTTCGCCAGCATCTCAGCTATACGAACGTTTAGAAAACGCTCCCCCCAGCAGACGCAAAGACTTAATATTTGAAGCCGTACAAGGGGAGGTTGCCAAAGTCTTGCGGATGAAATCAGCCCAGGTAGATGGGAAAAAGCCTTTTAACACAATGGGTATGGATTCTCTGACAGCAGTGGAACTACGAAATGCCCTGATGGAATTGTTGAAAGTAACATTACCTGCAACCCTCGTCTTTGAATATCCCAGCCTAGAAAGCTTGTCTGAGTATTTAGCTGAGTTAGTGATTCCCAAAATCCCATCGTCCGCAACAAAGGAACTACCCACTGCTCCCAGCGAGATTAACTTGGCTGTAGAGCAACTGGCACAGTTTTCCGAAGATGAGCTAGAAGCCTTACTAGCTCAAGAATTGGCAACTCTTAATGAGTCATGAAGATGAACACCCCAGAACGTACTGACCAGCTACGGCGGGCATTAGTCGCCCTAAAGGAACTCCGCACCAAGCTTGATGCCATTGAACAGGATCGGCAAGAAGCGATCGCTATTGTTGGTATGGGATGCCGATTTCCCGGAGGAGTTAACAACCTCGAAACCTATTGGCAATTATTGAGCCAAGGTATTGATGCTAGCCGGGAAATTCCGAGCGATCGCTGGTCGGTCGATAGCTACTATACGCCTCATCCTGACACTCCTGGTAAAATGTACACCCGTCGGGGTAGCTTTATCGACCAAGTTGATGGCTTTGATGCCGATTTCTTTGGGATTGCGCCGCGAGAAGCAGTCAGTATAGACCCGCAACAGCGATTGTTGTTGGAAGTTGCTTGGGAAGCCTTAGAAAATGCCGGACAAAGTACGGAGAAATTAGAAGGTAGTGCCACTGGCGTATTTATTGGCATTTCCACCAACGACTACGCCCGTTTCCACATCAATAGCGGCGACCCTAATCGCATTGATGCTTACTCATTCATTGGTTGCACTCCCAGCGTAGTTTCTGGTCGTTTGTCTTACGTTTTTGGGTTGCAGGGGCCAAGCCTCACCATCGATACAGCTTGTTCATCTTCCCTCACAGCCATTCACCTAGCTTGTGAAAGCTTACGCAAACGCGAGTGTAATTTGGCTTTGGCTGGTGGTGTCAACTTGATGCTGGCTCCAGAAACCACGATTTATTTTTGTCAGGTGAAAGCCTTAGCAGCAGACGGTCGTTGCAAAACCTTTGATGCTGCTGCCGATGGCTACGGACGAGGAGAAGGCTGTGGTGTCGTCGTCCTCAAGCGTTTGCGGGATGCTTTAGCAGATGGCGATCGCATTCTTGGTTTGATTCGCGGTTCCGCTGTCAATCAAGACGGACGCAGCAACGGTATGACTGCCCCCAACGGCTCGGCTCAACAAGCAGTGATTCGCCAAGCATTAGCGGCGGCGGCAGTACAACCCCAGGAAATTGGTTATGTGGAAGCCCACGGTACGGGAACCGTCTTAGGCGACCCCATAGAGATTCGTGCTTTAGGATCGGTACTTTGTGCTGACAGGAGTCAAGATAATGCATTAATTGTTGGTTCTGTCAAGACAAATATCGGACATTTAGAGGCCGCTGCTGGGATTGCTGGAATTATAAAAGTAGTTCTGGCTTTACAGCATCGACAAATTCCACCACACCTACATTTCAAACAAGCAAATCCGCATATCGATTGGCAGGAATTACCATTAGTTATTCCGACTCAGCTTACTCCCTGGACTTCAGAGCGACTGCTGGCTGGGGTTAGCTCCTTTGGGATGAGTGGGACTAATGCTCATGTGGTTTTGGAAGGAGTATCGGTTGAAGAGGACAAGGGGACAAGGGGACAAGGGGACAAGGGGAATGATGAAAGCGATCGCGTTTATCTTTTACCTTTGTCTGCTAAAAGCCCGGAGGCTCTGAAAGAAATAGCTAAAGCATACCGAGAATTGTTATCAGGTTCGCTACAGCTTGAGGATATTTGTTATACAGCTAGTTTGCGGCGGGTTCATTACGAATATCGTTTGGGGTTGGTGGGAAATTCGGCGGAAGAATTAGCGAATCAACTTCATGATTTTATCGAAGATATTCCCAATTCTATTGTTAATTGGGGATATCAAGGTTCTAGCCGTCGCCAGCAAGTTGCCTTTGTGTTTTCTGGACAGGGTTCTCAATGGCTGGGTATGGGGCAAGAACTATTGACGCAGGAACCTGTATTTCGGGAGGCTTTGGAGGAGTGCGATCGCATCATCCAATCTTATACTTCTTGGTCGCTGATTGCCGAACTGTCAGCACCGCCAGAGAAATCCCGTTTGGATGAAACGGAAATTGCTCAACCTGCGATTTTATCTCTGCAAGTGGCACTGGTGGCGCTGTGGCAGGCTTGGGGTGTGGAACCGAGTGCAGTTGTAGGTCACAGCGTCGGCGAAATTACAGCTGCTTACGTGGCGGGTGTGTTGACTTTGACAGATGCTTTGTGGATTGTGGTGCAACGTGCCAAACTGATGCAGCAAGCAACAGGGTACGGCAAAATGGCAATGCTGCATTTGCCAGAGAAAGCAGTGGCAGAACTGATTGCACCCTATCAAGACAAAATAGCGATCGCAGCTATCAACAGTCCTTCTTCAACAGTCATCTCCGGTGCAGCTGAGGCAATTGAAATTATCCTAGAAAAAGTCGAACAGCAAGGGATATTCTGTCGCCGCCTACCAGTGAATTACGCTTTTCACTGCCCGCAGATGGATGACTACAGTCGAGAATTAGAGAAAATTATCCAAGATATTCAGCCAAAATCGCCATATTTACAGATTTTCTCCACTGTTAGTTGTCAACCAGAAGATTCCCCTCTGCCTCTTTTTGACGCTGCTTATTGGGGGCGGAATATGCGGCAATCTGTACGGTTTGCCGAGGCAATGGATAATCTTATTGAAGCTGGATACGACTTGTTTGTAGAAGTTGCTCCCCATTCTGTCCTCGCCAAAGATATGCTAGAGTGCCTCAGTCAAAAGCAGGGAACAGTCTTACCAACGATGCGGCGGGGAGATTCTACAGCCAGGTTCAGGTCATTAGCCAAACTCTACACTTTAGGACATAAAGTTAACTGGGATAACTTGTATCCCAACGGTGGCAAATTTGTACAGTTACCAACTTATCCTTGGCAACGCAAACGCTACTGGATTGAGCCAATACAGCCGAATGTTATTTCCACCACCGCTTCAGAAATTTCAGATTGGCTATATGAAATCCAATGGCAACCCCAACCATTATTAACCAAACAGCAAACCATTGCTCCTACCCATTGGTTAATTTTTAGCGATCGCTTCGGCATCGGTGAAACCCTAGAACGCATACTACAAGACCAAGGACACGCCACCACCCTAGTTTATTCTACAGATGCGTCTTGTACAGACGCGATTCATCGCCTCTCTAAAGTCTCCAACTTACAGATTGTCCATCTGTGGAGTTTGGATAACACTGAACAGTTAGGTAGCATACTAGACTTACTACAAGCCTTGGCACAGGTAGAATTACCAGCAGTCAGATTGTGGGTAGTAACCCAAGGCGCACAACTAGTAGGGGAAATTAGCAAAGAATTGGCGATCGCCACAGCACCGCTTTGGGGTATGAGTCGAGTCATAGCAATGGAGTTTAGCGAAATCTGGGGAGGCATTATAGATATAGACCCAGAAAGCACTCCAGAGGAAGCAGCTAACCTACTGGCCGCCGAACTATCTCAATCAAATACCCAAGAAAATCAACTAGCTTTTCGCCAACAGCAGCGTTATGTACCTCGACTGGCGCGGACTACCTCAACAATCACCTCACCTTTAAACCTCCAAACCGATGGTACGTACTTAATTACAGGTGGATTGGGTGCTTTGGGATTACGGGTAGCCCGTTGGTTGGTAGAAAAGGGGGCGCGTCATCTGTTATTACTCAGCCGTCGTCCTCCTGGAGAACAAGCACAAGCAGCTATTCAGGAGATGGAACAGGAGGGCGCACACATTCAGGTTGCCTTAGCAGATGTTACTAATCAAGCTGAACTTAGCACAATCCTACTAAACCTGAATTATCCCTTACGCGGCATTATCCATGCAGCAGGAGTATTAGACGATGGCATACTACTGCGACAAACTTGGGAACGATTCGCCAAAGTATTAGCTCCCAAAGTCGATGGGGCTTGGAATTTGCATCTTCTCAGCCGCGACTGTCCCTTAGATTTTTTCGTTATGTTTTCGTCGGTGGCTTCTTTAGTTGGCTCCCCAGGTCAAGGGAACTACGCCGCCGCCAATATGTATTTAGATACACTGGCTCACTATCGACGACATCAAGGCTTACCTGCTTTGAGTATCAATTGGGGGCCTTGGTCTGATGCGGGTATGGCAGCCCAATTAAATAATCGCAACCTGTGGAGTACTGAGAACGGAGTTAGTTACATTACTCCAGAACAGGGATTGCAAGCCTTAGAAGAACTCCTTAAACAAGGGAAAACTCAAGCCGGAGTCGTGCCGATCGCCTGGGATAAATTCTCTACAGCTGTGCAACTACCATTGTTGCAGCAATTTACTACCAAGGTAAGTCAATCACCATCTCAGCCCCTCTTACTACGGCAATTGGAATCTACACCAGTAAGCGATCGCCGGGAATTGTTGATGTCAGCCGTACAAGCCCAAGTCGTGAGAGTGCTGAGGTTAGATACTAGCCGCCCCATCGATGCGGAACGCCCCTTGCAAGAAATGGGTATGGATTCCTTGATGGCGGTAGAATTGCGAAATGCTCTCGGAAAGTTGGTAGATAAAACTTTACCCGCAGCTTTGATTTTTGACTATCCCAGCATCTCAAATTTGACAGAGTATTTAGGTAAAGAACTGGGGATATTTGCGACAAACGCATTACCGCCGACTGTGGAGAGTCGGGAATTATCACCTACAGAAGCAATTGCTGTTGTGGGGATGAGTTGTAGATTCCCTGGGGCAGATGATTTAGAAAGTTTCTGGCAACTCTTGTGTAATGGTACAGATGCTATTCGAGAAGTACCCCGCGATCGCTGGGATGTAGATGAATTTTACGATCCAGACTTGTCTTTCCCTGGTACGATGAATACTCGCTGGGGTGGCTTCATCAATCATGTAGACCACTTTGACCCCCAATTTTTTGGGATCTCTGCCAGCGAAGCCCGTAGCATAGACCCCCAGCAACGCCTACTCTTAGAGGTTTCCTGGGAAGCTTTGGAACACGCAGGCTATAGTTGTGACCAACTGGCGGGTAGTCAAACAGGAGTATTCACAGGTATCAGCACTTGGGATTACTTCACACTACAACTAGAGCCACCTCCACGGGGCGGTACGGGGATGGCTTTGAGTATTGCAGCTAACCGTCTTTCCTATCTCTTAGATTTACGCGGGCCAAGCATGGCAGTTGATACCGCTTGTTCTTCTTCCTTGGTTGCAGTTGATTTAGCCTGTCAAAGTTTGCGGAACGGTAAATGCGATCTGGCATTAGCAGGGGGTGTAAATATCATCCTCTCACCACTAACTACCGTTGCCTGCTCCCAAGCTGGGATGATGGCTGCTGATGGACACTGCAAAACATTTGACAAGCGAGCTGATGGTTATGTCCGGGGAGAAGGCTGTGGCGTAGTTGTACTCAAACGTTTATCCGATGCTCTCAAAGATGGCGACCATATTCTGGCTCTGGTGCGTGGTTCTGCTGTCAATCAAGATGGACGCAGCAATGGTTTAACTGCCCCTAATGGTTTAGCCCAACAAGCTGTAATTCGCCAAGCTTTACAAAATGCTGCCGTCACCCCAGACCAGATTAGCTACGTTGAAGCCCACGGTACAGGCACAGCTTTGGGTGATGCCATTGAAGTAGAATCCCTGTGGACAGTACTTAAGGAAGGTCGTACTGACAATCAGCCTTGCCGGATTAGTTCTGTGAAAACTAATATTGGTCACTTAGAAGCAGCCGCAGGGATAGCTGGTTTCATTAAACTAGTGCTGCTGTTGCATCGAGAACAGATTCCTCCTCACCTCAACTTGCAAACTATCAATCCCGTGTTGAATTTGGAGCAAACCCAGCTACAAATTCCCACCTCCTTACAACTGTGGAAACGAGGAGAGCAACCGCGATTGGCAGGAATTAGTTCTTTTGGGTTTGGTGGGACTAATGTTCATGCAATTGTGGAAGAAGCACCAACTAACAATTCAAAATTCAAAATTCAAAATTCAAAATTAATTGAGCGTCCTTTGCATCTACTCACGCTGTCAGCAAAAAGTGAATCAGCTTTGCAAAACTTGATTGGTCGTTACCACCAATATTTACAGGAAAATACAGGCGATCGCTTGGCTGATATCTGCTATACCGCTAATGTAGGACGCAGCCATTTTGCTCATCGTCTAGCATTTATAGTTAACTCTCAGGCGCAGTTACGAGACATCCTCGCTGCTTTCAACGCCGGAAAACAAACTCTTGATATACTGTACGGCAAGGTAGATACTCAACGTCAGCCAAAAGTCGCTTTTATCTTTGCTGGTGAAGGTTTCCAGTATGTTGGTATAGGTAAGCAGCTTTACGAAACCCAGCCGCAGTTTCGCCAAATTATAGAAGATTGCGATCGCCTCCTACAACCTCATCTGCAACAATCCCTACTTGCAATCCTCGAAGATGAATCACTGTTAACACAACCCCGTTACGCTCGTCCTGCTGTATTCGCCTTGGGATACGCCTTAGCCCAACTTTGGCGCAGTTGGGGCGTACAACCTAGTGCAGTCATGGGTGGCGGAGTTGGTGAGTATACCGCCGCTTGTGTGGCTGGCGTGTTCAGTCTGGAAGATGGTTTACGGTTAATTACTCAGCAGGAATCGTGGGCAGAATTCGAGCCGATTGCCAAGCAGGTGAAATTTCAAGTACCCCAAATTCCGATGGTTTCAACCTTCTATGGGCAACTGTTAGCTGCTGACTATATCCCAGACGTTGACCACTGGAGACGATGCTGGCAAGCACCAACGTTATTTAAAGGAGCAATGTTAGCCCTTACACAAAAAGGGTGCAATTTCTTCTTAGAAATTGGTTCTGACCCCAAATTATCGGAGATCCAACAGCACGGCACTTGGTTACAATCCATTAGACCTCTTGGAAAAAGCACTTTTGCAACAGGGGGGCAAAGAGTAAAGGTTAAAGGGGAAGGGAATAATACAGAACTTTTTCCCCTTTCCCCTTCCCCTTTTCCCGACTTATGCAAGAAGTCTATTGATGATTGGACAGTATTATTACATAGCCTGATTGCACTTTATATCAACGGTGTAGCAATTGATTGGCAAAGGTTTGAACAAGGATATCAGCGTCATCGTGTGGTCTTGCCGACTTATCCCTTTCAACGGAAGCGGTACTGGCTCGATCCGGCAGTTATCAGATCCTTTAGCAAAAAGGAGGAAAATTTATGCAACGAGTAGGAATCGAGAAAATTAATTTATACGCTGGGCGTTTCTGTGCTGATGCCCTGGAATTAGCTAATTTACAAGGTAAAGATTTGGATTACGTGTCTAAGCAAGTAAAAGTAAAGACACGTTCTGTAATTCCTGCCTACGAAGATACAGTCACCTTATCGGTGAATGCTGCCAAGCGGCTACTTTCCCCAGAAGATGCACGGGATATCGAACTGTTGATTGTGGCGACAGAATCGGCTGTGGATTTTGGCAAACCTGTATCTACTTGGGTACATCGGTATTGTAATTTACCTCCTAATTGCCGCAGCTTTGAACTAAAACACGCCTGCTACAGCTTGACAGCAGCCGTCAAAACCGCAGCAATGTGGCTGCAAGGAGGACTTACCCCTGGTAAAAAGGCATTAGTTATCGGCTGTGACTATAGCCGTCCCCACCTTGATGACCGTGATAATTTTATTGGCGGTGGTGCGGCTATTGCTATGCTAATTAGTACCGACCCCAAGGTATTTGAAATTGACTTGCATCCCGCAGGCTTTTGGACTGACGAAATTTCTGATACCTTCCGTCCGACTGCGAGAGTCGAAATTGGCGACAATCAAACCAGTCTTTACTCTTACTTAGACGCTTTGGAAGCCTCTTACACCCACTATGAAAAACTTGTGGGGGTAGTAGATTATGACAAAGATTTCCAAAAGCACATTTATCACACACCATTTCCGGGAATGCCCTTACAAGCACATCGGACTTTGCTGAGTTTATTTGACGTTAACGACTCGAAAATCTATGAGGAGAATTATCAAAAAAAGGTACAAGAAGGGATTTACTTCGCCCAGCAGGTAGGTAGTACCTATGGCTCATCTACTTTCTTGTGTTTGCTGAGTTTGTTACATCATGCTCAGGATTTACACGCAGGCGATCGCATTTCGATTTTTGCCTATGGTTCTGGTTGTCAAGGCGAATTTTATCACGGCACTGTCAGTCCGGGTGCAATTGAATACATCCGTTCTTTGGATATTGACCGTCATTTGCAAGAACGTTTGCCATTATCTCTGATGGAATACGAACTTTTGGAATACGCACGAGAAAAATATATTGATGCGCCTGATTATCAGCCCAAAAGAGACAGTTTCCAAGAAGCTTATGAAAAACTCTACGCCGGACAAGAACTGTTGGTATTAAAACAGGTAAAAAATTACTACAGGCAATACGAATGGAGCTAAAGTTAAAAGCAATTGAGTATCAAATAGATTCAGGAGTCGCTCACATCACATTATCAGCACCAGAAGCTGGTAATGCTTTGAACGGCGAGATGTTGGCAGAGTTTTATCAAGCTTTGCAAAATGCGATCGCCGAGCCTACCTGTCGAGTTATTGTAATTTCTAGTATGGGCGCTGACTTTTGTACAGGGATGGATTTTAACGCCATCTTTGCCAATGGTTCCCGTCCTAATTTAGCGCCACTGCAAGTCTTTCGTGATTGCCTGTTACTAATTTATAGTTCTCCTAAACCAGTCATTACCTGTGTGATAGGTAATGTTACAGGTGGTGGCGTGGGTATAGTCGCCGCCTCCGACATCGTACTCGCCGAGGAAAATGTTCTATTCATGTTGTCAGAAGTGTTGGTGGGGATGATTCCTGCTGTCATTACGCCCTTTTTATTGTGTCGTCTTTCCTCCTCCCAGGTGAAATATCTCACCGTTAGTTCTAGAGGTATTGATGGAAATGAAGCCAAAAATATGGGATTGGTGGACGAAATTGCTCATGATGGGATGAACGATACACTCAACCGCCAGATTCAACGTTTATTTTATTCCTCACCGGAAGCGATCGCCCAAAGCAAACAATATTTTGACACATTTATCGGTCAAGATTTGCGACACCAAACCGAATTCGCCATGCAACGCCTACAAAAATGGTTAGAACAACCCCAAATTACCACAGCCATCCATCAATTTAGTGAAGGCTATTCACCACCCTGGTTTCAAAAATATAGGAGGAATAACACTAATTATCCCAAATAAGCTTACAAATATAAAGCTAGATTCTGACTCTCTTAATTACGAACTACAAATTAGTATTATGTCCGAAATTGTAACTCTTTCATGTTTAGAAGATGGGATTTGTCAAATCAACTTAAACGATCCACAAAACGATAATAGACTTACAGATGAGTTAGTTGAGAAATTCTTAAAAGCATTAGCAGAATGCGCCAACACTCCGCATTTAAAGGTACTATTACTAACAGGTCTTCTTGATGTTTTTTGTGGTGGTGCTAGCTTAGATGTACTGCAAAAATTACTGCGTGGTGACACAGAAGTTAAAGACCTCTTACTACCAGCACAACTATTACGCTTTCCCGTTCCCGTAATCGCAGTAATGGAAGGACACGCGGTAGGAGGAGGATTATTAATTGCCTTATGTTGTGATGTAATTATAGCAGCAGAAGAAAGTCGCTATGGCGTGAATTTTGCTGGATTAGGATTTACCCCTGGCATGGGAACAACATCTTTACTTCCATCATTAGTTGGGCCATTATTCGCCCATGAAATGATCCTTACTGCCAAACTTTACAAAGGTAGAGAACTACAGGGAAGAGGACTATTTAATGATGTCGTTCCCAAACAACAAGTAATGGAAGTAGCGATGGATATCGCTCGCAACATTGCCGAAAAACCCAAGCATGTATTGGAAATGCTCAAAGATACTTTGGCACTCCCCCGCCAACGTGCTTTACAAGAGGCTATGTCCCGCGAACATCTAATGCATACTGTATGTTTTAATCATCCCGACACTCAATCTATTGTCAAAGATATGTATATTTCCTAACAATAACAGTAGATTTTATCGGCATTTAAGTTTAATTATTCTTTTTTGAGATTAGGAGAAAAATCATGGTGCAACAAACAGTTGAGCAACAAGTCCTGAGTGTAGTTACCAAACACATGCGCTTGAACATTGAAGGTTTAGAAAACGCAAACATCGACCCAACAAAGTCAATGCGCGATTTGGGTGCTACCAGTTTAGATGCAGTAGAGATTGCCTCAGCTTCGATGAGAGAGTTAAAAGTGAAAGTTCCTAGAACCAAACTTGGCAGTGTTAAGAACATTCAAGAACTTGTAGACTTACTTGCTGAAATCAAGATACAGCAAGGGTGAAAAGTGCTGAGATGCGATTAATCGCGTCTGTACAAGAGTTAAGAGGATGTTTTAAAAGTGGTTGACTGTGATTTTAATAGAATGATTACCCCCCTTAATCCCCCCTTATAAAGGGGGGAAACCAGAAAATAATCTAGTTTCCTCCCTTTTATAAAGGGAGGGTTAGGGTGAGGTAAAAATATTTGATACATCAATCATGACTTTTAAAACATCTTCTAAGAGTGCTGAGTCAAAATACTAGTCCCCAGTCCCCAATTGCCAGTTCCCCCTGTTATGAAGAACACTAAACAACAATACAACAAGGAAGCGTTAGCTTTGCCTGCCGTAGGCATTGCTGTTATTGGTATGGGATGCCGATTTCCTGGGGCGAAAAATCCTGCTGCTTTCTGGCAAATGCTACGGGATGGAATGAATGCTGTTACACAAGTTCCCGCCAATCGTTGGTCAGTGGATGACCTCTACGACCCTGATTTGGCGACCCCTGGAACGATGAATAGCCGTTGGGGAGGGTTTCTGGAAAATGTAGACCAGTTTGACGCTAAATTCTTCGGCATTTCTCCCGGTGAAGCCGCAAGTACAGACCCGCAGCAGCGTTTGTTACTAGAGGTAGCTTGGGAGACTTTAGAAAATGCTGGTTTAAATCCGCAGCAAGTTTCAGGAAGTCAAACCGGAGTATACATAGGCATTGGTAGCAACGATTATGCCAATGTTTGCTTTGAGGATTTGACGCAACTAAATGCTTATTTTGTGACAGGCAATGCCCTCTGTACAACAGTGAATCGCCTGTCTTACTTCTTTGGTTGGCAAGGGCCGAGTCTAGCATTAGACACTGGCTGTTCTTCATCCTTGGTTGCCATCCATCTTGCCTGTCAAAGTCTGCAAACAAGAGAAATTGACCAAGCTTTGGTAGGCGCTGTTAACCTGATTTTGTCACCCAAAGCTAACATCGCATTATCCCAAGCTTGGATGATGACATCTGATAATTGTTGCAAAAGTTTTGATGCGGGGGCTGATGGTTACGTGCGGGGTGAAGGTTGCGGTTTAGTTTTGCTCAAGCGTCTAGAAGATGCCATTAGGGACAAAGACCAGATTTTAGGGATTATCCGGGGTTCAGCCGTTAATCAAAATGGCTTTGGGAAAAACTTGACTGCACCCAATCAACTAGCACAGCAGTCAGTTATCAGTCAGGCGTTGGCGAATGCTGGAGTTGAACCACAACAAATTAGCTATATTGAAGCCCACGGAGTCGGCACACCTTTGGCTGATGTGACGGAAGCCAGCGCCCTCAAAGCAGTTTTGCGACCAGAGGGGGGTAGTCTACCGTGTTTTCTCAGTTCTGTTAAAACCAACATTGGACATTTAGAACCGGCTGCGGGAATTGCTGCTTTAATTAAAGTTTTACTGTGTTTCCAACATCAAGAAATTCCACCACACCTTCATTTTCAAACCCTAAATCCAGACATTGAGGATGATTTTCCCTTTATTATTCCCACCACAGCAAGTCCTTGGGAATTGAACGATACACCTCGTTTAGCTGGAATCAATTCCTTCGGTTTGGGGGGAACTAATGCCCATCTTGTTTTAGAAGAACCACCGGTTAATAATTCAAAATTCAAAATACCCTTCGGGAACGCCAAGGGCGAACAAAATTCAAAATTAATAGAAAGACCGTTACATCTGTTGACGCTATCAGCTAATAGTGAAAAGGCATTACGAGAATTAGCTAGTCTTTATAATACACATGTTGCTAAATCTGTCAATATTTCTCTGTCGGATATTTGCTACTCGGCGAATGTAGGTAGAGCAGCATTGAAACACCGCTTGGCTATCCCGGCGGATACATTGGAGGGCTTGCAACAAGAATTATTAGCCTTCGCCAGTGGACAAGAGCCGGGAGAATGGTTTTATGGTCAACAGAACTCTACTAAAGTTGGATTCTTGTTTACAGGACAGGGAACGCAATACGTTGATATGGGTCGTCAACTCTACGATACACAACCTGTATTTCGTGAGGTGCTGGAACATTGCGATCGCCTACTCACCCCTCATTTAAACAAATCGCTATTATCAATACTCTATCCTGAATCTGGTAGCAAACTATTACTACACGAAACCGTTTACACTCAACCTGCTTTGTTTGCCCTAGAGTTCGCCTTAGCAGAAATGTGGCGTTCCTGGGGAATTAAGGCGCATTGTGTCATGGGCTACAGCTTAGGTGAATATGTAGCTGCTTGTGTTGCAGGTGTTCTTAGCTTGGAAGATGCCTTAATTTTAGTGGCAAAGCGGGGACAACTGATGCAGCAGTTACCGCAAACTGGGGCTATGGCTTGGGTATATACCTCATTAAATAAGGTAACAGAAATCCTCTCAACCTATCAGCATCAAGTTGGTATCGCTGCCATTCATGGCCAAGAAGAAATCTTGATTGCTGGTGAAAGTCAGGCTGTGCAGCAAATTCTTCAACAGTTGAAAAGTGAGGGTATAGCTTTTCTCAAGCTGAAGATAAATCAAGCTTTTCACTCTCCAGTTGTAGAGCCAATATTGGATGCAATGGAGGAACTGGCCACCACATTCACCTATAACCCACCGCAGATAAATTGGGTTTCTAGTGTGACTGGGAAATTAGTGGAGGCGATCGCACCCCAACATTGGCGTAATCATCTACGAGATACATTACAATTTTCAACGGCAGTTGATACCCTAATTGCTCAAGGTTGTAACCTGTTCCTAGAATTAGGGCCGAGTTCGACCTTAACGGAAGCAGGTAAGCGATATCGACCCCAAAGCGAGGAAATTTGGTTATCTTCCCTGAAAGAAGGATTTGAAGATTGGCAGCAGGTATTACAAACCCTTAGTCATCTTTACATACAGGGAGTAGACATTGACTGGGCAGAATTTGACAGAGATTACCAACGCCAACGCACAGAACTGCCAACTTACCCCTTTCAGAGAAAGCGTTACTGGATAGAACCGCAGCAAAAACCTGACGTAGAGATTCAGCCACCAGAAGCGCAAAATTTCACATCTCCACTCTGGCAAAACCTTAACCTGGAGGAGGTGTCAGCTAGTCAGCGTTGGGAAAAACTACAAGCCTACGTGCAAACTGAGGTAGTAACTGTTCTAGGACTAGAACCAACAGAGAAACTCAACCCAAACGAGGGGTTTGCTACCTTGGGGATGAAATCTCTAATGGCAATTGAGTTAAAAAACCGCATTCAAACGCAACTAGGACATTCTTATTCCCTAGCCGCTACCTTGGCATTTGATTATCCCACAATTGCCACGCTCACAGAACACTTGGGTAGGGAAGTTTTGGGTTTAGATTCTTCCACAACCAACCATGAAAACCTCCCCCAATCTTGTAAAGACGCGATTAATCGCGTCTCTACTGAAGATATCGCTATTATTGGTATGGGTTGTCGCTTTCCTGGAGGCGCAAATAATCCCCAACAATTCTGGGAAATCCTCCAAAAAGGTATCGATGCAATTACAGAAATTCCCTCGCAACGCTGGAACTTAGATAATTACTTTGACTCAGAGCCAGAAACACCAGGTAAAATGTACACTCGTCACGGGGGATTTATTGCAGACATTGACCAATTTGACGCGCAATTTTTCGGTATCAGTCCCCGTGAAGCCATCAGCCTCGACCCCCAACAACGCATACTGTTAGAAGTAAGTTGGGAAGCTTTAGAAAATGCGGCTGTTGCGCCACAGAATCTTGTCGGAAGTCAGACAGGTGTGTTCATAGGGCTGATTTCCAACGAGTATATGCAACTGCAAATTCAGCACAAAAACCCAGAAACAATTGATGCTTATTACGGTACTGGCGGTATTGGTAGTGCGGCGGCAGGGAGGATATCTCATAGCTTAGGGCTGCGCGGGCCTAGCTTGGTAGTGGATACTGCTTGCTCGTCCTCGCTGGTTAGCATTCATTTAGCAGTTCAAAGCCTGCGGCGTGGAGAGTGCAATTTAGCGTTGGCGGGTGGCGTAAACCTGATACTTCTGCCGGAGACGAATATTTTCTTATCAAAATCCAAGGCTGTAGCTGCCGATGGACGCTGTAAAACCTTTGATGCTTCAGCTAATGGCTTTGTTCGCGGAGAGGGATGTGGTGTAGTTGTCCTGAAACGACTCTCTGAAGCTTTAGCTGATAATGACCCAATCTTGGCAGTAATTCGGGGTTCAGCAGTGAATCATGATGGACGTAGCAGTGGTTTTACTGTCCCCAGTACAACAGCACAACAAGAATTGTTACATCAAGCATTAGCTAACGCCAATGTAGAAGCCCAGCAGGTCAATTATATCGAAGCTCATGGGACTGGCACATCTTTGGGAGATCCGATTGAGGTTGGTGCATTAGCATCTGTACTCTGTGCAGGACGTTCTTTTGAACAGCCACTAGTAATTAGTTCCGTTAAAACTAACATTGGTCATTTGGAAGCGGCTGCTGGGGTAGCGGGTTTGATGAAGGTTGTTTTGGCTCTACAGCATCAAGAAATTCCGCCACACCTGCACTTGCAACAACCTAATCCGATGATTGCTTGGGAGCAATTGCCATTGAGTATCCCTACATCTGGGCAATCTTGGGTAGTTAAGGACTCGGCGCGAATTGCTGGGGTGAGTTCTTTTGGGATGAGTGGTACTAATGCTCATATGATTGTACAAGAAGCACCGATTACTCTTTTTGCGTCCGAAGATTACCGTTTAGGCAGCAGGGGAGCAGGGGAGCAGGGGAGCAGGGGAGCAGAAATTACAATTGAGCGTCCTTTACACTTACTCTGCCTTTCTGCTAAACATCCCAATTCTCTGCGGCAATTAGCTGAAGAATACATCGACTATTTGGGCAAGCATGGCGATATTCCTTTGGCTAATATTACCCACACTGCCCTAGTTGGACGTTCTCATTTTTCTCATCGTTTGGCTGTTGTTGCCTCATCTCATACCGAGATGCAAGCAAAGCTGGAAGAAGCAGAGTATGACTATCAAGTAGATAGTGGTAATTTCACCAGATGCGCTTTTTTATTTACTGGGCAAGGGTCGCAATATGTAGGGATGGGAAGACAACTGTATGAAACCCAACCTGGTTTTCGTTGGATATTGGATGAATGCGATCGCATTCTCCAACCCTTACTAAACAAATCCATCCTATCAGTCATCTTTGCTGACACCACAGAAAATCCACTCCTCGATCAAACCGCCTACACTCAACCAGCCTTATTTGTCCTAGAATACGCCTTGGCACAACTCTGGATTTCTTGGGGTATCCGTCCGTCTGCGGTGCTTGGTCACAGTGTCGGGGAATATGTGGCTGCTTGTGTGGCTGGTATTTTCTCCCTTGAGGACGGATTGAAATTGATTGCCCACCGCGCCCGCCTGATGCAAGCATTACCGCAAACAGGAGGTATGGCTGCGGTCTTTGCTGGTGTAGAAGTTGTAAAACCCTTGATTGCCCTCTATCCTCAACAACTGAGCATTGCTGCCTATAACGGACAGCAAAATTTAGTTATCTCAGGCGAGATGCAGGCATTAACAGTAGTTTTGCAAAAACTAGAAAGTCAAGGCATCGAAACGCGAATTTTGCAAGTATCTCATGCTTTCCACTCGCCGCTAATGGCATCAATGTTGGCAGAGTTTGAGCAAGTTGCCCAGCAAATCGCCTATCATTCCCCCAAACTGGAAATCATTTCTAATGTTAGTGGGAAGTTGATAACTAATGCAGAGATGTCTAGTGCCAGCTATTGGGTTGAGCATATCCAAGCCAGTGTTCATTTTGCTCAAGGGATGTCAGCACTTTATACCAGAGGTTACGAAGTATTTTTAGAAGTCGGTTCTCATCCTACTTTAATCGGCATGGCACGGCGAGATTGTCCAGAAGAGTTGGAAAGTGAGGGTTTATGGCTGACTTCGCTACGCAAAGGCAAAGAAGATTGGCAACAAATTTTAGAAAGTCTGAGCCAGTTATATCTCCAGGGAGTAGAAATTGATTGGCTCGGATTCGAGAACGACTATACACGAAATAAAGTAATATTACCCAACTATCCTTGGCAGCACCAACGCTACTGGTTTGAAAGCACTACCAAAAAACTAGTAGTACACTCACAATTGCATCCCCTGTTAGGACAACGCCTACATTCTCCACTCTTCAAGAGTCTAGTATTTGAGAGCGAATTCCACACAGATAACTTACCCTTTCTAGCCGAGCATCGTATCTACGGGTCGATAGTTGCACCAGGAGCATCTTATATTGCTATGTTGACCCTAGCAGGTAAGCAGATTTTCGGAACTAATGCAGTGTCTCTTCAACAGATTACGTTTCGAGAGCCTTTATTTATACCTGAAGATAGCAGCGTCAAAGTGCAATTGATTTTGCAACTGGGCAAAAATCAGAACTACACCTTTGAACTATTCAGCCTAGAAAGCGATGAACAATGGTGTCTCCATGCAACTGGTGAGTTATCTACCTTGTCTGCTACGAGAGAAACTTGGTCTTGGGCAGAAATACAGGCGCGTTGTCCTGAAAAATCGACTGGTTCGCAGGTATTTTATCAGGATGTCGGAGATGCTGGGCTAGATTTGGGTGTAAGTTTTCAATGGATTGGTGATTTCTGGCGACGAGATGGGGAAGCCATCTGTCAGATGCAACTACCACCGGGTTGTGAATCAGAGACTAAGTTATATCCATTACATCCGGGGCTGATAGATTCTTGTTTGAGACTGTTGGGAGGTACTTTACCAGCAGAGATTCGAGATGCTGATGTTTATGTACCGATTAGTTTAGGTGGCTTTCATCTCTGGCAGAATCTGGATTTGAGTCAGCCATTATGGTGTTACGCCCGCTTGCAAACCAGTAATCCAGAGGTGATAGTAGGAGATGTACAATTATTAGATGAATCTGGACAAGCGATCGCTCAATTCTCGGAACTCTGTTTAAAGCGATCGCCACAGCAAGCATTACTCAAGCAACCAAATCTCCAAGACTGGCTTTATCAAATCACTTGGCAACTCCAAGAAAGAACAATTACACAGTCATCTTTAGTAGCACAACAGCAATATTGGATACTTCTAATTGATGAAGATGGTGTAGGCGCAGAATTGGTGAAATTGTTACAGGCAGAAGGTAAATCCTGTGTGGCAGTCATCCCTGGTTCTACTTACCAATCTTTAAAAGAAGGTAAAATTTACATCAATCCAGCCGAACCCCAGCATTTCGACCAACTGCTTCAAGAAGTCTCAATTAAACCAGGAATAGCTCTCCACATTGTACATTTGTGGAGTTTGGCTACTGGAGATTTGCTAGATTCTACACAAATTCGTGTCTGTGGTAGTGTTTTACATTTAACTCAAGCCTTAGCTCGGATAAATTTCCCACTAGCTAGTAGTACGCCAAGTTCCCTTGGTGGGGTAAAGGGTAAGGGGGAAGGGGGAAAGGGTTTAAATCCCTTACCCTTTTCCCTTTCCCCTTTACCCAGCCCTCACTTAGCATTTTTGGGTTGGCAGACTGCTAGGCTGTGGTTGATTTCTAGGGGTAGCCAGTCAATTAATCTACAATCTGAAATCGCCCTGTCTCAAACACCTCTCTGGGGATTGGGGCGAGTTATAGCAACAGAATATAGCGAAGTTTTTGCAGGGCTAATTGATTTAGATCCCCAAAGTTCAACTGTAGAAGCCGCAACTCAGTTGTGGGCAGAACTTTCTCATCCAGAATTGGGCGAACAAGTCGCCTTACGGGGAAATCAGCGCTACGTCTCCCGTTTGCAACGCATTCCCAACACCATAGATTTCTCTGCTTCCTTTAACCCTTCCCTTGGGACTTACCTGATTACAGGCGGACTAGGAGGACTGGGGTTAACAGTGGCGAATTGGTTGGTTGAACGAGGTGTGCAACATTTAGTATTAGTGGGTAGGCGATCGCCATCTGATAAAGCTAAAAGTGCGATCGCATCCTGGGAAAACGCTGGCGTGCAAGTTACAGTCGCCCAAGCAGATATTACACAACTTGAACAAGTACAAACCGTACTCAACAGCATTGAACCTCAGTTTCCCTTACGAGGTGTTATCCATGCAGCCGGAATTCTAGACGATGGGATTTTACTCCAACAAACCTGGGAGCGATTTACTAGGGTAATGGCTCCGAAAGTACAGGGTGCTTGGAATCTGCATATCCTGACTCAAGATAAACCTTTGGAATTATTTGTGTTGTTCTCCTCCGTTGCTTCAGTGCTGGGAACCGCAGGACAAGCAAACTACGCAGCAGCAAACGCCTTTCTTGATGGGTTAGCCGATTATCGTCGCTCCCAAGGGCTGGCGGGATTGAGTATCAACTGGGGGGCGTGGGCGGAAGTGGGAATGGCTGCAACCTCTACGGGTTCTCCAGTGGGAGTAGAGAAAATTTTACCCCAACAAGGATTACAAATCTTGGCAGCATTGACGCATCAAGCCAATTCTGGACAAGTTGCGGTTTTACCAGTGCGCTGGTCAAAGTTTATCCTCCACTACTACACCCAAAAAGTACCGCCTTTGCTGAGTGAGTTTGTTGATTCAAGGCAAACCCAAGAGACTGCACAGCCAGTTTTAGCAGCGAAACCAGATATTTTACGACAACTCCAGGAGGCTCATCCCGCAGATATTCAGCAAATTTTATTTAATTACATCCGTGACGAAGTAGCGAAAATCTTACGGCTCAATTCATCTGAGGAACTGCAACCGCGTCAGCGTTTATTTGAAGTGGGATTAGATTCACTCATGGCAATCGAGTTGAGAAATCGCCTGCAATCAAGTCTGGAGTCTTCGTTGCCAACCACCTTGTTATTTGATTATCCCACCTTAGAAACCTTAACTAAATATCTGACTAACGATGTCTTGGATGTGAAAACTGCATCTCCATCACCAAAAAGCGATCGCCCCAACGCCGAAATCAGCGATATTCAACAGCTTTCGCAAACAGAACTAGAGCGATCGCTAGCGGCAGAATTGGACAACATTGATGAATTAATGAAAAAAATCTAATCCCAATCACCAAGATATTTAGCGACAGGGTTCAGAGCATGAATAAAATCGACACAGAACAAAACAACATTAATCAACTACAACGCGCATTGCTGGCATTAAAAGAAATGCGTGGTAAGTTGGAGGCGATCGAGCGTGCTAAAACAGAACCCATCGCTGTGATTGGGATGGCGTGTCGCTTTCCTGGGGGAGCCGATAACCCAGATGCTTTTTGGCAAATTCTCCAGCATGGTGTAGATACCATTCAGGAAATTCCCCAAGAACGTTGGGATACGGAAGCTTATTACAGCCCAAATCCTGATGCTGAGGGAAAATCCTACATTCGCTATGGTGGTTTTTTAAAAGATATCGATTTATTCGATGCCAACTTCTTTGAAATCTCTCCCAGAGAAGCCGTTAGTACAGATCCACAACAACGCTTACTACTAGAGGTAAGTTGGGAAGCCCTAGAAAATGCCGGACAGTGTATCGAACAGCTTTCGCAAACTCAAACAGGTGTATTTATTGGCGTGATGAACAATGATTACTCACGCCTCTATTCTGGTAACTCTAATAGTATTGACACTTACTTTGGTACAGGCAACAGTTTTAGTTTTATTTCCGGTCGCCTTTCCTATATTCTGGGTTTACAAGGGCCGAGCTTAGTTGTAGATACCGCTTGTTCATCATCTCTAGTATCGTTACATTTAGCCTGCCAAAGTCTGCGTTCTGGGGAATGCGACCAAGCTCTAGCAGGCGGAGTTAACCTGATATTGTCACCAGACACGAATATTTTTCTCTCCAAAATGCGCGCAGTTGCACCCGATGGACGCTGCAAATCCTTTGATGCCTTAGCGGATGGCTACACCAGGGGCGAAGGCTGCGGAGTGTTGGTACTTAAACGTTTGTCTGATGCTGTGGCGGCTGGTGACTCTATCCTCGCATTGATTAAAGGTTCAGCAGTCAATCACGACGGCCCCAGTGGTGGACTAACAGTACCTAGCGGCCCTGCACAACAAAAACTACTGCGTCAGGCTCTAGCTAACAGTAGGGTTGCACCACAGCAAGTAAGTTACATCGAAGCGCATGGTACGGGGACTCCCTTGGGCGATCCAATTGAAATTAACGCTTTAGCTTCTGTTTTGTGCGAACAACGCTCTTTTGAGGAACCTTTGGTTGTTGGTTCTGTGAAAACCAACATTGGTCATTTGGAAGCAGCTGCGGGAGTTGCGGGTGTAATCAAGGTAATATTATCGCTACAGCACCAGAAAATTCCACCTCATCTTCACCTCAAACAACCTAACCCCCATATTCCTTGGCAAGAACTACCACTAGCTATTCCTACCACAGCTAAACCGTGGCATTCTGAAAACAATACTCGAATTGCTGGAGTGAGTTCTTTTGGCTTGAGTGGTACAAATGCTCATGTGGTGATAGAAGCAGCACCTTTGGAGAAGGCAGGGGGAGCAGGGGGAGCAGGGGAGGCAGGGGGAGCAGGGGAAGCAGAGGAGCAGGGGAGCAGAGGGGAAGAAATTACAGAGCGTCCAATACATCTATTAACTCTGTCGGCCAAACATCCTCAAGCCCTACAGCAACTCGCTCAAAACTACATCAAGTACCTTTCATCTCATCCAGATATAGTCCTTGGTAACATCACCTTTACATCTCAAGTTGGCAGAACTCATTTCCCGCATCGCCTCGCCATCATCGCTGCCGACCATCAACAAATGCAACAACAGTTGCAAGCTTACCTGAATGATACCGATGATTTCAGTATCCATCACGGACATAGCAGCCAGCAAAGCAAAAAAATTGCTTTCCTCTTCACTGGACAAGGTTCACAATACCGCAATATGGGTCGGCAACTGTATGAAACTCAACCAAGTTTCCGCCAAACCCTCGACCAATGTGACACCCTACTGCAACCTCTACTAGGCGAGTCAATTTTATCGGTTATCTTCTGTGACAACTCAGAAGGCGATCGCATCAACCAAACCGCATACACCCAAGTTGCGTTATTCGTCATAGAATATGCCCTAGCCCAACTATGGCTATCCTGGGGTATTCGTCCCACAGCAGTTGTAGGTCACAGTGTCGGGGAATATGTCGCCGCTTGTATCGCTGGTATTTTTTCCTTAGAAGACGCACTGAAATTAATTGTCCAACGTGCTTCTTTGATGCAAGCCTTACCTCAAGGTGGAGGGATGGCAGCAGTATTCACCACATTGGAACAAATTACACCGTTAATTGCTGATTATCCACAACAATTGAGTATTGCAGCGATTAATGGCGAACAAAGTATTGTCTTATCTGGTGAATTGCAGGTATTAAACTTAGTACTGCAAAAATTGGAGAGCCAAGGCATTGAAACTAGAAGACTGCAAGTATCTCATGCCTTCCACTCGCCGCTAATGGCATCAATGTTGGCA